>RFZB01000073.1 GCA_009920915.1 Sphingomonadaceae bacterium | reverse complement strand
TGCCCATGCTGGTTTGATCTGATGGCGCGTCCGCGTCCCAGTACATTTGATAAGGTGAAGACTGTCGCTGAAAATCGGCGGGCCCGCTATGATTATCATATTGAAGACAGCTATGAAGCTGGCATCGCGCTGACGGGCACTGAAGTGAAATCTCTGCGCTTTGGCGAAGGGTCAATTGGGGAAAGCTATGCCGAAGTAAATGACGGGGAAATATGGCTGGTCAATGCCAACATCCCCGAATTTAGCCATGGCAATCGCTTTAATCATGAACCCAAGCGGCCTCGTAAACTTTTGCTTCACGAACGCGAGATTAAAAAGCTTCACGGCGCAGTCGCGCGCGAAGGCATGACGCTGGTTCCATTGTCCATTTATTTTAATGGACGCGGGCGGGCCAAAGTGGAGCTGGCATTGGCCAAGGGTAAAAAAGCGCACGACAAGCGCGAGACAATTAAAGAACGTGATTGGAAGCGCGAAGCCGCCCGGATTTTGAAGGATCGGGGATGAGCCGGTTCTCGGACTGGATTCGTGCGCAGGCGCCAGCCCGGGAAAGCTTTGAAAAAAGCTGCTTCCTGCGGCCTTTTGCCAAGCGCGTTTTCCATCCTGCCTTGTGGCGCTTTACGCGCCGATCGGTGCCGCGTGGCGTTGCCTTGGGCCTGATGGTCGGTATTTTCTTGCTGGTGCCCGGTATCCAAATTGCAGGGGCCGCTTTGCTGGCGCTCCCCTTTCGCGCCAATGTGCCGATAGCCGCAGCCATGACGTTTTTAAGCAATCCGTTGACCACCCCATTCTTGATTGCGGCCGCGCTGTATATTGGCGATGCAACGCTGCATATGGGGGCAGATGTCTCGCAATTTGAAGCCCTTATGGCGCGCGGCGCGGGGTTTGCGGATTGGCTGGCCTGGCTATTGTCGAGCGCTGCACCTGCCCTGTTATGGGGCTTGTTTGTCATTTCGGCGGCCGCCGCCATATTTGGTTATATCGTGGCGACGATTATCTGGCGTGTTTGGCTGATCCGTCGTTGGCGGCGGCGGCGGATGGCGTAAAATTTATTAGCGTGGCGTTTGTTGACAGGGCATGAGACGTTGAGCTCTCATGCTCTGACCTGTGCGTATAATCAGGATGGTGCCTCATGTTGGCGAGTTTTGGGCGGCACGCGGATAGTCGTGTGTCTTTGCTGGTTGGGCTAGCGGCTGCGCTTTCCGCGGCGCTGCTGTTCTGGACATTGGGCAGTGTTGGCTTGGCCGCCGGCTTGGCAGTGGGGCTGGGGATTTGTGCGCTGCTGTTCTTAACCGCAATGCTGCGTCGGCCCGGGCCAATGGCCAATCGACCTGAAATTGATTGGCAGCTTGTTCGATCCATGGCGGATTTTGAGACGGCCGCCCTTGCGGTGACTGACCGGTCTGGACAATTACGCTGCGCCAACCATGTGTATCAAGACTGGTTTCAGGGCGATGATGCGCCGCCTGCCCTGATTGGCGATCCAACCCGCGCGGCGCTCCTTTCCTCTCTTGCAGCGACAGCCTGGCGTGATGGCAGCGCGCAGTTGCGGCGTTTGCCCCGCGGTGCTGTGCTTTTGGATGTCGACGTTGCGCGCACGGGCCATGATGAAGATTGCCTTATCTGGTGTTTCCGCGCCTCATCCAGCTTTGATCTTGTGTCCGAAACGCAGCGCCTGCTGGCAGGGCCGGCAGGAGAACGGCTGGGTGAAGCTGGCGTTATGGCCGTGCTGATTGGGCCGAAAGGGCATATCCGCATTGCCAGCCCCGTTTTTGTCTCCCGTGCCACAGGGCTAAAAGGGACGGCGCTGGAAGGACGTGATTTTCCCTCGTTATTTGAGCGGGATGTGAATGGGGCAATTCGATTTGTGCAGGAAGGATCCGCCGGCCATCCGCTGAGGCTGCTGCAAATCCCCGGTGACCCCGGCAATCCGGATAGCGAAACATTGGTGTTTTTGCTGGATGAAGAACCGACTGGCATGGCGGATCAAGGCGTTGTGGCCAATGTTCAGGCGATGTTGGCCAAGCTCCCCATGGGATTGGCACTGGCGGATCGGGACGGGCGCTTTTTATTTCTGAACGATGCCTTTTGCCGCGCTGCGGGCGTTACTGGCGAAGATCGTCCAATTTATCCGGGCGATTTGGTTATTCGCGAAGACAAGGCGGCTGTGGCAGATGCCGTCCGCCGTTATGCCAGTGGCCAGCCTGTTGGGTGTGACATTGCAGTGCGCCTTGCCAGCCAAGCCGATGATCCCGTGCCCTTAACTTTGGTGAGTGTTTCAGGCCTTGGGGATGCGGCGGTGCTGCTGTCTATGAAGGATTCAACGGAAGAAACACGGCTTAAGAGCCAAGTTGCACAAGCGACCAAGATGCAGGCCGTGGGGCAATTGGCAGGCGGTGTTGCGCATGATTTCAACAACATTCTCACGGGCATTCTTGGCCATTGTGATTTGATGCTAATGCGCCATGCGCCGGGCGATATTGATTATGATGATATTCAGCAAATTAGGAACAATGCCAATCGTGCGGCCAGCCTGACACGGCAATTGCTGGCATTTTCACGTCAGCAGACTCTGCGGCCGCAGATTTTACAATTACCTGATGTCGTGGCCGAAATATCAAACTTGTTAAAGCGGCTGATGGGCGAACGTGTGGAACTGGTCGTCAAACATGGTCGTAATCTTGGGTCGGTGCGCGCTGATCCGGGCCAGTTAGAGCAAGTAATTGTGAATTTGGCTGTCAATGCCCGCGACGCCATGCCCGAAGGCGGGCGACTGACACTGCAGACCTACGCCGTACATGCCGATGATGTGCGGCGCATTGGCAGCGAAGTTCTGCCCATTGCGCATTACACAGTCTTGAGTGTGTCTGGCTCCGGCACCGGCATAACGCCTGATCTTTTGCCCAAGATATTTGAGCCTTTCTTTACGACCAAGGAAGTTGGGAATGGCACGGGCCTTGGCCTGTCAACGGTGTACGGCATCGTTAAACAATCGGGCGGGTTTATCTTTGCCGATTCAACGCCGGGGCAGGGGAGCAGCTTTGTCATCTATCTGCCCGTTCACGTGGCTGAAGCTGGGCAGGCCGCAGACATGGCCCGACCCAAAGAAAAGTCATCGGAATTATCGGGCAGTGGCACAATTCTGCTGGTGGAAGATGAAGATATGGTGCGCAGCGTGGCCGAACGCGCACTGGCGCAGCATGGCTATGACGTGGTGACGGCGACGCATGGCGAGGAGGGGCTGTTGATCCTGCAGGACCGGACAGATGTTGATCTGCTGATTTCAGATGTGGTTATGCCCGTGATGGATGGCCCTACACTTGGGCGACAGGCCCGTGCCCTCTATCCCGAGCTGCCGATCATTTTCATGTCCGGCTATGCAGAAGAGCAATTGCGCCAATCCATTGTCCTCGAAAATGTTGAATTCCTGCCAAAACCCTTTTCTGTTCAGAAACTTGCAGAGGTTGTTCGCAGCTCCATACAGCGCTGATGACGACCATGAGAACAAAACAGAAAAAAATTTTCGTTCCCCTCTTGTTCAAATGAGAACAAAGTGTATACATGAGGCATCTGATTGACGCAGCAGGTGCAACAGCTACGAGGGGGATACGCCATGTCGGCACAACTCAAAGTCATCGAAACGGATCGTTCGTCAGCTATGGATAGAGAAAAAGCACTCGAAGCAGCACTTGCGCAAATTGACCGCGCATTTGGCAAAGGCTCTGCAATGAAGCTCGGGTCGCGCGAAGCGATCCAGATCGAATCGATTTCGACGGGCTCGCTTGGGTTGGACATTGCCTTGGGCATTGGCGGCTTGCCGCGTGGCCGTATTGTTGAAATTTTTGGTCCAGAAAGCTCAGGTAAAACCACCTTGGCACTGCATGCCATTGCAGAGGCGCAGAAAACGGGCGGCACAGCTGCCTTTATCGATGCCGAACACGCGCTTGACCCCGTTTACGCAAAGAAGCTGGGCGTCAATATTGATGAACTTATTGTCTCGCAGCCCGACACGGGGGAGCAGGCGCTTGAAATTGCTGACACGCTGGTGCGCTCAAACGCGGTTGACGTGCTGGTGATCGACTCTGTTGCTGCTTTGGTTCCCCGGGCTGAAATTGAAGGCGAAATGGGGGATAGCCATGTCGGTCTTCAGGCCCGTTTGATGAGCCAAGCGTTGCGCAAAATTACAGGCTCAATCAATCGCTCGCATTGCTTGGTGATCTTTATCAACCAAATCCGCATGAAAATTGGTGTGATGTATGGCTCACCGGAAACCACAACTGGCGGCAATGCGCTGAAATTTTATGCTTCGGTGCGTCTCGACATTCGCCGCACGGGCCAAATTAAGGACCGGGAAGACATTGTTGGCAACACGACCCGGGTAAAGGTGGTGAAAAACAAGGTCGCGCCGCCGTTTAAGCAAGTTGAATTCGACATCATGTATGGCGAAGGCATTTCTAAGACGGGTGAGATTTTGGACCTGGGCGTTAAGGCCGGGCTGGTCGAAAAATCTGGCGCTTGGTTCAGCTATGACTCGATCCGCATTGGGCAGGGTCGTGAAAATGCCAAGACTTGGCTTAAGGAAAACCCAGAAATGGCGGCGAAGCTGGAACAGCAGATCCGCGGCCGCACCGATGAGGTGGCAGAAGGCCTGATGGTAGGACCAGAGGCGGATGACGATCTCTAATCGCTCTACTGGGAGCGATCGCCCGGCATGAGCGTTAGAGGATGGTCTCGCGTCTCACGCTTCGAAAGGCCCGCCGCTTTGGCGGGCCTTTTTCATGGGGATATGACGGCTTTTCAACGCAATTTGGGCCAATAGGATACTCTGGTGCTTGAGTAGCGGCGATGCCTCGCCTAAGCGCAATGCGTTATGACTTCGACAAACGATATCCGCCGGTCCTTTCTCGACTATTTCGCCGTCAATGGGCATGAGCGCGTGGCCTCTGCGCCTTTGGTGCCGCATAATGACCCGACGCTGATGTTCACCAATGCGGGCATGGTTCCGTTTAAGAACGTCTTTACCGGGTTGGAAAGTCGCCCTTATTCAACTGCGACATCCTCGCAGAAATGCGTCCGTGCCGGCGGCAAGCATAATGATCTTGATAATGTGGGCTATACCGCGCGCCACCACACATTTTTTGAAATGCTGGGCAATTTTTCGTTCGGTGATTATTTCAAAGAGCGTGCGATTGAGCTGGCCTGGGGCTTGACCACCAAAGAATGGGGTCTTGATCCCAATCGGCTGACTGTCACTGTCTATCATACCGATGATGAAGCCTTTGACTTGTGGCGCAAAATTGCCGGCCTGCCGGAAAGCCGTATCATCCGCATCCCCACTAGTGATAATTTCTGGTCGATGGGTGACACGGGGCCATGTGGCCCATGCAGCGAGATTTTTTGGGATCATGGTGATCATATTCCCGGTGGCCCGCCGGGCAGCCCCAATGAAGATGGGGACCGCTTTGTCGAAATTTGGAACCTAGTGTTCATGCAGTTCGACCAAGCGGCTGATGGCAGCCGCACGGCCTTACCCCGGCCATCCATTGATACGGGCATGGGGTTAGAGCGTCTGGCGGCTGTGCTGCAAGGCGTGCATGACAATTATGACACCGACACGTTCAAGGCGCTGATCGGCGACTCGTCAGAGTTGACCAAAAGCGACCCCAATGGCCCCATGAAGACCTCGCACCGTGTGATTGCAGACCATTTGCGCGCCTCAGGCTTTTTGATTGCGGATGGTGTCCTGCCGTCCAATGAAGGCCGGGGCTATGTTCTGCGTCGGATCATGCGGCGCGCCATGCGGCACGCGCATCTCTTGGGCGCAAAAGAGCCTTTGATGCACCGTTTGGTCGGCTCGCTCGTCGCGGAAATGGGGGCAGCTTATCCTGAGCTGGTGCGCGCACAACCGCTGGTTGAAGCCACGCTGTTGCAGGAAGAAACTCGCTTCCGCCAAACGCTGGACAAGGGGTTGAAGCTGCTGGACGAGGCGACAGTCTCAATGAAGGAGGGGGATGTGCTGCCCGGTGACACGGCCTTTAAGCTGTATGACACCTATGGCTTTCCCTATGATTTGACGGAGGATGCGCTGCGCGCACAAGGCCTTGGGATTGATCGGGCCGGGTTTGAAGAGGGCATGGCCCGCCAAAAGGCAATGGCCCGTGCGGCGTGGAAAGGCTCTGGCGAAACAGCGTCGGATGAAATCTGGTTTGATATTGCCGATGAGCTGGGGGGCACTGAATTTACGGGCTATGTCAGCACCGAAGGCGAAGGCCAAGTTGTCGCCCTGGTCAAAGATGGCCAGCGCGTTGAAACAGCGCAGGCGGGTGACAAACTTGTCATTCTGACCAACCAAACGCCCTTTTACGGGGAAAGCGGCGGCCAGACAGGCGATGCGGGCAGCATCCGTGCCGATGGCGGGCTGGCCGCGCAGGTGGACGATACAGCCAAGCCTTTAGGCCGGCTGCACGCGCATCATGCCAGCATTGCCAGCGGGACCATCTCGGTTGGGCAAACGGTGCATTTGTCCGTTGATGTGGACCGGCGCAATCGGATCCGGGCCAATCACTCCGCCACGCACTTGCTTCATGCTGCGCTGCGCAATCGCTTGGGCGCGCACGTCACGCAAAAAGGCAGCCTTGTCGCGGCAGACCGCTTGCGGTTTGACTTTTCGCACCCTTCGGCGCTGACGCCTGAGGATATTGCCGCCATTGAAGCGGAAGTGAATGCCGAGATCCGCGGCAATCAGCCCGTTTCGACGCGTTTGATGACGCCCGATGATGCCATTGCCGCCGGAGCGCTTGCGCTGTTTGGTGAGAAATATGGCGAGGAGGTGCGCGTCTTGACCATGGGCCCCCGCAGCGAGGGCGGTGCCTATTCTGTTGAGCTGTGTGGCGGCACCCATGTGAGTGCGCTGGGCGACATTGCCTTGTTTAAAATCGTATCGGAAGGCGCTGTGGCTGCCGGTGTGCGCCGTGTTGAAGCCATGACGGGCGAAGCCGCGCGGCTCTGGCTGAGCGACCGCGAGGATAAGCTGAAGGATGTTGCCGCTCAATTGCGCGCTAATCCTGATGAAGTGCCTGCGCGGGTTGCAGCCTTGGCAGAAACTGTGCGCAAGCTGGAGAAAGACCTAGCCGACGCCAAAAAGGCCTTGGCCTTGGGCGGGGGTGGCGCTTCTGCGGCCGAGCCGGAAGATGTAAATGGCATTTTATTTTTGGGCCAAAGCTTTGATGGGCTGGACCCCAAGGACCTGCGCGGATTGGCAAATGACGCCAAGGCGAAGCTTGGAACTGGCATTGCCGCCTTTGTGACAGTGAATGATGGGCGGGCGTCTGTGCTGGTTGGCGTGACGGATGATTTAACTGGGCGGTTCAGCGCGGTGGATCTGGTCCGTGCGGGTGTTGAAGCCTTGGGTGGCCAAGGCGGCGGCGGCAAGCCAGAAATGGCGCAAGGCGGCGGTCCAGATGGCAGCAAGGCCGCCGAGGCCCTGGCCGCCATTAAGGCAAAATTGGCTTAGGAAAACGCTTAAAAGCCGTTTTGGACACGCACCTTATAAAACTGGCAGTGGCTTTAGCGGCGTAATGCCGCTATGGCGTCTCCCTCGGGCAGGTCCCATTTTGGCCTTTGGGCCAGCTATTGGAGCGGCAAGCTGCTGCTCATCCTCATGAACAGGCTGTTGTTACAATGATGTCCCCTTTGATTCCGCCCCCGCTTCAAGCGGCCCTTTCCGCGCGCGGGTATGAAAGCCTGACTGCCGTGCAGGCCTCAGTTGTTGAGCCGGAAACGGTCGGGCGGGATTTGATTGTCTCGGCGCGCACAGGCTCTGGCAAAACGGTCGCCTTTGGCCTGTCGATGGGCATGGAATTGCTGGCAGACGCCCCCGTTTTTGCGCGGGCGGGTGCGCCATTGGCTCTGGTGATTGCGCCGACGCGCGAATTGGCCCTGCAAGTCAGCCGTGAGCTGGTCTGGCTGTTTGAAGGGACGGGCGCGCGCATCACAACCTGTGTGGGCGGCATGGACCCTTCAAAAGAGCGCCGGGCGCTTTATGCGGGCACGCATATCATTGTCGGCACGCCCGGTCGATTGCGCGACCATTTGGAACGCGGCGCTCTGG
Source organism: Sphingomonadaceae bacterium (assembly GCA_009920915.1). Classification (GTDB taxonomy): domain Bacteria; phylum Pseudomonadota; class Alphaproteobacteria; order Sphingomonadales; family Sphingomonadaceae; genus Aquisediminimonas. The sequence goes on along the minus strand of RFZB01000073.1, from coordinate 1,943 downwards.
ATGTCTCTGCCCTGCGCTTTGTGGTGCTGGATGAGGCCGACGAAATGCTCGACATGGGCTTTCGTGATGATCTGGAAGGCATTTTGGATGCCACGCCAGAAGACCGGCGGACGCTGTTATTTTCTGCCACAATGCCCAAGCCCATTGTGTCACTGGCCAAGCGATATCAACGAGATGCGCTGCGCATTTCAACACTGGGGGATGATGCCGGCCATGGCGATATCAGCTATCAGGCCGTTACCATTAGCCCGGCGGATACCGAACACGCCGTGGTAAATCTGTTGCGTTTTCATGAGGCTGAAACCGCGATGCTGTTCTGCGCGACGCGGGATAATGTGCGCCATCTTCATGCAACATTGGTTGAGCGCGGCTTTGCCGCCGTGGCGCTATCGGGAGAACATAGCCAAAGCGAGCGGAACCAAGCCTTGCAAGCCTTGCGTGATAAGCGGGCGCGGGTCTGCGTCGCAACAGACGTGGCCGCCCGCGGCATTGATGTGGCCTCGCTGAGCCTTGTTATTCACGTGGAACTGCCGCGCGATGCCGAAACACTGCAGCACCGATCGGGCCGGACTGGGCGGGCTGGCAAAAAGGGCACGGCCATTTTGATTGTGCCGCATATGCGCCGCCGCCGTGTGGAAATGATGCTGCGCAATGCCCGTATCCAAGCCGAATGGGTGCCTGCGCCCACGGCAGAGGCCATTCGCGAGCAAGATAGAGAGCGGCTTTTGACGGCGCTTATGACGCCCGTTGAAGCGCAGGATGATGATCAGCTGATTGCTGAGCGGTTATTGGCGCAGAAAACACCGGAAGAGATTGCCGTGGCGCTGGTCCAAATGCACCGGGCACAATTGCCGTCTCCAGAAGATTTGATTGATCTATCCCGCAAGGCCGAGGCTGATGGGCGTCCGGCGCACCATCGCGAAGGATTTGACGATGTAGTTTGGTTCCAACTGGATGTGGGGCGCCAACATCAGGCGGATCCCCGCTGGTTGATGCCGCTCTTATGCCGCCGTGGGCATATCACGCGCAACGAAATTGGCGCCATTCGCATTGCCGCAACGGAAAGCTTTTTCCAGATTCCCCGCACGTTGGAGCAACGCTTTGCAAAGGCTGTCGCGCGGACCTTTGTGGCTGGGGCAGAGGATGAAACGGGTTTGATCATCAGCCGATCTGAAGCGCCGCGGCAAATCGCTAAGGCGCGCCGGGGGCAGGGGCGCCCCGGGCCTGCGCCTGTGCGCCATAAGCCAACCCCCACCAAGCCACATCGCAAGGGCCGCAGCCATCCTCATGGCCGGGGATAAAGCCTATTGGGCGGGCTGAAACAGACGGTCGACCTCGGGCTGCGCCTCAATGCTTTGCGCAAAGCTGGGGCGCAGCTTCGTGTCGGGGGCAGCTTGTTCAAAGGCGTATCCAAGCGCCAAAAGCTGGGCCTCGCTCCATTTGGGGCCAATAAAGCTTAGACCCACGGGCAAGCCCAACACACCGCCCATGGGGACAGTTAAATGCGGATAGCCTGCAACAGCGGCCAGAGACCCCGCGCCGCCAAAGGGGGCCTGATCGGCATTGACGGGATCGATAAACCAAGCAGGCGGCGCTGTGGGGGCAATTAGGGCAATGGTGCCGCTATCTGCCAACATCCGGTCAATCCCTTCCGGGCCGGCAAGCCGCTGGCCGGCCTCGCGCGCTTTGAGATAGTCAGGATCGTCTATCCCCTGTGTTGCCTGTGCCTTTTCAAAGGTTTCTTGGCCAAATAAGGCCATTTCTTGGGCGGCATGTGCACGGTTAAAGGCAATGACATCGGCAAGCGATCGGGTGCGCACTGCAGGGGCTGTCGTCGCCAGATAGGCGTTCAAATCCGCCTTAAGTTCTGTCATTAACACCTTGTTTTCATGAGCACTTATTTGGCGGCGGTCAGGCGCTGACTTAACATCAACCAGCACTGC
>RFZB01000072.1 GCA_009920915.1 Sphingomonadaceae bacterium | reverse complement strand
TCAGGCCGAGGCTCCCCGGGTGGTCGCGCAGACCGTCTATTATTTCACCAGCGCCGCCGTGCTGGGCGGGCCGCACCGCAAGGTCTCCTTCACCGTGCCCACGGGCAATTTCGGCGACATTCTCGCGGGCTATATCGCCAAGCGCATGGGGGAGGGGAGTCGCCCGGGTACTGTCAAACTCGACATCCGAGTGCTCTTCGCGGTTTTCAACCGGGCCATGCGCGAAGGGGTCTGTACGCTCAATCCTGTGGCGACGGTGGATATCCCGCTGGCCCAGTCGGAGGTTAAGAAGCCCTTCACCCTGGACGAGGTTGAGGCTATCCTGAAGGCCTGCCCGAGCGACGAATGGAAGTCGCTTTGCCTTCTGGCCTTCTACACCGGCGCCCGGATGGGAGATATCTGCGATCTGACTTGGGAGAACATCGACCTGGACGTTGTCGACCCCTTCATGGCCTATACCCAGCGCAAGCTCCGTAAGGCTGAGCATAGCTACGTGAAACTACCCCTTCACCCTGATCTCAAGGCCTGGCTCCTTACTTATCGTACGGCGGTCGCCGGCAACCCCAAGGCCCCGGTGCTGCCATCCATGAGCGAAGCCCTGCCTGGAGGCCGCTGCGGCCTTAGCCAAGCATTTATCGGCATAATGACCAAGGCGGGCGTCGACCCCTGCTATACCAAGCGCGGGAAGAACAAAGTGCCCGGGAAGAGCTTCCATAGTTTCAGGCATACCATGGTCACCAACCTGGAGAGCCGGCAGATCGCAGAGAATGTCCGCATGCGCATGGTCGGTCATGCGAACGCCAACGTCCACCGGATCTATTCCCACGATGATTGGAAAGCTATAACCGCTGCAATCAATGGATTGCCAAGTATCAGTGCATAGTTACTGAGGACTTCCGCTTGTTCTGTAGCTTAATCTGACCAACTAACACTTCGGTTTAAAAACGCTGGACTAAAAACCTTATGTCTAAGGCGAGCGTCGCTCAAGGCCTTAAGGTGTCGATAGAACTTAGTGCTTGATTTGCGTGCTTCGGGCAGAAGTTAGATTACCATATTTTACCTTTAAAGACATTCACTGACTCGACCTGTGTTTCCTTGTCGTCACAAATAATCAGCACCCAGTAATAGGGTATTCCTTCCTTTGCCCAAAAGGCGAAGTGACCGCTTGGGTTCGTTCGTTTATGTCCAAAAAGTCCGGCTGCCTGTGATTTGTTATACTCTGTCGGGGAGGTGAATTCGGCGCTCGGAGTCCCCAACAGCGTTTTGTAGTCAGTCATCCCGGCGTTGGCCTTCTGCAAGGAATCTAGCTTAGCCCGTATTCTTATTCCGGACAAGACGTAGGAGCCGAGCCCGATTAACAGCATTGCCATCAAAAGAGCTGGCACCATCAGGACTGCGAGCCGCTTGCATGATTCCAGATGTCTTTCGGGGCTCATGGTTAAGCTATGATAATAGACAAAAGCCACCCAGGTTGCTTTCGTTTAGGAGGCGATGTGGGTGTGTTTTCTTCCAGGCACTTCTTGATAGCCTCGTTCATGCCTAGCCGGCAGTTATTAGTTAAAGGGTTATATGATTCGTTTTTAGGCCAATGACGCTTCAAGCACTCTTTGAATTTCTTGGCGTCGATGTTTTCAGGAATTCGCAATGGGACTTTAACATCGCCTGGCCTTGGATCACTACTGCCGCCATGGGAGAAGCGCGATCCGTCGTTCAGGACTAAGAAGAAATGATCAGCATAACCCAGCGCAATATGCGTGAGAATGTCAGAGGCGATCGGAATCCCGTTGTCCATCGGCCGAGAATGTATGGTGCCGATTTCTTTGTCCCCCTTTGAGGGGAGCCTGCTCCAAGCAGTGGAAGGCATTATCATCAATCCAAGCGGGTCGGCAGCGTCAATCGGTTGGTTACTTGAAAAGCTATATTGGTTTAAGCCCCCTGCCTCTTTAATCGGATCTCTCGATAGCCATCTGCCAGTGGTCGGATTGTACCACCTAAAGCCCATCTGGTAGAGGTTGATGATTGCATCTCTGATCTGCCCTTGGAATCCCACGTCTACGCCGGTGGGGCTAACCGCTGCGGTTACGCCGGCGGGCGCCATGAAGGTCATTTCACCGAAGGCGTCGTAGCTGCGGCGTTCCAAGACTTTGCTATCCTCGTCCAATATTGCCGGCACGCTCCCCATGGCATCGGTCGTAACGTAGTAGTCGGTGATACTCATCGGGGTTCAGGAATGCTCTTTTAGGATATCCTTCTTGTCAATGCCCACAAGCGGATAATCTATTATTGTAAAGGCATAACTTTTGTGTATCCAGAATCCAGTGCGCCCCAAACTGCAGACGGTTTCCAGGCAAATAGGCCAGCGAAGCCCGATGCCATTTTGCGGAACCGTCAGAAAAGGTCTGCGAAAGGAAAAGGCCCACGTCGTAGTGGCGATCTGCAGCCACGGTGGAGGTCGCGAACGGCGTGAAGCGGTTAGACGAACCTGGCTCTCTCGTCAGGTGAAGGGTGTCAGTTATTTCTTCTTCGTTGGTCGTGGTGCAGACATTGCCGGTGAAAAAGACGTTGTGGTGCTGGATGTTGATGATGGGTATGGAAGCTTGCCGCTTAAAGTCCGGGAGGCGCTTGCTTATGCCTTGAAGCGGTATGACGCCGATTGGCTCTTCAAGTGCGACGACGATACTTATGTCGTGTTGGATAGGCTGTCGTCCGTTCCACGCCCTAGGTATGACCTGATTGGGGATGAAAGCGTCGACGCAAGGGGGGCTCCAAGCGGAGGAGCAGGGTACTTTCTCTCTACAGCGCTTGCGGCCAAGATCTGCGCCGACAGAACGTTGCCAGCAGTGGGAGCCGAAGACCTGGTAATTGGCAGGGCGGCCGCCGCTAAAGGTGCTAGGCTCGCTTCCTCGACATTGCTTTGCAAGGATAGAGCTTTCCTTCCTTCGGCTGGCAATAGACAGGTGACTTGCCATTGGTGCGAGCCTCTCGCCCTTGGCGTTGTGCATGACTTGATGATGCAAGGGGAAGGGCATGTGATCCGTGCCGTCCACCGCGTCTGGCGGGACGACGTGTTCCTCCTGAAATCTGGGTACTTCGCACGTAAGAACGGAGGCGCCATGGGACGCTGGACCGAGGTTTCGCCCGGCATGCTCCAGATGGACTGGTTCGATTGGGACAGGGAATTCTTCATCCGGTCAGGTGAAGCCTACATCGGACCCGTGGATCAAGGGGCAGACAAGACTCAGCCAGCAGCCTCAAGGCCAGTGAAGATCCCGCACCTGCCAAGCCATTATCGCCACACCTTGATTATTTCATTAGCCAACTCTGGAAGGAAGGCACGCGCCTTGGCTCGGGCCGAGGAATTCAGCCACGAGGTGGTCTGGTCTCCTGGGGTTTTGGCCGATCCCGACAAGATAACATGGAATGATGTCAATGGGATGGAGGCGTATTTTTCGGCCAATAACTTCCGCAATAGGTATATACCGGCTGCCATAGGGTGCCGGCTGGCCGGATTGGCCGCCTTTGAGCGAGGCATTGAACTCGCCGAATCAATTCCTGGTGGCGTTCGCGGATTCATGGTCTGCGAAGATGATTTCATGCTCAAGAACCCACAGCTGTTCCTTCAGTGTTTTAAGGATCTGCCTGATGATGCTGACGCCCTTTGGCTGGATACCTCGTCACTAAGGGCGCCGACTTATGACCTCCCAGGGACTTGCCTCCGGCGAATCATGGGGGCACGCGTCTGCACGGCGTTCTGGCTTTCGGTTTCCCATGCCAAGGAGATTGTTCCTCTTCTGCGCTGTAGTAATTGCGAGTGGGATCTGTTTATGGAGCAACAGATGCCGAGGGGCTTGTACTATGGACCACGTACTCCTGTCTTTAGGCAGTCCGGCGAGTTGTCTGAACTCAATTGGCCGTTGAGGCTCGATGCCTGATTATAGATGATCTTTGTCTACAGCCTTGTTTTCTCGTAGTCCGTGTAGGTACATTTTGACTTCATCTGTGAATTCACTTTGTACCATTTGTACTTGCAGTAGTCTGAGCGTTAGCGACTTCGGTGGATAGTATGTATATTTATAGAGTTTGTGCTCTGCGAGAGTTGGTGGGAAGATTATCCGACTGTCATTGGTGGTTGTTCCGTGCAGCTTCGTTTCAAAGCCACAAGTGGAGGCATGTATATTAGGCTCAATAGCCGCCGGGAAGTCCTTCGCACGGAACACGTGCTCCTGTCCTTCGAGATCAATGACTACAATGAAATGATCATCAGACGGTCCAGATGATGTTGTGCATTCTGCGATTATAGCAGCGGCATCGATGCCGATTCTAGCAATCTGAGATTTTTTGCTTGGCATATCTTATTTCGACTTTTTGCCGAAGACTTCGCCTACAAGTTCTTCTCCACCAATTGACCCCAGGATCCCTCCGATTATTACGCCGGCAGCTACGCCCCATGGGCCGCCCGACGCGCCAACCACTGCCCCAGCTTCGCTTCCTGCCCAGGCCCCAGCTATTCTCCCGGCTGATTTTGTCACGGCATCGGCCTTTTTTTCGTCTCGCGTGTTAGTTATTTCATATATTTCCATCCCAACTCCGGCAACAACCAGTGCACGGCCGCCATACTTCATCATTTTTCCCATTCTGTTAACTGAGCTGTTTGTCTTAACTGGATTGCTCTCCGCAGGTATTGTTCCCTGTCTCTCTTCGAGTATTTTCTTGGTAATTTCTTTCCCGAGCGGGGTTTGTTTCTCCCAGTAAATTTTTTTCAAAGCATCCCTTTCGGCTTTGTTTTTAGCATTTAAAGCCGCTTCAGCGTATTCATCGCGTATCAATCCTGTTCGCTCGAGTTGATTTCCGATTCCCATGAGCCCACCAGCCAACTCTGTGGTGGATAGGCCGTTCGTTTGAGGGCAAGGAGCGGCTTGTGGGTCGCTTTGGGCTTGAAGCCCGTATTTATCGTTCAAGTCAATAGGTGCGTTATTTGCGAAGCATTGTTGATTTACCCCGCCCCTATTACCTATGGGGTCTCTACTCAACCATCGCCCCAGGGTGGTGTTATACCATCGATAACCCATTTGGTAGAGCCCGCTTATGTCATCGCGCACTTGACCTTGGAACCCAACGTCCACTTTTGTGGCGCTTGTTTCAGTTGGCGTGCCGTCAGGCGTCATCAGCTTCATTTCGCCAAAAGCGTCGTAGCTCCGGCGTTCAATGGCCATGCCTTCCTCGTCGATTATGCTCGCTGCGCTGCCCATCGCGTCGGTAGTAACGTAGTAGCTTGTCACGGCCATGGCATTCAGGTGATTTTACGAACAATAATCACTTCGCCAATGCCGATGGTGCCCCGGATGTACTCGAAGCGAGGCAGGCTGGAGTCATCGGGCGTCTTTGCAACTAGCTGCCAGGTATCGCTCCAGAAGAATAGCGTATCTGATGTCCGAAGGCGCCTGAACAGACCGTCGTATTCGTAGGTCCGGGTGACTTCGCCAGCGACCTCGTTCTGTACCATCCGGTTCCAGGCGTCCCAGATGGCCGTGGTCGGCGTTTCGGTCGTAGAGTAGGAGAGCGGGAACCTGGTCATGTTACCCACCGCATCATGGGCTATCTTGGCGACCAAGCCGTCGATCTTAACCAAGGTGTTCGCAGCATCATGGGCGCGTGTCTGGTCGATCGTGACGGCCCCAGCTTCTTCCCTGATGTATTGAAGCCAGTTCCCGGCCGGATCGTAGTCGAACTGTTCGGTTTCTGCCGGGATGCCCGCGATGCCAGAGCCTGACACGTTCAGCGTGCCTTTCTCGCGGCTGGTCACCTGTTGCAGGAGATCGTGCCCGTAGGCCTCGTCCTGTCCGGAGGGGCCTGCCGCGTTCTTTCGGAAGCGCCTGAAGGACGAAGGGGTGTAACCATACTGGAACAGGTCGATGCCCGTTCCTCCGACATTCCACGGCATGGATTCAACTCGGCCAAAGCGATCAAGGCCACCGACCGTATCCCCGGCGTCTCCGGTGAAGCCGGTCATGTCCATGATCAGGCCGGGTTTAGGCATACTTCTGGTCACGATCGTATTGGCGCCGAGGTAGGTGTATGCTACAGCGGTCAGGGATTCGTCAGGCAGGGTCACGGCCGATACGCGCCCGAGCATGTCGTCGGGTGAACCATCGAGCCCGTATGAATAAGCAATGTTGGTGCCGGCAGGGAGAGTCATCGACGTCCTGCGGAGGGTTCCTGTTGAGCCGTCTGCGTGCCCATATTGAACGCGTGGACTGGAAGTCGTGCTGGTACCTCCGGATTGCTGGACATCCGTGGTCATTCGTCCGTAACCGTCGTAGCCGAACGCCGACTGATTCGCGACGGTGTCATATTGATCGAGGCTGGTGACCATGTGTACGCGACCAAGTTTGTCATAGGACGTGGCGATGGTCCGTACGGCGCCGTCGATAGAGGGGCCAAGTATCGTAACGATATCCGCCGTGAGCCTGCTCAGCGCGTCGTAGGTGTAGACGTGGGTCGTCCCAGCTTGGTCGACCATGCTCTTGGCCTGCCCTTGGATGTTGTACTTGTATAGGATGTTTCCGGGTAAGGCGGGCGCAGATGGGTCGAGCGCCTGCGCGCTGTCCGGCATGACGTGTTCGCGCAACAGGAGGGTGGAGGCGACTCCGCTATCCGAGAGCGTCGTGCCGTAGTTCCAACGGTATACCTGGTCGCCCGTGACTGAATTCTTGAGGATGAACAGGCTTAGGTTGCCGTCCAGATTGTAGGCCATCTCCGTGGTCCTGTCGGAGCCTCCCGATGGAGCCGCTCCAGTCCAGGCTTCGATACGTTTGATGGGACGGGAAACCGCATCAAACTCGATACGAGTGATGATGCCGGAGGGATCGGTCGATACAACCACGTCTCCTGAAGGATTCCGTAGATATGAGGTTACCAAGGTGGTGCCTGAGCGGGTGGGGATGGATGCCGGCAGGGCGAGGTCCTCCCCTCCGTTCGTCCCGTAGTCGGCTACTGCCAGCGGCCGGCCTAGAGGATCGGCCCAGATGCCGACCACGGATGCTCTGGCATGGGTTTCCACTCCTGTTGGCCATCCGAGCGGCCCGGTTCCGCTGACGTTCGGCAGGCGTTTGAACGAGGTCACTCTGCGTGGGGTGCCATCATCGCGATATGCTCTCAGCGTCTGTTCGGCCACGTAGTCGCCAGTTACGGATCCAGCCGGTCCTGAAAGCACGCCGTCAACCGGGTATCCGAAGTAGCTGGCCACTGTCCATCCCAGGCTGTTGAACTCCGTGCGTGTCCAGGACTTCTGGCCCAGGACCCTGGTTTTGATCTGACGGCCAATGCCATCGTACCAGATGTCGCCAGTGACAGGGGTGCTCGCAGATCCTCCAGATACGTTCCAGAGCGTCGTCCTATAGAGGCGACCTTGGTCGTCATAGGCTGAGTCGACACGGGAAAGGAGCGCGCCTGTTGCTCCGTCGGTCCTATCTTTGCGTGTCGGCCGGTTGAGGTTATCATAGGTCACGCTCTCGGCGTAAGACTCACCTGCCAAGGTCTGCATGACCCTGCCGCGCCAGTCACGGACGTAGTCCACGACCCGAGGTGCGCTTCCCGAGTCGACAGGGCGGGATTCCGAAACCACTTGGCCGTTCCCGTCGTACCCGTATTCCAGCGTCGTCACGAGGTTATCGGACGTCCCGTCGGTGAGACCGGTGCCAGTTTCCTCGAGTAGCGTGAGACCGCGGAAATCGAAGGTCTTGTGGAGAATCGTGCCGCCGCCGGTCCTGGACCAGACTTGGCGCCCCATGGAGTCATAGCCGGAATCCTGCTGGGTGAAGTCGGGGCCGTTCAGCCCATCTCCGGACGCGGGTACGTGATGGTAGACGCGCGTCGCCACCACCTGGTCGTGGCGGTCGATGAAATAGTCCGAACGATTGAGCCAGCGATCCTGCGGGATGGGTAGGGGACCATAGGACGTGCCGGGCTCGGGTAGTTTGGCAGTGATGGTCCTTAACGCCATGCCGGCCGCGTTCTTGGTCGTTGAAATCACATTCGATAGCGGCGTGAAGATGGCCGAGGCGCCTTCGCCTTCGATGTAGCCATTCCATACCCGCTCTTCGCGGATGGCGACCAGCCGTTCGGTCATGGTCGCTTGACGTACCATGCGCTCCGTGCCCGACACGATGGCGGCGCAAAGCGTCATGAGTTGCAGCACAGGCCTGCCCAGTAGGTCGTTTGCGATGTCCGTGATGAGGTTCTTGCCGTTGCCCTCAAGCGTTGCCCATCCCGAAGGGGCGCCGCTCACGATTGAGGTATCCACGTCCTGGATCTGCCGGACCAAGGCTCCTGTCACCGTGTCGTACTCCGACAGGGAAATCACTCCGAGGGCGTCCTTGGCCCAGGTCGGGCGTCCCTGGTCGTCGAAGGCTTGCTGGCTTGAGTAGGCCACGCCGTCGCCGTTCTGGCTGCTCGGCACCGCGGGCAGCGTCGTCGTGATCATGCTGGGCTGGAGCGTGTCGGAGAAGAAGTCGTAGCTGGTTGTCGTGGTGACGCCTGTGCCGCCGGCCACGGGGTATTCGGTCGTCGTCGAGGGCAGCGTGACCGATCCGGTGGAAGTCGTCCGCACCACGTAGTCCGTCTCGCGGATAAGGGTCCGGGTGCCATTCGAGTCGGACGTGCCCCGGCGGAGGTACTCTCCCTTGGGATGCCCAGCCTTTTCCCCATCATCGGCGCCGTACCAAGTGTGCTCGGTGATCAGGCCTTCGTCGTCCTTGAGCGTGAAGGGCAGGGGAGTGGATTCGGAGACGGAAGCCACCGCCATGGGCGAGGCCGAGAAGAGCACATGGTATTGCGAGTCCAGGGTCGTCGCCGTCATGCTCTGCTCATCGCCGGAAGCGGATACCGCGACGTTGAGGAGCACCTGACGTCCGATGTTGGCGTAGACGATGTTCATCGTGCCGTCAGGGTTGGTAACCGTGGTCTTCGTCGCCCAGTTGTTGGGCCCTTCGGCGAACGAGCTGGTTTCGTAGGCGAAGCCATACGTGCCTTGAGCCCCCATGACCTTCTCGGAAGTTACACGCCTCAGGGAATCGTAGGTGAATACGCTTTGGGCGTAGGCTTCGACTTCTTCGATTGTCGCCGTCAATGGGTCAAGGCCATCGTCCACCATGCGGTCCCATCCCGTGGGGGAAAGCACCGTCCGGAGCGCGTGCGGGAATCCGCCCGTATCGTAGTTCTTGTGGTAGCGGTAGGCCGTGCGGCGCAGGACCGACCAGACGCCGTCCTGCCATTCCGAGATTGTGGCCAAGGACAAGTCTCCAGCCGTTCCCCATGGCGTGTCGCCGGTGTGGTAAAGATACTCCGCCCGTCGCACTGGCGTTCCTCCAATGGATTGCGTGACCGATTCGAACTTTCCGTTAGGGCCATAGGCGTAATCGTAGGCCGTCGGGACATCCCCGTCGGTCTGTGCTCGGGTGACGCGCCAAGCCGCATCGCGGGTAATCAGCAGAGAGGTTCCGCCCGCGGTGGTGAAGGAAAGCAAGGCGCCTCTGGCGGCCGGATCCGTGCTGTAAATCGATGCGTAGTTGTAGGTGGTGCCGCTTTCCTCGTCGAAATAGGTGCCCTCGCCTGTGGGCGTGACAGATAAGGTGGCGTGCGTCCCGAATAGTGGCGGGTTTTCGCCCCCGACTTGGGCTCCAAACCATACGCTGCGTTTCGGGGACATCACCACGCAAAATCTTTCCCCGTTTTTTGTCAAATAGCTTAAGGATTCGACAAGCCAGCTGTTGCCGTTTACGCCCACATCGTTGATGGAGATTAAGTTGCTATAACTGCGACGGTGCGTCCAAGGGATGCCGTTTCCGCCGCCTTCAAGGTCGGACTCAGTCAGTATGACTTCCCCATCGCCGAATCGGACAGGATGGCCGGATTCCGAACCCTGCTCCATGTTGCAACACGCGCAACATTCGCAGTCGGCTTTCGCCAAGGACGGGTAGGGCTTATAAGGACCAGGCAAAGAGGAACTCGAAGAGTCGCTACTCGAGCTAGACATGCTGCTTGAGTCAGAGCTGGATGACCCGGAGTCCGACGAGCTGCCAGAATTGGAGTCCGATGAACTCTCGGAGCTGGAATCAGACGAGGATTGGCTTTCGGAACTGGAGCCTGATTCGGAGGACGATTGGCTGTCCGAGGAACTTTCAGAACTGGAATCGGATGTGCTACCCGACCCGGAATCCGAGGAGCTGTATGAACCGGAGTCCGATGAGCTCCCCGAGTCGGAAGAGCTGTTCGAGCCGGAATCGGATGAGGATTGGCTTTCGCTCGAGCTGCTGTCTGAG
>RFZB01000071.1 GCA_009920915.1 Sphingomonadaceae bacterium | reverse complement strand
GGCAACCTGCATCTGCGTCGGATCAAGCGCCGCCGTCAGGTCATCAGTGTCCGAAAGCGGCCAATTGGGACGCGCCCAGCTCGGGCCTTGCTCCGGCTCAAATTCGTGGTTCTCGAAACCCATGTTACGCCTTCCTGGGAGAGGATGTTGGGCGATAAAGGGCTGAAATCAGCCCTTCAGTGCTTCAACCAGCGTCTTGCCAAGCTCAGACGGAGATGGCGAAACGCGGATGCCTGCGGCTTCCATCGCTGCAATCTTCGACTCTGCATCGCCCTTGCCGCCGGACACAATCGCGCCAGCATGGCCCATGCGACGGCCCGGAGGCGCCGTGCGACCCGCGATGAAGCCCGCCATCGGCTTTTTGCGGCCACGCTTGGCTTCGTCGATCAGGAACTGAGCAGCTTCTTCTTCTGCCGAGCCGCCGATTTCACCAATCATGATGATGGATTGCGTCGCGTCGTCCGCCAAAAAGGCTTCAAGGCAGTCAATGAAGTTGGTGCCGTTGACCGGGTCCCCGCCAATGCCAACGGCCGTCGTTTGGCCAAGGCCCTCGGCGGTCGTCTGGAACACGGCTTCATAAGTCAATGTGCCGGAACGCGAGACAACGCCGACCGACCCCTTGGAGAAGATGTTGCCCGGCATAATGCCAATCTTGCACTCACCCGGCGTCAACACGCCCGGGCAGTTCGGGCCAATGAGGCGCGATTTAGAGCCCGAAAGCGCACGCTTTACCTTCACCATGTCAAGCACCGGAATGCCTTCGGTGATGCAGACGATCAGCGGAACTTCGGCGTCAATTGCTTCAAGGATCGAGTCAGCTGCAAAGGGTGGCGGCACATAGATAACCGATGCATCAGCACCGGTCTTGGAAACGGCCTCAGCAACAGTATCGAACACTGGCAGGCCGATATGTGTCGTGCCGCCCTTGCCCGGCGTAACGCCACCAACCATTTGCGTGCCATAATCAAGCGCCGCTTGGGTGTGGAACGTCCCGGTGTCGCCCGTCATCCCCTGCGTGATGACCTTGGTGTTCTTATTGACGAAAATGCTCATTGCGCTCTCCCGATCCTAAACATCGCCGCGGCTTATGCCAGTTCCGGCGCAATGCCCTTACAGGCGTCCAACAGTTCCTTGACTGCGTCGACCGAGACCTGAAGGTTCGCCTTGGCTTCTGCATCGAGTTCGATTTCGACGATCTGCTCTACGCCGCCCGCACCGATGATCACCGGCACGCCAACATACAGATCATCCACGCCATATTGCCCGGTCAGATGTGCCGCGCAGGGCAGCAGGCGCTTTTGATCGCGCAGATAGGCTTCTGCCATCGCAATGCCACTGGTGGCGGGCGCATAGTAAGCGGAGCCTGTCTTGAGCAGGCCGACAATCTCACCACCGCCCGAACGGGTGCGCTGAACAATTGCATCAATTCGTTCCTTGGTGGAGCGGCCCTGCTTGATAAGATCCGGCACCGGAATGCCAGCAACCGTCGAATATTCGACAACCGGCACCATGGTATCGCCATGGCCGCCGAGCACGAAGGAATTCACGTCGCGGACCGAAACCTTAAATTCTTCGGCCAGGAAGTGGCTGAAACGCGCTGAGTCCAAAACGCCTGCCATGCCAACAACCTTGTTGTGCGGCAGGCCCGAAAATTCACGCAGCGCCCACACCATCGCATCCAGCGGGTTGGTGATGCAGATAACGAAAGCGTTGGGGGCATTGTTCTTAATGCCTTCACCCACGGCCTTCATCACTTTCAGGTTAATGCCCAAAAGGTCATCACGGCTCATGCCCGGCTTGCGCGCAACACCAGCAGTCACGATGATAACATCGGCATCCTTGATGTCGGCATAGTCGTTGGTGCCAATAATCTTGGCATCAAAGCCTTCAACTGGACCGCACTGCGACAAATCAAGCGCCTTACCCTGCGGAACGCCTTCGACAACGTCAAACAAGACGATATCGCCCAGTTCCTTAATTGCTGCGAGATGGGCGAGCGTACCGCCAATATTGCCAGCACCGATCAGTGCGATCTTCTTACGAGCCATTGCCGAGTCCTTCCTTAGGGCCAGATTACGGAATTAGGGCGGCGCTTAGGCCCGTTTGATCCACCTGACAACCGCATAATGCCTCAAAGTTAAGAGTTTTTGTGCAATTCATTCGCAATAGCAGTTGTTAAATCAGACTATGGCGATTTTTCACATTTCCGCTTTATCGCACTTTGGTCTACTCTGCTGGGGAGACTGACAGGGAGACAGATAAATGACTGCGCCAGCCCAGCTTTCCATTGATATTGTGTCCGATGTCGTCTGCCCTTGGTGCGCCATAGGCTATAAACAGCTTGAGCGCGCCATTGGCCTCATGGGCGATCGGGTTGATGTGGGTGTGCGCTGGCATCCTTTTCAGTTGGCGCCCTATCTTGATGCGAATGGCCAAAATATTGGGGACTATGGCCGCGAACGCTATGGCGCCTCGCCGGAACAGTCCGCGGCGAACCGCACCCGCATTCAATCAGCGGGGGCGCCCTTGGGCCTTGAATTTAACTATTCGTCTGACAGCCGCATCTACAATACCCGCAAAGCGCACCGCCTATTGGCTTGGGCGGGCGAAACTGGCGGCCAGACCGCGCTCAAACTGGCGCTCTTCCAAGCTTATTTTAAGGACCAACTCAACATTTCTGACGATGATGTCCTGCTGAATGTCGTTGAGGCCGCAGGCCTCGATCGGGCTGCGGCAGAAACTGCCCTTGCAGACCCGCGCTATGAAGAACAAGTCGATCAAGAGCTTCACTATTGGGATATGCAGAATATTACGGGCGTGCCCGCCTTCATTATCAATGGCAAATATATGATCCCCGGCGCACAAGATGCCGAAACCTTTGTCCGCGTCTTTGAAAAGGTTCTGGAAAAAGAAGCCGCCTGATCGCGCTCCGGGTTTGGCCCGGAGTCGACCTGATCTGACCTCTTAGGCTCCCGCTCAAGGCCGGAGCACAAGAGAGTGTTCGCGCAGAGACGCAGAGGACGCAAAGAGAATGATAATCTTTGCGCCTTTGCGCGCCTAAATTTGCCGGGCGGGCGCAAAAAATGTCGCACGGACGTGCAACAATTCCCCCCTCCCTACTCCGGGCTTGACCCGGAGCCCAGCAATACTGACCCCCTAGGCTCCGGCTCAAGGCCAGAGCACTGACCGAGTTCTCTTCCCGTCTTATTGCGCGAGCGCCTTCACCATCTCATGCCAATGGTCGAGATCTTCATAGAAGCTCTTGACGGGAATACGTTCATCCTTGCCATGCGCACGTTCATCTTCTGGGCTGATGATCCACGCACCAGACACCCCGTAAACTGGCATTCCAGTGGCGCGGAAGAAGAGGCCATCAGTCGCGCCCGTCGACATTTGCGGCACAATATCAACACCCGGATGCCGCTTATGGATGCTAGACGTAAACACCTTTAAGATATCGGCACGCAGCGGCGATGGCGGAGACGGCGTGGACGAGCCAAATGGCTCAACGGTGACGGCTGAGCCAATGGCCGCTTGCAATTCCGCTTGCACAGCCCGCGCCTCTACACCCGGGAAGATCCGACAATTGACCAGCGCACGCGCCGTCTGCGGCAAGGCATTATCGGCATGTCCGCCTTCCAGCCGCGTGGCCACGCAGCGTGTGCGTGTCATCGCAACTTCTAAAGGATCGGCTTCAATGATGTCCGCTGCAGCACCATCGGCTTCATTCGCAAGCCAGCGGCGCATCGCATCGCCCAGCGGCCCCTTTTCCTGCTTTTGACGGAATTGGAAATAGGCCCGCGTCGTCTCATTCAGCATCGGCGCAAACCGGTGCGCTTCGAGCTTTTTGAGCGCTGTTGCCAGATCATAAATGGCATTATCCGCGCGCGGACGACTGCTATGGCCGCCGGGGTTGCGGGCCGTGAGTGTAAAGCTTTGGAACATCTTTTCAGATGTTTGGACCCCAAATCCCAAAGGCGCCCCATCTGTAGTAAAGGCCCCGCCGCCCGCATCGGCATTCAACGCAAATTCGGCATCCACCAGCTTGCGCCATTCGGTCGACGCCAGCCGAGCGCCCTCCCCATCTGTTTCCTCATCGCCTGAAAAGAACACGATAATGTCACGCTTGGGCTGGAATCCCTCGGCCTTTAGGCGCAGCAAAGCATGGGTAATGGCAACAATGCCATTCTTCATATCGGTCGTGCCGCGACCATAAAAATAGCCGTCTTCTTCCACCATCTTAAACGGATCACGCGGCCAATCTTCGCGCTTGGCATCCACCACATCCATATGGCCGAGAAGCAGCATTGGCTTGGCCTTGGGCGTTCCTTTGGCTTTCCAACGGACGATCAGCGCTTGCGTGCCTGCATAATCTTTCACCACAATGTCAGAAAAGCCGCCCTTCTCAAATTCACTTTTCAGATAGGCGACGTACTTTTTCACCTCTTCAGGGCGCGTGGTGACAGACGGAATATTTATAGACTTTTCCAGCAGTTCGCGCCCTTTGGCTTGCCAGTCGACCGCTGGATCTGCCGCAGAAGCTGGTGCCGCAAGCGTTAGGGCAGACGCGGCAAGAAGAAGTGAGCGCATGGCAATATCCTCATATAATAGGTGTGCAGCCTAGCGGCCAAATCAAGATTCGCCATGGCCTTCGGCAAGATAGTCCAAGCTTTGCATTTCCATCAGGCGTGACACCGTTCGCTCAAACTCAAAACGGCCATCGCCTTCTGTGTAAAGTTCAGTCGGTGCCGCATCTGCTGCGGCAATAAGTTTAACCTTATGCTCATAGAGCGCATCAATCAGCGTCACAAAGCGTGCCGCCTCATTCCTATTTTCCGGCCCTAGCTTGGGAATGCCGACCAGAATGACGCTGTGATAATGGCGGGCAATGCTCAGATAATCCGGCGCCCCGCGCGCCTCGGCACAGAGGCGCCTGAAGGAAAAAACAGCCACGCCTTTCAAGCTCTTGGGGACATGAAGTATCCGCCCCCCACCAACGTCCAACTCCTCAGATGGAACATGGGCTGCATCTTCGGGAGGATAATCCGTCAGACGGAAAAAGGCCTCTCGGCACGATTCTGTCGCCGCATTGCCCAAAGGGCTATGCCATGTGGCCATGCCCGCCAGTCGCTCCAGCCGATAATCGGTTGGGCCATTCAGCGTCAGCACATCCAGCCGATATTCAATCAGCGCGATAAAGGGCAAGAAATGCTCACGGTTCAGCCCGTCTTTATACAAGTCCTTCGGGGCGCGATTTGAGGTGGTGACGATTACAACGCCCGCCTCAATCATCCCCGTAAAGAGCCGCGACA
Organism: Sphingomonadaceae bacterium; assembly: GCA_009920915.1. GTDB lineage: Bacteria > Pseudomonadota > Alphaproteobacteria > Sphingomonadales > Sphingomonadaceae > Aquisediminimonas. The sequence goes on along the minus strand of RFZB01000071.1, from coordinate 5,157 downwards.
TAATCATCGCATCGGCGCTATTGTTCACGACCATTTCATCAAAACACAGGCAGCGCGTTTCAGCCGCAATCGCCGCAACCACAGGCTGAATGGGGTCCCCCTGCTCTTTCGCGCGCTCGACACGGAGCCGTGCGTGAATTTCGAGCATGAATTCATGAAAATGCGCGCGGCGCTTATTCGGGATGGCAAGACAGGCAAAAAACAGGTCCATCAGCATGGATTTGCCACGGCCGACATTGCCCCAAACATAAAGACCGCGTGGCGCCTGAACTTCACCACCGAAAAGGCGATTTAAGAGGCCCTTTTTCGACGGCTGCGCTTCGAGTTCCTGCTGCAACTGAGTGAGGCGTTTGGCCGCTGCTTCTTGCTCTGCATCCGGCTTTAACTCGCCAGCGGCCACAAGCGACCGATAGCGATCAATCACCAACGTCACTGACTACGGCCCTTGCGGATGGTGGCCGCAAAGGCGGCAACCTTATGCTCGCCCTGCTCTACAATGCCGCGCAGAAAGACCAGACGGTTGGTTTCCTTCAACACTTCCGCCACGGCATCCATTGGGCGGTCGGGATAGCCGCCGCCAATAAACTGGGTAGACAAGTCCAGCGTGACCGAGCCTTCCATGCCTTTCAGGCCCAGCATGTGGCCACAGGCGAACAGCGAGATATCAATGAGCGACAACGTCGTCGCGCCATGAATGATATCCAGCAAATTGGTGTGCTTAAGCTCCGGAAACATCCGCAAGCGGACCGCGCCATTGGCTTCAACGCGCGTGATGAGCTTACCCATCACTTGCGCGTTAAAACGGCGCGTATCCTTCAAATCCCAGCGATGCCAGCCCGGATTCTCCGGGTCTGGCGCATTTACAAAGGCAGCCTCTTCCTGCGCCGCAGCTGCAACGTCCGACATCAGATGGCGCGCTCGGCGACCATCTTCTTCGTTTCGGCAATTGCCTTGGCCGGATTTAGGCCCTTGGGGCACACATTGGCGCAGTTCATGATGGTGTGGCAGCGATAGAGACGGAACGGATCTTCCAACTCATCCAGGCGCTCACCCGTAAACTCATCACGGCTATCGGCCAGCCAGCGATAGGCTTGCAACAAAATGGCTGGGCCCAAGAACTTGTCAGAATTCCACCAATAGCTGGGGCAGCTGGTGGAGCAGCAAGCGCACAAAATGCACTCATACAAGCCATCCAGCTTGGCGCGGTCTTCGGGCGATTGCAGACGCTCTTTGCCCGAAGGCGTTGTCGTCTTGGTCTTCAGCCAGGGCTCAATCGACGCATATTGCGCGTAGAAATGCTTAAAGTCGGGCACCAGATCCTTGATGACTTCCATGTGCGGCAGCGGGGTAATCCGCACTTCGCCACCACATTCTTCAATGGACTTGGTGCAGGCCAGCGTGTTGGTGCCATTAATGTTCATCGAGCAGGAACCGCAAATCCCTTCACGGCACGAGCGACGGAAGGTCAGCGACGAATCTTGCTCAGACTTGATCTTGATCAGCGCATCAAGAACCATCGGCCCGCAGTTATCGAGATCAACCTCGAAATTGTCATAACGCGGGTTCTCCCCGCTATCAGGGTCGTAACGGTAGACTTTGAAGGATTTCGGGCGCGATGCCCCCTCTGCCTTGTGGACCTTGCCGTTTTTACTGATCCTGCTGTTTGCAGGAAGGCGGAATTCAGCCATGACCAAAACCCCTGACGATTAATGAGATTGCCGATAGCGGGATGATGCGGAAGGTCAACCATCTCGCGCGTGATATTTCAATTTAGATGCTAGAAACGATCTCCACGGACAACATCGACGTCCCCCAACGTGACAAGAAGGCCATATTCATCAAGATGCGGCGCTAACACATCAATGAACGCGTCGGCCTTGTCACCGCTCGCAATGGCAATGAACAGGCGCTTGGCAACCGCGCCAGACACATCCTCATCCCGCCAAGAACCGCCCTGCCCGGCCCCCGCGGCAAGGCTTGCCAGACTATGATGGACAATCCCCACCTGGCTCGCCCGTTCAGCAAGCCATTCACACAAGGGGGCGTCTGCCATCACTTCGATCCGCTTACGCTTAACCAATTGAACCATTTGCGCCTCCTAGCCGGCAAAGCGAGCGGCGAGCGCCGCAAATAACGGAATGCCGACAACAATGTTGAACGGGAAGGTCACTGCCAATGACATGGATAGATAAATCCCCGGATCAGCCTTGGGCAGCGCCATCCGCATGGCTGCAGGCACAGCGATGTAGGAGGCACTGGCCGCAAGCATTGCAAATGCCGCGACCGTGCCGGCGTCCAACCCCAGCATCACCCCAATGGCCAGGCCGAAACTGCCATTCATCAGCGGCAGTGCAAGGCCCAGACTTGCTAACCGGAGCGTCATCGCCCGGCTTTCACGCAGGCGGCGGACGGCAATAAGCCCCATGTCCAACAGGAAGAGGCACAGAATCCCCGAAAAGCCAGTGGTAAAGACAGGCGCAATCGCCTCATATTTTTCTTTGCCGACAATCAGGCCAACGGCGAACGCCCCCAGCAACAAAACGACTGAGCCGTTCAAGAATACTTCGCGCCACAAATGGCTGCCCGGCGCATCTGCAGATCGCTTTAACCCACTTTGCGCCAGCAAAAGCCCCGTCAAAATAGCCGGTGTTTCCATCAGCGCCAAAACGGCGACCATATAACCCTCAGGCGGCGTGCCAGCCCGGCTAAGGGCTTCACTTGCAGTCACGAATGTTACAATGCTGACAGAACCATAATGTGCCGCAACTGCACCAGAATTAAGCCGATCTAGCCCGCCCCAGCTGCGCAGCAAGGCAAAAGCAAGAAATGGAATAGAAAAGCTTAAAACCACGCCGGCCACAGCCGCGGCCGCCATTTCTGGGTGAAACCCAGCGGCAGACACTTGAACGCCGCCCTTAAGACCAATGGCCGCCATCAGATAAAGCGACATGCCCTTGGCAATAGGCTCAGGCACCGAGAGATCAGAGCGGACCGCTGCCGCCAATGCCCCCAGCACGAAGAACAAGATTACGGGCGACAACAGCGTATCAAGCGCACTCAAGGCAAAGATCCCAAAGTTAATATTTGATTTCTAAGCATCGTCTATTGTCGAGCCCTTGCCAGCCGTCAACCAGACTGGCACTGATCTTTTGGTTATGTCGCAAAGTCGCCACTTTTCGCTCGACGCGCTCCGCGGCTTTGCGGTCATGGGCATTTTGGTCATGAACATCATTGCCTTTTCTATGCCCATGTCAGCCTACACCAACCCAATGGCCTATGGCACTGAGAGCGCTGCCGACCTGACCGCCTGGGCCGTTGCTTTTGTGTTGATTGATGGAAAGATGCGGGGGTTGTTCTCGCTGCTTTTTGGTGCCTCGCTGCTTTTGGTCATTGATCGTGCAGAGGCCCGAGGGCAAAATGCGACCCAAATCCATTATCGGCGCATGGGCTGGCTGCTCATTCTTGGGCTGTGCCATGCATGGTTCATTTGGGATGGCGATATATTGGCACTCTATGCCCTGTGCGGCATGGCTGCCTATCTGCTGCGCCATATGGCACCAAAGCAGTTAGCGATCACAGGCAGCCTGTTAATCCTCGGCAATTTACTCATCTGGTGCGCAATTTTGTTAACTGCCCACGCCCTGCGGCAAGACGCCCTTCTGGCCAACACAGACGCGGCGCGCGCATCCTATGCTGAGATGGCTGATGCGTTGGGGGCGCCAGGAGGCGCGAGCATTGCCAAAGACCTGCAAAGTCATCATGCCGGCTATCTCGCTTTGACCAAAGAACGGCTGAGCACCTTTGTCAGCGGTCCTTTAGAGTTTTTCTTTGGCTATGGGCTAGAGACACTCGGGCTCATGGCATGGGGCATGGCCTTGTTCAAATCTGGCGCACTGACCGGGCGATGGCCGCGCCGCAAGCTCATAGGCGGTGCGCTGGTGGCTTATGGATTGGGCTTGCCAGCCTCTCTGACGCTGGCCTTTCTCGCCTATCGCTCAGGCTTTGAGACGCTTTTAACGGCGGATATTTACTTTGCACTCAACACTCCAGCACGCATGTTTGTGATGCTGGGACATATATTGGCGTTAACCGCTTTAATTAGCCGAATAAATGCGCCTGAAGCTTGGCTTGCGCGTGTGGCGGCTGCCGGGCGAATGGCGTTTTCCAATTACATCCTCACGTCGCTTCTCATGACAACATTATTCTACGGCTATGGCTTTGGCCTTTATGGTCACGTGACACGCGCACAGGCCTATTTGGCCGTCCCAGTCGTTTGGGCCGTAATGCTCATCTGGTCGCCATTATGGCTTCGCCATTTTGCCTATGGGCCGTTGGAGTGGCTGTGGCGCAGCCTAGCGCGCGGCTCCAGACAGCCCTTTCGGCTTAGGCCAAGCTAACGCGGCCGCCGGCATGGCGTTCCAGCCGACCTGCCAGATCAAGCTCCAGCAATAGCATCTGCACACTGCCAACCGGCAAGCCTGATTGGCGCACCAGCTCATCAACCAAAACTGGCACTGGTGATAACAGGCTGATCAACGTTTGTCGGGCAAAGTCATCGGGATCAGCAGCCTCTCTGGGCTCTTCTATTCTTGAGATTATTTGTGAAATATGACTGTTGAACATCTGAATTTGTTCAATAATGTCCGTAGCATTCTGAATAAGAATGGCGCCCTCGCGGATCAATTGGTTGCACCCTTGGGCGCGCGGATCAAGTGGAGAGCCCGGAACAGCCATCACATCCCGCCCCGCCTCTGCTGCCAATCTTGCCGTGATGAGCGACCCTGATTTTGGAGCAGCTTCGACCACGACAGTCCCCCGCGCTAAGCCTGCGATAATCCGGTTGCGCGCCGGAAAATGCCGGGCGAGTGGCTCACGTCCCGGCGGATATTCGGTCAATATCAGCCCAGAAACAGCCATTTTTTCTTGCAGATCCGCATTTTCAGGCGGGTACGCAATGTCGATCCCATTGGCGATAACCCCAATTGTTCCACCCTCCAGCGCCCCAATATGGGCTTCCGTGTCAATTCCCCGCGCTAGGCCAGAGACAATAACAATCCCGTGTTGGGCCAAATCTGCGGCAAGGCCGCGTGCAAATCGGCACGCCGCGGCGGACGCATTGCGCGCGCCAACCAACGCAACGCTTGGCCTCTGCGCCAA
>RFZB01000008.1 GCA_009920915.1 Sphingomonadaceae bacterium | reverse complement strand
CGCCACCTGCTATCAAGTGATTGTTGATACCTTCATGCGGATGACGGGCCCGGCCAATTTGGAACGTCTGGAAAAGCTGCTCGCTGGCCGCAAAATCCGCGTCCAAATTGCAGGGGCCATCCCCACGCTCGACTTCCAAAAGCCCATGCTAGAGCCGATGCAGAAAAGCGTCGCCTCTATGCGCGCTGCGGGCGTCGACATCTGGCCGGGCTTTGCCCATGTCTCGCCCACCAATGTGCTCAGCATCATCAAATCGCTGATCTTTGCTCAGTCAAATGATTATGTCTGGCACGAAGTTGTGACCGAAGATGATCTGACCAAGAAGGCGGAATTGCTGGCGGATCCTGACTGGCGCGCCCGTGCGCGGGAAAGCTGGGATACGCAGGCATGGCCACATTCCCCATTGCGCAACCCGCAAGAGCTGCTGTTGCTGGACAGCGAAAACGGCACCGGGCCGCTGAACCTGACGCTGGAAGACTATGCCAAGAGCCGGGGCTTGCATCGCTCTGACGCGATGGCAGACTGGATTTTGGCCAACGGCATCCGCTCCACCGTGCACATGGCCCCCTTCCCCAAGGATGAGGCTCTGACGCTTGATTTGATGCGCGATCCAAAGACGGTCGGCAATATCTCTGACGCGGGCGCGCATTTGCAAATGCTGTGCGGCGGCGGCGAAAATGCGTTGCTGCTCACCCAATATGTGCGTGAGCAGAAAAAGCTGACCATTGAAGAAGCCGTGCACGTCATGACTGGTAAACTGGCGCAGCATTTCTTCCTGGCGGATCGCGGTGTGATTGCGCCGGGCAAGCGGGCCGACATTGTGGTCTTCAACCTAGATGAAATTCAGCGCCAACCTATGGAAAAGGCGCATGATGTGCCTGATGGGCGCGGTGGCGTAACATGGCGCTTCACGCGCAAGCCAATGCCCACCCGCCTGACATTGGTGAATGGCGTGCCGACTTTTGAAAATGGGGCCTATACCGGGGCAACGCCGGGCCAGTTCCTCTCCCCCGCCAATGATGATGGCGCGAACGCCATCGCCGCTGAATAAGCCAGCCACGCCGCCCGCCTCCCCAGACGGGCGGCGCACTGCTGAGAAGGAGAGAGAGATGAGCGAAGCCAAAGTTGGTGCAGCTGACCGCGCCTATTTTAATGGCGCAATCCAGAAGGTGGAAACGGCCAGCTCGGTTCTGGTCAGTTCTTCCCGCTATTTGAACAACGCCGATTTGCGGCATTTGATTGCGCAGGAAATGCTCCGCCGCAATGGCGCAGACTTGCCCAACACAGCCTATATTCCCGAAGTCGCACAGATCCTGCACGATCTGGAGGACATGCCCACAATCATTGGCCTGTTTGAAGCAGAAAAGGCACGGCTGCCTTTGTTCAAACAATGGCTGGACCGGCGCAGCTTGGCCGATTTCACAATTGCGGAAACAAAGGCGTGCGCACCCGGGACTTTGGGGGCCGCCATTCATGATTTCATGGTCAATTCGGGCTATCAGCTTGATCTGTTTTTTCAGGAAGTGAAGGTGGTCAATGACTTTACCTTCTACCTCCGCCAGACCGCGCTGACGCATGATATTGAGCATATCGTGACGGGCTTTGGCCCCAATCATGGCGGGGAAGTTGCCCTTCTCAATGCCAATATGGTCGCCAAATCCCGCTATTTTTGCCCGGAATTAAGTGCCTTTTTCAGCCGGATTGCCTTTTACCTAAAGGCCAAGACGATCATGAAAGATGGCCTGCATTATCCCGAGGCGATGGTGCTGAACCTAGAGGCAGAATTCCAAGGCGCGCTTCAGGCCCGCAATTGGAAATATCCGCTGATGCTGGTCAATTGGCGCGATTATGTGGATGTTCAAATCAGCGACATCCGCGAAGAATTGGGGATTACGCCCGTTCTGCCGGAAGGCACCTGGGCGGACACCAACAAGCTGGTCCATGATTGATCATCACGCATAATTGAATTGAAAGCACAATCGCAGCGCTATATGCGTAGTTTGAATATTACATATCTACGCAAAAACTGGAGATGGGAATGCGCGGACTTTCGGGCAAAGTAGGGATTGTCGCTGGCGGCGGGCGCGGCATTGGCGCTGCAACAGCAAAGCGGCTGGCCAGCGAAGGCGCGCATGTTGTTGTCGGGGACTTGATGGGCGATTGGGCCCGCGAAGTCGCTGAAGAGATTAAAGCCGCAGGTGGCAAAGCCTTGGGTGTTGATTTGGATGGCACTTCTGCAGACTCCCAAGCCGCGATTGTCGCTGCTGCAAAGAGCGAATTTGGCGGATTGGATTTTTACCATTCCAATCTGGCAGGCGGCACGGAAGGCGATGTTGACGCGCTGAATTGCCCCATCGAAGTGCTGGATAAGAGCTTTGCGATCAATACCAAGAGCCATTTTCTGGCAACCCAAGCAGCGCTGCCCGCGATGCTAGAGCGCGGCGGTGGTGCGATGATCTATACTTCGTCCGGTGCGGCCTCGGGCGGTGCGCCGTGGCAGGTTGCTTATCCGATGACGAAGAATGCCATTCACGCGCTTGCCCGCCATGTTGCCTCACGCTGGGGCAAGCAGGGCATTCGCGCCAATGTCATTTGCCCCGGCTTGGTTTTGACTGAGGCCGTCAAACAGCATTTGACGGATGAATATGTGGAACGCGGCCTCAAAAATGTGCCGCACACGCGCCTTGGCCAGCCTGATGATATTGCCGCCGCTGTAACCTTCCTCGCGTCTGCCGATGGGGAATGGGTGACGGGCCAAGTTTGGCACGTCAATGGCGGCGCGCAGATGCGTGATTGATCGCTATAACATGACACAGGCTGACAGCGCTGGCCGCTTAACCAACAAATGGTTGGTCCTTGTTTTGCTGCTGGGCATTGCGCTCGTCAACTATGGCGACCGCTATTTGCTGGCCGGGCTGGTTGAGCCCATTAAAGCTGAATTCCAAGTCTCTGATGGCTTTATGGGCCTGCTGATGGGCCCAGCCTTTGCGCTTCTATATTCCATTCTTTCCATTCCCATTGCGCGGCTTGCGGACCAGCGATCCCGCATTGCCATTTTATGTGCAGGGTGTGTGGTCTGGAGCGGATTTACCATTTTGTCTGGGCTTGCTCCATCAGCTGCATGGCTGGCCGTTGCGCGGATTGGCGTGGGCGTTGGCGAAGCAGCCTTTCAAGCCCCCGCTTATTCTCTCCTCGCGGCTTATTTCGTTGCTGAACAACGCGGTCGCGCCTTTGCTGTGATGACGCTTGCGGTCTATTTCGGTCAATATCTTGGCTATCGCGCTGGGCCTGAAATTGCACAGGCCTCAACATGGCACGCTGCTTTTTATGTCATGGGTGTGGCCGGCATTATTCTGGCCGCCATTGCCTATGCCATTATTCGTGAACCCGCGCGGGTTGAGGCGCCGTCGGTTAGCCGTGATCCGTTATGGCCATTGTTCAAAATCCTTTGGCAAGCCCGCAGCTTTCGTGGGCTTTCGCTGGGCATGGCATTTGCCACATTATCGGGCCTCAGCTTTGGCATGTGGGGGCCTGCACTTTTTGCGCGCGCCTATGATCTACCCATTGCCGAAGCCAATGCCAAATTTGGGGCCGCATTTGGCCTGCCAGGGTTAATTGGCACCTTAGCCTTTGGTGTTTTGGCAGACCGGCTGGTGCGCACGCGGGGGCCACAATGGCTGCTCTATCTTGCTGGCGCTGCGGCCTGTTCGGCCACAATTTTGCTTTTGGCTGTTGTCTGGGCCCCAGACATTCGCACAGCAACGCTGCTTGCTCTGCCGTCAGGGCTTTTGGGCGGGGGCTGGTCAGTCGGGATTATGGCCGCATTGCAATATCTGATGCCCGATCGGGTTCGTGCAACGGGCACGGCACTTGCGCTGCTCATCATCAACTTGATTGGCTATGTCACGGGGCCGTTGCTTGCGGGCCAAATTAGCGATCTTGTCTCGGGGGATCCGGCCCATGCGCTGCGCATGGGCCTGACGATCATTATCCCCACCGGGTTTTTGGGCGCATGGCTCATGATCCGTGGCGCCCACCGGCTCACCGAAGATCGTGACCAACTGACCGTCCGGCTGGCCGTTAATTAGGCTTTGCTGGGGTCCTTTGGGGCACCCGGCATTGCCATATAATAATGGCCGGCATTCAACCCGCCATCGACGGACAATTCTGTCCCGATGCAATATTTGGCGTCGTCTGACGCCAGATACGCCGCAGCCGCCCCAATATCTGCCGGATCACCCGATTTTTGCGCCGGGTAAATCCAATAGCCCCGATCATAAAGCTCGCGCGGGATATTGGTTGGATTGGCCATGGGGGTTAAAATGCCGCCTGGGTGGATCGAATTAACGCGGATGCCCCGCGGCCCCAATTCCAGCGCCAATGCCTTGGTAAAGCCACGCACGCCAAATTTTGAGGCGCAATAGGCCGTCAGACTGTTGGCGCCAGAAATGCCATCGGCCGAGCTCATATTCGTGATGGAGCCACCGCCTGCACGCTCAAGTGCCGGAATGGCGAGCTGCGCCCCCAACATCGTGCCGATGAGATTGATATCAATCACGCGGCGGATTTCATCTTCGCTCAAATCATCGAGCCGCTTGAAGACAATGATGCCGGCATTGTTAACGAGGCTGTCGAGCTTGCCGAAAGCGGCTTCTGTCGCGGCAATGGCGTTTCGCCATTGGTCTGCGGATGTCACATCCAGCCGTGTGAAGGCCGCTGCATCGCCAAGTTCGGCCGCCAGCTTTTGGCCTTCAGCGTCCAGCACATCGCAGATCATGACTTTGGCGCCCTCAGCGACAAAGCGGCGGACAATGCCCTCGCCAATCCCACGTGCGCCCCCAGTCACCAAAGCGCATTTGCCTGCCAATCGTTGCATCGACTCTCACTCCTAGATTTTCCAAGGTCGAATAAAGGCTGGATTCACGCTTCACAATGCGCAATCATGCAATGAACGAATTAAAGATGCGCAAAACGCGGAGGAGAGGACATGGCCGATAACGCACTTTTCCCCAAAGGGGCGGCCTTGGTTCTCGGGGCGAGCGGCGGCATCGGCGGCAAGGTCGCTGAGGTTTTGGCCACCGATGGCAGTGATTTGGCGCTGGTTTACAATCGCAAGGCCGATGCGGTGGCGGCCGTGGCGCAGGCCTGCCCCACACGCACAACAACGCATCGTTGCGATGTGACAGACGCCAACCAAGTGCAGCAGTTGGTTGAAGCCGTTATTGCCGAACATGGCCGTATTCACAGCCTGATTTGGGCCGCCGGGCCATTGGTGGAACAGACGCTGTTGTCCGAAACATCCATGGATCATTGGCGCCGCGCCTTTGAGGTGGAAGTGCATGGGCTGTTCCAGCTAGTCCAAGCCATATTGCCGCATATGCGGGCGATGGGCGGCGGCTCCATCGTTCATCTCGGCTCTGCCGGGCATTTGCGCTGGCCGGACCGCGATGGCCTGTCCGTTGCCCCCAAGGCTGCGAATGAAAGCTGGCTGAAAGGCATTGCGCGTGAGGAGGGCCGCCACGGCATCCGTGCCAATTCAGTTCTGGTTGGCGTGATAGATGCCGGTATGTTCCATGAGTTAATGGCCAAAGGCGCCTTCCCGCCCAGTTGGACGGAAGAGACGCTGAAAATGCTGTCCGTCAAACGTTGGGGCAAGCCTGAGGAAATCGGCTATGCGGTAAGCTGGCTGGCCTCTGCTCGCGCAGCCTATGTGACGGGGCAGCAGATTAATGTTGCTGGCGGCTTTGGCCTATAAATTGGGGGAGACACGAGAATGACGCTAAGCCCGGCGCTGGAGCCAATTCTGCAAGCTTATGCAGAGTTTGCGGATACGGATTGGTCGCAATTGCCCGTCGATACGGCACGGGCGATGATGAATACGCCGTTGGCAGAAGACGCCTTGGCAATGAAGCGGGTCGAAAATCTCGACATTGCCTTGCCCGGTCGAACAGTGAAGGCGCGGCTTTATGTGCCGCAGGGCGCCCCGCAGACACCGGCTTTGACTCTGTTTTTCCACGGAGGCGGTTGGGTGTTGTGCAATTTGGATACGCATGACGCAACCTGCCGAGAGCTTGCAGAAGAGAGCGGGTCGGCCATTCTGTCAATTGAGTATCGCTTGGCTCCTGAGGCGCGCTACCCCGCCGCTGCAGAAGATTGTTATGACGCCACCTGCTGGGCGCGCGACCATGCGGCCGATTTGGGTGTGGATGGAACAAGGCTGGCCGTGGCAGGCGATAGCGCCGGCGGCAATTTGGCAGCCGCTGTCAGCCTGATGGCCCGTGACCGCGGCGGCCCCGCGCTGCGGCACCAATTGTTGATCTATCCCGTGACAGACGCCAATTTTTCAACACCCTCCTATCTTGCCAATGGCGATGGAGGCTATTTCCTCTCAACCAGTGCCATGCGTTGGTTTTGGAGCCATTATCTTGGCGAGACAGCGCCAGAGGCAGCTCCACTGGCCCGCATTTTGCACACGGCTAATTTAAGCAGCCTGCCGCCCGCCACTGTCATTACAGCGCAATATGATCCGCTGCGTGATGAGGGAGATGCCTATGCCAAGCGCCTCGCAGAAGCAGGCGTCGCAACTGACCATCATGTTGCCGACGGGATGATCCATGGCTTTTTTGGCATGACAGCCGCCGTGCCAGATGCCCGCCCTTGGGTCCGGCTTGGCGCACAAAATTTGGCCAAGGCGCTTGCATGACGGGCGCCTTGAATGATCAGGTGATCTTCATCACGGGCGCGGCCTCGGGCATTGGCCGGGCCACGGCGGATGCCGCCCGGCGTGCGGGCGCGCATGTCGTGGGGGCAGATATGGGCGGGCAAGAGGCCCTTGCGGATCTAGACCTTGCCTTCAACCTGGATGTAACGGATCCAGAGGCTTTGACGGCCGCCGCCAGCCAGATCATGGCGGAATTTGGCCGCATTGATGGTCTGGTGACCTGTGCTGGTATCTCTGTGGTTGGCACGGCGGCGGACGTGCCATTGGCGGACTGGCAGCGCGCCTTGGATGTCAATTTGACAGGGACAATGCTCTCTGCCCGGGCTGTCCTGCCGCATATGACAAAAGCGGGCAAAGGCGCCATCATCACCTTGTCGAGCATTTATGGCATGACAGGCGGCACGGGCAACGTGCCCTATAACGTCACCAAAGGCGGCGTGCTGCAGTTGACGCGCAGTTTGGCGGCCGATTATGGTCCAGCAGGTATTCGGGTGAATGCCCTTAGTCCCGGATTTATTGAAACCCCAATGACCATGGCGTTGCACTCAGACAGCCCCGTGCGGAGCGCCTTCATTGATATGCATTTGCTGAAACGCGCAGGCCGCGCCGAGGAGGTCGCCAAAGTGGCAGTTTTTCTTCTTTCCGACGACGCATCGTTCGTGACAGGGGCGAATATTCCTGTTGACGGCGGCTTTTCCGCCGCCCAGGTCATCCGCTTCTAGAGCCGCGCAAGACAAGACCGGACATAATAGATGAAACCAGAATTTACTGTCGACGATATTGATCGCAGCATTGTCGACCAACTCCGTATCAACGGTCGGGCGACCAACCAGCAAATTGCTGACAAGCTGGGCCTAACGGCAACCACTGTCTCTGCGCGCATCCGCCGCATGGAAGATGCAAACCAGCTGCGTGTTGTCGCTGTGTCGGACTTTTCGGCGCATGGCTATAATGTGCTGATGGAAGTCGCCATTGAAGTCGATGGCCGGGCGGCCTCTGAAGTCGCTGAGGAATTAGCCAAGTTCCCCGAAGTTTTTGCAGCCCATGTCGTCACTGGGCGATATGACATTGATATGCTGGTTGTGCTGCACGATTTTGAAGAGCTGCCCAGCCTTTTGCTCGACAAATTTTCTAAGGTTCGCGGTATTCGCTCTATGCTGCCGACCATCGCTGTGGACGTGATCAAATATAAATTTGATGTCGCGCCGATCGAAGACAGGGGGAATGCATGAGCACGCCGCAGCTGGATGAGCTAGATCGTCAACTCATTGACATTTTGTCGCAAGATGCGCGCGTGTCTAACCGCAAGATTGCGGCAGACCTTGGCGTGACAGAAGGCACCGTGCGCGGCCGAATCAAACGGCTGCAGCAAGAACGGTTGATTGCCTTTACCGCGATTACGGGGTTTAGCCTGTCGAACCACGCTAAGCTCGCCTTTATTGGCGTGCAGGCAGAAGTCGGCAAGGTTCGAGATGTCGCCAAGGAAATTGCGGAACTGCCCCTTGTCACCAGCGTTATGATTGCCATGGGCCAATTCAACGTTCTGGCAATTTCCGTATTTGATGAACTCGAGAACTTGGTTGAGAACGCCTCTGACCGGATTTTGTCCATTGAGGGCGTCCACCATGTGGAAACGTCCATTGCCGTAAAAACGCTGAAATATAACCCCCGCGTGGTCCGCATCACTGAGGCAGATCATGCGATCGACATTAGTGAATAGGCATTTTGCGTAGCATTCTAAATTAGCTGCTACGCAAAATTTGAAGATATCTTTCCAATTTCCGCTAATGTCATTGGCATTCTTGCCTTTCCTCTACGATTTGGGGTAAGTCTGCGGAATTGAAGAGGGAGATTCCTGATGGCAACAACGGCTGACTATGGTCTGGGGGATTACACCTATCCTCGCGGCTGGTTCATGGTGGCAACGTCTGAGGACGTCACGACGACGCCGTCGGCCGTGCGCTTCTTTGGCGAAGACATGGTATTATATCGCGGTCAATCGGGCCGCCCGTTTTTGGTTGAGGCCTATTGCCCACACATGGGCACTCACTTAGCCAAGAACACCACGTCATATGTTGTTGTCGATAAAGAGCATGTTGAGGGCGATAATATTCGCTGCCCCTATCATGGCTGGCGTTTTGGCCCCGATGGCCGCTGCAATGACATCCCCTATTCACCTGCCCCAATTCCAAAGGCGGCCTGCCTGAAAAGCATGAAGCTGGTAGAGCGCGCAGGCTGTTTGTGGACATGGTATGATGCTGAAGGCGGTGAGCCAGATTATGACTTGCCCACTTTTGATCAATTTGACGCCCCCAGCTGGGTGAATTGGACGGTCGAAGCTTTGGGTGAGCTGCACTGCCACCCGCAAGAAGTTTTGGACAACATGACCGATAAGGGTCACCTCCAGCCCGTTCACGGCTCAATTGATATGGTGAGCTTTGAGAACGTGTTTGACGGCCATGTCTGCCGCCAAATTCTGACAGCTGGCCACAAGACATTGGCAGGCGATGGCGCTGAGCCAATGACGAATGACACATGGTATACTGGCCCCGGCATTCTCCAATCAGTGATGATTGGTGAATATCCGTCGCATATGCTGATCACCCATACCCCAGTGGAAGATGGCGTGATCAAGGTCTGGTATGGCCTGTGCGTCAAGGTGAAGAATGAGCAGCCAACGGCTGATGATGTGCAGTTGGCAAAGGAATATGAAAAGGCCGGCGTTGCCGCCTTTGCGCAGGACTTTGAAATCTGGTCAAATAAGCGCCCCTGCCTCAACCCAATGATGGTGAAGGGCGATGGCCCGTTTGATAAGCTGCGGATTTGGTATCGCCAATTCTACAATCCGCGCGCCCGCGCTGGTGAATTCCACGCGCGCGTCAATGGCAGCTATGTCACGCGCGGCACGCAGACGGCCCCATGGGATCAAGTCGCCTGATTTAATCTCAGCCTCTAGCGCCAAAAAAAGGCCGGCCATCGCAAGATGGTCGGCCTTTTTTGTGGCCAACGTCACTCAGACAGGCGCGGCCAGCCGCAGCGCGGACCCCATAAAAAAAGGGGCGCACCGAAGTGCACCCCTTAATTTAAAGCCTGGCCTCTGGATTAGAAGGCGAGGTCCGCTGTCAGACCAAAGGTCCGCGGATCGCCCCAGATGTCCGTGGCGAAGCCAAGGGCACCAAAGTCCACCGAGCGCACGACATATTCCTTGTTGCCCAGGTTCTTACCCCACAGCGTGAGGCTGAAGTTCTTACCCAGACCAAGATTGTCCAAGCGCAACTGCGCATCCAGCAGGCCGCGGGCATCGCCCTTGGTTTCATTGCGGAACGGCGCCGTGAGCGGGTTCCCAAACATCCAGAAGGACGAGGTGTAGTTATAGCCGACACGGGCCGTCATATCGACTGAACCGATCGGATATTTAAAGGTACCGCCAATATTGGCTGTCCAGTTGGGCGAATAGCCAAGCTGCTGGATCGAGGCAACGTTGCGCACAACGTTGTTGATATCGCCAGCGGGGAATTCGATCGGCTTTTTCTTCACATAGCCCAACGAACCATCGATGGAGAAGTGATCGGTCAGCAGCAAATTGCCTTCCAATTCAGCGCCATAATATTTGGTCTTACCGGCATTGACGGTGATGTTACCAAAGCTCTGGCCGGCCGGGGTCGGCACCGGAATGGTCACCAACTGGTCGGTATAGACGTTGTAGAACACAGCACCGTTCAGGCGGAGACGCTCTGCAAACTCCGTCTTAGCGCCCAGTTCATACGACCAGATGCTTTCTTCATCAAACGGCGTCAGCGGAATGGCGCTGGTGTTCTGACGGGCATTATAGCCGCCTGAGCGATAGCCGCGTGCAACACGGGCATACAAGTTCACATCGTCCGACGCCTTATAGTCGACGGTCAAGTGGCCTGTTGGCGCGCTAAAGTTCTTGCCGCTGGTCGCGTTGGCAAGTGCGGCACCCGTAAAGGGCACAGCGCCATTTTGCGTGACCTGGAAGTTCTTCTTATCCCAGCTATAGCGCAGACCCAGCGTCACGCCGAGCGGCGCATCTGCACCACCGGGACGATAAGTGCCCTGGCCATAGACCGCAAAGCTTTCGCCCCGGGCATTATAGCCAAGCACGGACGAAATCGCCATGGCGCGATACCGTGCCGTGTTCAAAGGCGCGAGGAAAGAGAGCGGGCCAGCAAAAACGGCTGCGTTGGTGTCCAACACAAAGGCATAATTTTGCGGGTTACGCTCGCGGCCGCTTTCCTTGAAGAAGAAGCCACCCAGAACCCATTCAAACGAACGGCCGCCGGGCGAGACAATTTCAATTTCCTGGCTGAACTGCTTTTGACGGCGGTCATTCTGCGTGTTGAACAGATCTTGCGTCGTCGTGGGCACAGCTTGGGTGGACAAGAAGCCAGCGGCTGCGGCGCCAACAATTGGCGTAATTGCCGCTGCGGGCATGCCATTGAACAGCGTTGCCTGCGAGAACATTGGCCCGCGGACAGCACCCAGACCGTCAATGTCATTGCCCGTGATGGTGTTGTGCCACTGACGATAAGCCGTCGTCGAGCGGATGGTGAAGGCATCCTTTTCCAGCTCAAGCCGGAACATATCGCCCCACAGGGTATCCGTCGACAGGCCCGAAGTGTTGTTGCAGACTGTGCTGCGGCGTGTCAGCGAGATTTGCGACAGCGGCGTGCCGCAAGCCGGATCAACTGATGTGGCGGCGGCCAGATAGCCCTTCACATTCGCTGGCTGCACAACGCTAAAGGTATTCCCATCCAGCGTCCGCGTGCCGGGGAAGCGCGTGGTATCACCATCGCCCACAGCAACCAGCTGTTGGAAGCCAGCCACGCCCTTGATCCGTGAATAATCAAAGACATTGGTCATTGTCAGGCTATCGGTCAGATCGACCTGCATGGCCCAACGCGCGCTGTTGTTGCGAACCGCGCCCGGATCAAGACGGCCCGGCGCAAGAATGTTGTCCACAACGCCATTGCGACGCTTGTAGAGATAGGCGAACGACATACGGACGCGCTCATTCAGCTCACCCGTGTTCAAAATCACGCGGCCAGCGCGCTGGCCATAATTGCCAACCCCAGCCCGCACGGTGAGGCCGAAATCCTTTTCCGGCATCCGGGTCACAAAGTTGACAGCACCACCTGTGGTGTTGCGGCCAAACAGCGTGCCTTGCGGACCACGCAGCACTTCAACGCGTTCAATATCAGCGACTTCGAACGAAGAGGCAGAGCTACGTGCCATGTAAACGCCATCAACATAAATGCCGATGGGCGAGTCATAGCCTTGCGATTCATCTGCGGCGGTTGGGATGCCACGGATGGTCACAACAGCGGCCGTCGCGTTGGTGGTTGCCCCAACGACGGAGACGTTTGGCGCGATGGCCGAGAGGTCTTTCGCTTCAGAAATCCCACGCAGTTCAAGCTGCGCTGCCGGTACGGCCGTAATAGCGAGCGGTGTTTCCTGCAGGCTTTCAGCACGTTTTTGTGCCGTTACAACGATTTCTCCGAGCGCAGACGTATCATCCTCAGCGGTCGCTTGTGCAAAGGCCGGCGCAGTGAAACCTGCCATGCCAACGCCTGCCAAAAGAAGTGCGACAAAAGCTCGCGATTGGCCCTTCATCTCCATCTCTCCCCAAAACAAAGTCGCGCACCCACAGGGCGCCGCGCGTTTAAAACGGGGCTATAATCCTAATTAGCGTAATGAAAGTCAATTGTTTTTACGAATCTTATAAAGCAGTTACTATAAAAGCGCCGGATTTGCGGAGCGGTTGTCATCGTCATTAACGTGTTCGCAACCGCTCCTGCGCACGTCAGACAGCCGTTGCCCCGCCGTCCACGACCAGCGGATGGCCAGTGACAAAACTTGCTTGGTCGGAGCAGAGCCACAGGACGGCTGCGGCCACCTCTTCCGCGCGGCCCATGCGGCCCATGGGCGTCATGGAATCGAGCACTTTGCGCATATCGGGATTGGCCGTGAGCGGCGCTGTCATGGGCGTTTCAATCACCCCCGGGCAGACGCAGTTGACACGAATGCCCGCTTGCGCCCAGCGCAGGGCGCCATGCCGGGTTAAGCCAACGACGCCATGTTTTGAGGCCGTATAGCCCGGCTGGGCGCCATTGCCGACTAGGCCATTGATCGACGCGGTATTCACAATAGCCCCGCCCCCTTGCGCCAGCATAACTTCAGCCTCTTCGCGCATGCACATCATGACGCCGGTCAAATTAATGCCAATGGCGCGCGCCCAGACATCGTCTTCATATTCATTGGATCCAAGATTGTTGATGCCCGCGTTATTCAGCGCGCAATCCAACCGGCCATATTCAGCAACAGCCCGCTGAACGAGCGCTTTGACGTCATCCGCTTTTGAGACATCACAGGGCTGAAACACGGCTGCACCGCCGGCCGAAACGATCAGATCGACTGTTTCAGTCCCGCCTTGGGCATTCACGTCCGAAACGACCACCTTCGCCCCGGCAGCTGCAAAGGCCATGGCTGACGCGCGGCCAATGCCACCACTTGCACCCGTTACCAGTGCTACTTTCCCTTCAAAGCCCATCGACATCGGACATCTCTCCTTGATTTGCGTAAAGTCATGAATAATGTGCAACGCAAATTGCGGTCAACCCGCGCCCACAATAAGAAGATTCGAATGACAAACCCCCTTTTCGACTCGCTTAGCTTAGGCGATCTCCATCTGTCCAACCGGATTGTTATGTCGCCCATGACACGCGACAGGGCTGGACCAGATGATGTGCCCGGCCAGCTGATGGTCGATTATTATCGCCAGCGTGCCTCGGCGGGGCTGATTGTGACGGAAGGCGCACAGCCCAGTGCCGTCGGCAAAGGCTATTGGCGTACGCCGGGCATTTGGTCGCAGGCGCAGATTGATGGCTGGGCCAAGGTGGCCGAAGCTGTTCATGCCGAAGGCGGGCAGATTGTCATGCAGATCATGCATTGTGGCCGCGTCGTTGTGCCCGCCAATCGCGGCTATGACGCCGATGTTATTGCCCCGTCCGCGCTACCCTGCCCTGACTTGGTTCCCGGCCCTGATGGCGTGCCTGCACCCACCGCCATGCCCCGTGCGCTCGCCGCAGATGAGCTGCCCGGCTTGGCAGAAGAATTTGCCCAATCCGCCCGCAATGCGCGCGCCGCGGGCATTGATGGGGTCGAGCTTCATGCCTCAAGCGGTTATTTGATCAACCAGTTTCTCAATCCGGCGAGCAACCAGCGCACCGACGACTATGGCGGCAGCGCCGAAAACCGCGTGCGTTTTCCGCTGATGGTGCTGAAGGCCATGGCAGATGCCATTGGAAATGGCCGTGTTGCTTTGCGCATTTCGCCAGGCAATCCCTATAATGGCATGGATGTGATCGATCCGGCGGCGACGTTTGGGCCGCTGCTGCAAGGCGCCGATGCCTTGAACCTCGCTTATATTCATGTGCTGGATATGGGACTGAAAGATTTGGATACGCTGGGGTTTGTTCGCAACGCCTGCCGGGCACCCATTATTGCCAATAACATGCTGACGGCCGAAACCGGCCGCGCTTTGATTGAGGCGGGACGCGCACAGGCAGTCAGCTTTGGCCGGGCGTTCATTGCCAACCCCGATCTTGTCGCCCGCCTGAAAACTGACGCGCCGCTTGCCAAGCCTGACTATAGCTTGCTCTACACGGGCGAAGAAAAAGGCTATGTTGATTATCCGCCTCTCGCGCCCAGTGCCTGAGCCGGAAAGAGCGGCAGATTGCGACAGCAGCACCGCACATAATGAGAGGAATATCTATGGCTGCCGAATTTGATCTGGTGATCCGCAATGGCACACTGGCCGATGGCACAGGCGGTGCGCTGCGGGATGCGGATATCGCTGTCAAAGACGGCAAAATTGCAGCCATTGGATCTGTTTCTGGCGCGGGTGCCGAAGAAATTGATGCCCGCCACCGTTTGGTGACGCCCGGCTTTGTGGATGTGCACACGCATTATGATGGCCAAGCCATCTGGTCAGAAGAATTGGCCCCCTCCTCGGCACATGGCGTGACAACCGCCGTCATGGGCAATTGCGGCGTTGGTTTTGCCCCGTGCCGCAAGCAAGATCACGATATGCTCATCAACGTGATGGAAGGCGTAGAGGATATTCCCGGCGTTGTGATGGCTGAGGGCCTGCCATGGGATTGGGAAACATTCCCCCAATATCTGGACCGCGTGGCACAGGGGCGGCGCGATATTGATGTTGCCGCCTATCTGCCGCACTCGCCCTTGCGTGTGTACGTGATGGGCGAACGTGGCGCGCGCCAAGAACCCGCCACAGAGGCCGATCTGGCGCAGATGCGGGCTTTGACGCGCGAAGCAATGCAAGCAGGGGCCTTGGGCTTTGCGACATCACGGCTATCGATCCACAAAACCGCTGATGGCGGCAGCATCCCGAGCTTTGATGCTGATGTGAAGGAACTGCGTGAAATCTGCATGGGCATGGCGGATGCCGGGCATGGCACGCTACAAATTGTGCTTGATGCGTTTCGCGGCTGGGATGCAGAATATCCGATTATTGATGATGTCGTGGCAGCGTGTGGCCGCCCCGCCACCTTCACTCTAGCCTCTGGCAATGAAGGCCCACCGCGCTGGCGGCGCGTTCTCGAAATGATGGGGCAGAGCAAAGCTGCAGGTCGGCACATTACGGCACAAGTCATGCCGCGTCCCATTGGGTTGATTGGCGGGCTGGAATTGTCCGTCCACCCCTTCATTCTCTGCCCAAGCTGGGAAAAGATTGCGCATTTGCCTCTTGCCGAAAAGGTGCAAGCGATGCGCGATCCCGCCTTGCGGGCCGCGTTGCTCACCGAAACCCCGGCCGAAGGACACCCATTTAACGCACTTGGGCGCAATTGGCGCTGGATGTTCCCGCTGGACAATCCGCCCAATTATGCCCCCACGCCGGATATGAGCTTTGCCGCAATGGCCGCCGCACAAGGGACGACACCTGAAGCCTTGGTCTATGACCGCTTCGTCAATACGGGCGGCAAGGGGATGTTCCTCGCAACGCTGGGCAATTTTGAGGATGGCAAGCTCGATTCAGCCTATGAAATGCTGATGCACCCTGATTGTGTGCCCGCTTTGGGTGATGGCGGCGCACATTATGGGGCTATTTGCGATGCCAGCTATTCCACATTCTTGCTAGAGCATTGGGTCCGCAATGGCGGCACGCAATCCATTGATATGGCGCAGGCCATTCACATGCTGTCTGCCAAATCAGCTCGCGCTGTCGGCCTTATGGACCGTGGGATCCTGAAACTGGGGGCGAAGGCGGACATCAATGTGATTGATATGGATCGGCTGAGCATTGCCCTGCCGCATATCGCACATGATTTGCCAGCTGGCGGTCGGAGATTGGACCAAAAGGCAACGGGCTATGACGCCACAATTGTCTCTGGCGCCATCATCCGTCGCTATGATGAAGCAACTGGCGCACGTCCTGGCCAATTGGTGCGGGGCGCCGCCAACTAGGCAAAGCGTGCGCCGCTATGGAGGACATAGCGGACCAGCTCTGCCTGCCCACGCACATCCAAATGTGCATAGATGCGCTTGCTGTAGTTGCGGGCCGTTTCCAGTGTCAGGCCCATATCTTGCGCAGCGTCTGCAATGGACTGGCCTTCCCCAAGCCGCAAGGCAAGCTCTGCCTCGCGGCGGGAAAGGCCCGATAATTGCGCCAGTATCGCCCCATCCGGCGCCAATTTCCGAGGCGGCAGGGTGCAGATCAATTGCAGCACGGGCAGGCGAGACGCAGCCGCTGGCTGGCTGCGACTGGGCAATAACAGTGCCTGAAGTCGCGGCTCGGCACATAGCTCTAGCGCGCACAAGGGGGCGTGCGGGTCGCGCGCATATTGGGCCGCAACGTCTGCCAATTTGCGTTCATGCGCCACATTGGGCAGGCCCAATCGTTCTCCCTCGCGCAAGGAAAAGCCCGGCAGCGCCCCCAAAAAGGCACCCAGACCTGCTTCTGTGGCAACCAGCCGCGCCTCACGATCGAGCAATAACCAGCCAACCCCGCCGCGCGCCAAGGCAATCGCGTTCATTTCTGCATCAATGCGGCGGCGCTCGTCCTGCACAAAAGATTGCAGCGCCAAAGCAACATAAGGCGCCAAACTGGCCAGCAGGGCACTGTCTGCCGCGCTGCAATCTCGGCTGCGCGCAAGGAGCATCCACGCGCTAATCCCGCCGTCGAGCGCCAGCCGCATGATACGCTCATCCCCAATGCCAAGCGCCGCGATATACTGCGCGCGATAGCCCGCATATTCAGGATCAACATCCGCAAACTCGCTGACCGCGTACACACGCTCTGGCCGCAGCCGTTCAAAGGGAAAACGGTCGAGCACATCCAGGCGATCAAAGCCCAAGTCTATTGCTTCGGCCCGCAAATCGCGGCCAGAGTGAAATTCAGTCACTTCGTGCATTGTCAGGTCGCCCTGACGAAAGAACAGGCCAATATACTCGGCCTGTGTTCGGCTGCGGACGCGGTCTAAGAACGTTGAAAAGCGTTGCCCTTCATGCATTCCCGCGAAGAGCGGCAGCAGCAATTCTGTTTCATCAACGCTGGTGAGAGCCATACCCTCCCATATGGGAGGTTATTCGCAATGTCACCCCTGTATGTTTTGACCGAACGAGATTTGCACCCAAGGATTCGGCTATGGCCAATGCACAGCCTTCTCTGACCCACCTTCAACGCCTTGAGGCGGAGAGCATTCATATCATCCGCGAAGTGGTGGCAGAGGCAGAGCGGCCTGTGATGCTCTATTCAGTGGGGAAAGATTCAGCGGTGATGCTGCATCTGGCGCGCAAAGCCTTTTACCCGTCTCCCCCGCCTTTTCCGCTGTTGCACGTCGATACGACCTGGAAATTCAAGGCCATGTACGATCTGCGCGACCAAATGGCGCGCGACAGTGGCATGGAATTGCTGGTCCATCGCAATCCTGAGGCGCTTGAGCGGGGCATCAACCCCTTTGATCATGGCCCCTTACATACCGATATGTGGAAGACCGAGGGGCTGAAACAGGCACTCGACCATCATGGGTTTGACGCGGCCTTTGGCGGGGCGCGGCGCGATGAAGAAAAAAGCCGCGCAAAAGAGCGGATCTTTTCCTTCCGCACCGCAAGCCATGGCTGGGACCCAAAGACCCAGCGCCCAGAATTGTGGAACCTCTACAACGCCCGCAAATCCAGAGGGGAGAGCATCCGCGTCTTTCCGATCTCTAACTGGACTGAGCTGGATATCTGGCAATATATTCATCTGAACAACATTCCCATCGTCCCGCTCTATTTCGCCGCTGTTCGGCCAACTTATGAATGGGGTGGCCAGATTTTCATGGCGGACGATATTGAGCGGCTGGAAAAGGTGCTGGGCCGCAAGCTTGACATTGTTGATCGCTCCATCCGGTTCCGCACGCTTGGCTGCTTCCCGCTGACCGGCGCTGTGGAAAGCACGGCCTCTACGCTGACTGAGGTGATCCAAGAGACGCTGCTCACCAGCACGTCTGAGCGCCAAGGCCGCGTGATTGATAAAGACGGCGGCGACGCATCAATGGAAAAGAAAAAGCAGCAGGGATATTTCTGAGATGACCGACCCTGTCTATCGCACCGAGGCTCTGATAGCCGAAGATATTGACGCCTATTTGCGCCAGCATGAGCGCAAAAGCCTGTTGCGCTTCATCACCTGCGGCTCTGTTGATGATGGTAAGTCCACGCTGATTGGCCGGCTGCTCTATGACAGCAAGATGATCTTTGAAGATCAATTGGCTGCGCTTGAAGCCGATAGCAAGCGCGTCGGCACACAAGGCCAAGAGATTGATTTTGCCCTTCTTGTCGATGGGTTGGCGGCGGAGCGCGAACAGGGCATTACCATTGATGTCGCCTATCGCTTCTTCGCGACGGAAAAGCGCAAGTTCATCGTCGCGGACACGCCGGGGCATGAACAATATACGCGCAACATGGTGACAGGCGCCTCCACTGCCGATTTGGCCGTGATCCTGATTGATGCGCGCAAGGGCGTGCTGACGCAAACGCGCCGCCACAGCTATTTGGCGCATTTAATTGGCATTCGAAACATTGTGCTGGCCGTCAATAAAATGGACTTGGTGGACTATAGCCAGCAGGTCTTTGACGAGATTGTGGCCGACTATGCGGCCTTTGCGCAGAGCATTGGGATTGCGGACTTTACCGCCATCCCAATTTCCGGCTTCAAAGGCGATAATATTACAGGCGCTTCTGCCTTTACGCCTTGGTATCAAGGCCCTTCATTAATCGATCATCTGGAACAGGTTGAGATTAATGATATGGCGGATTTGGCCAAACCATTTCGCTTGCCTGTCCAATGGGTCAACCGGCCAAATCTTGATTTCCGTGGCTTTTCTGGGCTGATTGCCAGCGGACACATCCGCCCCGGTGATGCGGTGCGAGTGCTGCCGTCAGGCAAGACGTCGACCATTAGCCGCATCGTGACTTTGGATGGAGATTTGGACGAGGCTGTTGCCGGTCAATCCGTTACGCTGTGCCTTGCAGATGAGATTGATTGTTCACGCGGGGATGTCATTGCAGCGGCAAACACGCCGCCCCAAGTTGCAGACCAATTTGAGGCCAGCCTTGTTTGGATGGATGATGCCGCCTTGCACGTAGGCCGGGCCTATTGGCTGAAGCTTGGCACGCAGATGGTGTCCGTTACGATCCAGCAGCCCAAATATGCAATTAACGTCAATACGCTGGAGCGGTTGGCTGTTAAAACGTTGGAATTGAACGGCATTGGCGTTGCGGAACTTGCGACGGATAAGCCCCTAGTGTTTGACCCTTATGAGGACAATCGCGCGCTTGGCAGCTTTATCCTGATTGACAAGATCAGCAACCATACAGTGGGCGCCGGGATGCTGCATTTTTCGTTGCGACGCGCCCAGAATGTTCACTGGCAAGCAATTGATATTACAAGAGAAATGCACGC
The DNA here is from genome assembly GCA_009920915.1 of Sphingomonadaceae bacterium. Taxonomy (GTDB): domain Bacteria; phylum Pseudomonadota; class Alphaproteobacteria; order Sphingomonadales; family Sphingomonadaceae; genus Aquisediminimonas. Next base: position 17,613 of record RFZB01000008.1, on the reverse strand, counting down.
AAGCCTGAAGAACCAAAAGCCCGCTGTGCTGTGGTTCACGGGGCTGTCGGGCTCTGGCAAATCAACCATTGCGAACTTGGTTGAAAAGAAATTGCACCTGATGAACCGGCACACCTTCTTGCTGGATGGCGACAATGTTCGCCATGGCCTGAATAAGGATCTTGGCTTTACCGAGGCAGACCGGATTGAAAATATCCGCCGCGTCGGGGAAGTGGCCAAGCTGATGGCAGATGCTGGCCTGATTGTGATTACCGCCTTTATCAGCCCCTTCCGCGCTGAGCGCGAGATGGTCCGTGCCATGCTGCCCGAAGGCGAATTTATTGAGGTGTTCATTGATACGCCCTTGGCAGACGCTGAGGCGCGCGATGTGAAGGGCCTGTATAAAAAGGCGCGGTCGGGCACCCTGAAGAACTTTACCGGCATTGACAGCCCCTATGAAGCGCCGGACAGTCCCGAAGTGCGGATCGATACCACGCGGATGAGCCCGGAAGAGGCCGCTGACGAAATTATTCGCCAGATCATCCCCTTTGATTGAGGCGAAACCCATGGCGATGACCGATGCAGACCTTGCCGCCCATCTTGCCGAAACGGCAGGCCAGTTGTTGCGCACCGTTCGCGCCTCGGGGCTGCTGAGCCTTAAAGCGCTGGGCAAAGCAGGTGATGCCACGGCCAACGCCTTTCTGGTCCATGCCTTGCGAGAGCAGCGGCCCGAGGATGGCCTGTTGTCCGAAGAGGAACAGGATGATCCAACGCGCCTCCCCAAATCCCGCGTCTGGATTATTGATCCTGTCGATGGCACGCGAGAATATGGCGAGGAACGCACTGATTGGGCGGTGCATGTTGCCCTTTCCATTGATGGAAAGCCCAGTGTCGGGGCCGTTGCCTTGCCGGATGCCGGTCTGGTTCTCCGCAGTGATCGGCCAACCACGCTCCCTGCTGCGCCGGACAGGCTTCGGATGGTCGTCAGCCGCACACGCCCGGCAGCAGAGGCCGTAGCTGTCGCAGACCAATTGGGTGCAGAGCTGATCCCCATGGGGAGTGCAGGCGCCAAGGCTATGGCAGTGCTTTTGGGCCAAGCGGATATTTATGTGCACAGTGGCGGCCAATATGAGTGGGATAGTTGCGCCCCTGCGGCTGTCGCGCTGGCCCATGGACTTCATGTCAGCCGCCTTGATGGATCGCCGCTCCTCTACAACCAGCCAGACCCCTATATGCCAGACCTTCTGGTCTGCCGCCCCGCCCATGCCGCCCGGGTGCACGCAGCCTTGCAGAACAGCCCGTCTCTCGCTCCGGTAAAAGGATAAACCCCCATGCCCCATAAGCTTGATGCGGACCAACTGATGCAACAGGCCATTGCGGAAACGGGGCTAACTGATTTTGGCGATCCTTGGTTTGAAGCGCCGCTTCAGGCCTTGATTGGGTATGTGAACCGCGATGCCGGGCTTCTTTCTCCCGAAAGTTCGGCTGGCGTCCGCATTCAATCTGCCCTGTCTGATCGGTTAAAGCTGGTCCAGTATTTCAAAGACCATCCCGAAGCCGCAGAAGAGCGGATTGATCTGGCTTGCGCTATCATTGGATTACCGCGCACGGGCTCTACCATGGTGCATCGCCTCCTCGCGGCTGTGCCCGGCTTTACGGCCTTGTGGTGGTGGGAAACGGGCTTCCCCTTCCCGCTGCCCGACGAAAGCCAGACCGACCCCACACCGCGCCAAGAGGCTGCCAAACAGATGGTCGATTGGCTGCTGACGCAATGGCCAGATTTTGAATCGATTGACCCGATGGACGCGATGGCGGTGAATGAGGAAGTTGTGCTGCTGGATCGCACCTTCCTGTCGACCACCTATGACTCAATGATGCCCATTCATGATTATGGCTATTGGCAGGCCGATCAGGATCATGAACCGGCATTCCACGATTTATATCGGTTTCTGCAAGTCATTCAGCATCAACGCGTCTTGCAGGGCGAGGCGCGTCGCCCCTGGGTGTTTAAAACCCCACATCATCTGATGGGCGGACTTAATGGCTTGCTGAGCGTCTGGCCTGATGTGAAGCTGGTCATGACGCATCGACATGTTGGGCAAGTCCTGCCCAGCTATTGTTCGATGTGCGCGTCCCTCAGCATCAACAGTTCGACCAGCTATCGCAAAGACCAGCAAGGCGCACATTGGAGCCGCCGGTTCCGCACCGGGCTGGAACGGCTAGAGGCGCTGCGTGGCCGATTGGTAGCCGATCAAATTATTGATGTGCAGTATGAGGAAACAGTGAGCGACCCAATTGGCATGGCCGAAGCTGTGTTGGCGCAACTGGGCATCACGGCAGATGCTGCTACGCGTGCCGCTCTGGACGCCTGTGTGAAAGACAATGCCCGCGAGGCGCGCCCGCGCCACAAATATAGCGCGGATGAGTTTGGCTTAACGCCAGAGGGCATAGAGGCGGACTTTGCCTTTTATCACGATAAATACCTTAAAAAATAAATGAGGAGAGAGCAGCATGATCCTGAAAGATAAGGTTATTATTGTAACCGGTGCAGGCCCGGGCATGGGCCAAGCCATGTGCCGCGGGGCGGCTGCTGAGGGTGCCAAGGTCGTTGTCTCTGCGCGGTCGGTCGAGGCTATTAACGCGCTCGCTGCTGATATTAATGCCGCGGGTGGCAATGCCATTGCTGTGCCCTGCGATGTGTCTCAGACGGACCAATGCCATGCGCTTGCCAAAGCCGCCGTCGACAAATGGGGGCGGATCGATGGCATGGTCCATTCCGCTTATTATCACCCCGATTGGGGCAGCCTCATCGACCATTCGATTGATCAAGTGATGCAGGCCTTGGATGTCATTGCGGTTGGCGGCCTCCGCATGGCGCAAGCTGTTGTCCCGCAGATGAAGGCGCAAGGCAGCGGGTCCATCGTCAACATCTCAACACTTGCGACGCGCAAGCCCATGCCCGGCGAAGGCGGCTATGCCATGGCCAAAAGCGCGGTCAACCAGCTCACTCGCCAACTGGCGATTGAACTGGCCGGCACAGGCATTCGCGCCAATACCGCGCTGATGGGTTGGATGGATGGCGTGCCCTTGGATCAATTCTTCGCGTCGCAAGGCGCGGCGGGCGAGGCCTTCCGCAAACAGCGCGCCAGCGAGATTCCTATTGGCCATATCCCGCCGGATCAGGATTGCGCCAAGGCCGTCTATTTCCTGCTGTCTGACTATGCGAGCGAAGTGACAGGCGCGATGCTCGATGTGAATGGCGGCGATTGGGTGGCCGCATGACCGCGAATATCGCCCAGGCTTGGCGCGATTATTGCGCGAAGCTGGCGGACGCGGGGGCAATTATCTTGGCAGACGATGTGCCCGATGATCCATTGATCCGGGCAGAAGGCTTTCGCTACCTTTCACGGCTTAGCAAATTGGCGCTGGAACAATATGTGGAGGCCAGCGATCCTGATTTTCCCTTTTTCTATCAGTTAAGCCACGAAACTGGGAAAATTGGCGCGGACAACCCGGATAATGAATATTGGAACGCCTCAATCTCGGGCAGCAATGCGTATCGCATCACTGGCACGCGCGGATCGATGTTTTACTTTTCCATCGTCGCCAATGCCATGCGCTATCATATTGATGGCAGCGCCCATGCAACCGGCAGCCTGATGGATGGGGATATTCAATGGGGGCCCAATGGCGAGGTCGAAATTATTGCCAGCTGCACGCCGCCGACAGGCGCAGACGCGGGTAAAAATTGGCTAAGGCTAGAGCCCGATGCAAGTGTGATCATCATCCGGCAATCCGCCCTCAGCCGCGACACAGAGCGCGGCGGGGAATTCCATATTGAACGTATTGGCGGACCGGCCGTTCCAGCGCCGCTTGACGCCGCAAAGCTGGCGCAGGGCCTTGGCGCGGCAGCGCAATTTGTGGGCGGTGTGGCTCAGACCTTTGCAGATTGGACACGCCTGTTCCGTCAGACGCCCAATTGCTTTCCCGATATTGATCAGGCGATGTTCCAAAAAGGCGGCGGCGCAAAGGATATTTATTACGCTCATGCCTATTGGCAGATCGCACCCGATGAAGCCTGGGTGATCGATGTCACACCGCCAGACTGTTATTATTGGAATTTTCAGCTGGATAACTGGTGGATGGAAAGTCTGGACTATCGCTTTCGGCACATCACGGTGAACAAGCATTCCGCCAAGGTTGATGCCAGCGGCGCCGTCCGGATCATCTGTGCCGCGCGCGATCCCGGCCTGAAGACCGGGGCCTATAATTGGATTGATACATGCGGCCACCGCGAAGGCACTGCCCTGTTGCGTTGGGCCGGGGCAAGCGCGCATCCCTTACCCGAGGCGCACGTGGTGAAGCTAAAAGATTTGGAGAGAGACAATGCTTGATTGGATGAAAACGGCCAAAACCGTCGCGCAAGACCCTGTCATGGGCTTTAACCCCGACGCCGTCACGCGCAGCGAAACGGTGTCCATCAACGCGCCCGCCAGCATTGTGTGGCAGATTTTGACAGACCTGCCGCGCTATAATGAATGGAATCCCTTTTGCATTCGGGCTGTCTCCACGCTCGAAATGGGGGCGCCAGTTGAAATGACGCTTATCAACTACGCCACAGCAGGGGGACCGACCGTGCCGAACCTTGAATATATTTGCGGGTTTGAGCCTGAGCGGCTGCTGAGCTGGGAATTCCCCAATTTGGACTATTGGCCCTACCCCGCCCGGCGCGATCAAGTGATTGAAGCGACAGGCCCGGCCAGCTGCACCTATTACAGCACTGATGCCTTTTTGGGCGAAAACGGCATTCACGTGTTCCGCTTTGCCGGGCCATGGGTGAAACGCGCTTTTGACGATACAGCCCTGGCACTCAAGGCGCGGGCGGAGGCGCTGCACGCCGCCGCCTGACCGGACCCCATGGCTCAGCGCATTTTGTAGCGGATGGGCAGGTGCTTAAGGCCGCCTGTGTGATTGGTTTTCACCCATTCCACGGGGCCGGCAAGCTCCACGCTGTCCACGCGCTTGGCGATTTCGCGGAACAGCGCTTCGACTTCCATTTCGGCCAAGATCCGGCCGAGGCAATGGTGCGCGCCATAGCCAAAGGCGACATGGCGGTTGGGCGTCCGATCGACGCGGAACGCGTCTGGATCGTCAAAGGCGGCCTCATCCCGATTTCCTGATAGATACATAAGGCAGACGGACTCACCCGCCTTCACCTCTTGGCCTGCCAGCACCGTGTCCTTGGCCGCCGTGCGGAAGAAATGGCGTACTGGCGTTGCCCAGCGGAACATTTCCTGCGCCGCAGTGCCTACCAGGTCTGGATTGGCTTTCAGCTTTTCAAATTCCGCAGGGTTGCGCGCCAATTGCATCATGCCAACACCAACTGACGAACTGGTAGTGTCATGCCCGGCCGCCGCCAGCAGCATGCCGTAAGACAAGGTATCCATGTCTGACAGCGGCTCACCATCCAATGTCGCATTGGCAATGGTCGACATCAGGTCTTCGCGCGGATTTTGCCGCCGCTCCGCCACCACGCCCGCAAGATAGCCAAAAAACTGCATCGCAACTTCCTGACCATGGTCGCCGCCGCTTTGGCGATCCGGGTCTTGCGCACCAAAGAGCGCTTGAGTGAGCTTCAGGACCAAGGGGGCATCGCTATCGGGCAGGCCCAAGATCGAGGTGATCATAATCAGCGGATAGGGAACCGCGATTTCCTCAACAAAATCACATTCTCCGCCCAGCGTCGCAAGCTTATCGACATATTCGGTCGCAAGCTGGGTCATGCGATCCCGCAAGCCATCCAGAAAACGTCCATTAAACCAGCTTTGCGTCAAACCGCGGAATTTGCGGTGATCGGGTTCATCCATATCGAGCAAGGTGCGCACCGGCCCCGTGCGCTTGCCCCATTGGGCAATGATGGCATCTTCTGCGTCGCTCGGGATCAAGGTCAGGCGCGGCTCAGCCAGCCACGTCTTATTGTCGCGTTCAACGGTGCGAATATCTTCATTGCGCAACACCGCCCAGAAGGGCCGATAAGGCTCTTGCTCAATCCACAGCAACGGGCCTTGCGCGCGCATTGCTTTGGCGCGGCGCGCGACTTCAGCCTCGTCGAGATAGGCGTGCGGGGAAAAAATATCGATCTGGCTTGACGGGCGCATAGCGGCTCATCCTCTCTCTTGGTTATTGCCATCCACCATATCGCAATTTGCCAAAGCCAATTGCGCCCACAACCCATTTTGGGCGATAGAGCCTCTTAGAAACGGGGTGTATCATGGACGATAAGCAGTTGCGCGCGCATTTTGGCCATATCCACGCGCAGAATGTGGCCGCCCTGTCGCGACACCTCATCACCTGTCGTCGCTTTTTCGATGGGGATTTAGACCTATTTTTGGTGCTGATGATTATTGGCGAGCGCACATTTTCTCGCCGCAATGCGCCAGACCTCAGCTTTGAACAATGGCAGACAGCCTCGGTCCGCTCGGTAAAGCAAGAGGCAATCAACTTGCAGTCCATTGCTGATTACAGCGGCATTCCGCGCGAAACCGTCCGCCGCAAAGTGGAAATTTTGGTGCAGCGCGGCTGGGTGGTGCGCGACGGCCGCAAATATATCACCGCGACTGATAAGGCGCGAGACGAGTTAATGGCACTTACCGAAAGCGGCCTGCGCTATTTGGCAGAACTGCGCGAAAGTTTTACCCAATTGCCAGACGCCTAGCGCTCAAGTCTGCAGATCCACACTGATAATAAAAGGCCCAGCCTGCCGAGGGGGTGGCGGGCTGGGCCTTATTGTGCCGGTGAAAAAGGCTTAGCTTAGAACTTGTAGCTGCCTTCAACACCAATCAAGCGCCGGGTGCCCGGCGTGATGAACGACCCGCCAAATTCAACAGCGGTGATGACTTCGTTCAGATAACGCTTGTTTGTCACGTTATTGGCAAAGATCGACAGGCCATAGCGGTCGCCCTGAATGCCAAGACGGACATTTGCCACGCCAAAGGACGCGCGACGGGCCACGTCATATTTGCCATTCCCAACCACAGCCGGCAGCTGCAGCGCCGAAATCGGCAACAGGCCCGAGAACAAGGTCGGGATCGACTGGTTCTGCACAGTGTGGAACCAAGTCGGGCCCGTCAGACGATAATCTGCACGCGCAAAGGCCTTGAGACCCGTCTTAATTGGCTTTTCAAGCTCAATCCCCGCGTTCAGCGTATAATCCGCCGTGTAAGGCGATTTGTTGCCAACGGTATAGGGGCGCGAGGCATTTTCCTTAATCTCGCTGTCGGTGTAGTTGAACGAGCCGAACAAGCGGACACCACGCATCGGCTTAACCGAGGTCGTGGCTTCAATGCCCTTCAGATCCACGCGGTCAATGTTCGACACCACGCGCAGCAGGCCAAAGCCGCCGACGAAGAATTCGAAGAACTGCATGTTGTGGACCTGCGTGTAATAACCAGCGAGATCAAACGTGACCTTGCCATCGAGCAAATTGCCCTTCACGCCGCCTTCAAACGCGCTTGACCATTCTTTGTCATACTGGTCGTTGACTTTCACGTTGGCGCCAAAGGCCGACACGAAATTGTCGCGGATCAACTGGGCGGAGCCTTGGTTGTTGAAGCCGCCCGACTTAAAGCCAATGCCCCAGTTCGCGTAGATATTGAGGTCGCTGTTCGGCTTATAGCTGACCGTCACCTTGGGCTCAAACTGCTCAAAGCGCGCATTCTTGTCTGTTAGCTTGCCAAAGGCCTGACCCGGATTGATCGGGCCACCCGTGAAGGGATCCAGCGCCGTCGGCACCAGCGACGAGGACTTGCGATCTTCAATGTCATAGCGCAGCGCAATGCCGGCGTTGAACTTGTCGTTGGGCGTATATTCCAACGAAGCAAAAGCCGCATAAACGTCGGTCTTGAACTGGTCCGCCAGCAAAAGCGTGGTCGGGTTGGACGACGTTGGGTTGTTATAGAGCTGCTTGGTCACCCCAGCGCCCGTATCTGCGCCCAAGCTGACGCCGACCTTACGCTTGATGTTCAGGTAATAGGCACCAACCTGCCAGTTAACCGCCCCTGCATCGCCAATCAGGCGGATTTCGGCGCTGATGTCTTCCTGGTTGCGCAGCTGATATTGCGTGCCATCGCAGGTCGTTGGGCTGTACGGGCCAAAGGTAGAGCCGTTGGCCGGTGCGAAAATGAAGGGCACCGGAATTTGGCCAATCGCCCCCGGCTGGTTGACCGGATAGCCCTTAAGTGCCGCCGTGCTGACAAAGCAAGAATTGACTGACGATTGGGCGCGTGGGTCCTTTGCGCTGATGAAGCGCGCAAAGTCAGCCGATGTGCCGTCTGCAACCAGATCCTGCTTGACGTCTGAATAGAGCGCCCAAGCCACCAACTTCAGTGAATCCGACAATTCCTGATCCAGCTTGAGCGACATATCGAAGCTCTTCTGGTCATTGGTCGGGCGGATGTTGTTGTAGAACTTAAACGGATGCTTGTTCACATCTTCGTAAAAGGCCGGGTTTGCAGCCGCAAAGTTGGGAAGATGGAAGGCCGCATTGAACGGCAGCGAGGCGCCGCTGAACTTTGCATAGCGCGCCTTCATGTCAAGCTGCGTTGCGGTGCCCTGGCCATAGACCAACCGGCCATCCAAAGCCCAGTTTTCCTTGTCATCAACGGTTTTGTCCTTGGTCAGGACGTTGGTATAAAAACCATCCGTGCTGGCAGCATAGCCGGACAGAACAAAGCCCAGATTTTCACCCAGCGGCCCTGCAATATGCGCTGTTGCTTCAAGCGTATTATATTGGCCGTAAGAGGCCTTCATCGCGCCAGTCAGCACGTCGGTGGGCTTCAAAGTCTGCAAGACAATGGCACCCGCGGCAGCGTTGCGGCCATAAATGGCGCCCTGCGGGCCTTTCAGCATTTCAACTTGCTGCAACGTGCCCTGCGGCTGGTTCAATTGCGCGGTGTTGGTCTTCAAAATACCGTCAACGACAAGTGCGACAGAGCTTTCTGCGTCACGCGCGCCGTTGATGCCGCGGATGTTGATCTGCGTATCGCCTGCTTCGGCCGTACCCGTCACGATGGTGACGCCGGGTGTCAGCTTAACAAAATCTTCCGCCTTTACAGCGCCCGTGCGCTGCAGCGTATCCGTGGTCAGCACGGCAACGGACGCCGGAACATCCTGAAGTCGCTCATTCTGGCGACGAGCCGTCACGATAATGGCCGAGTCATCGGCCGCATCAGCCTGAGGCTGCGCATCCTGAGCAAATGCAGGCGCGGTTACAAAGCCCAGTCCACAGACCGTGCTTAAAAGAATCCATTGGGAACGACGCATCGATACCTCCCTGTTGTGGGCCATCCTTTAAGTGGCGGCCTCCCTGTCCAAGCACCACGTATTTTTTGCGCCCCCATGGCGATCGCGGCTTGATGGGTTAGGACATTATTGTATACAAATGTCTCAGGTCAAGTTTTTTGGAGTGAAAATGTCTCGCGCCTCTCACCGCGCTTATGAAACCATCCGCAGCATGATCCTTTCAGGAGAATTGCCAGCGGGTGGACAACTGGCAGAGGAAGCTCTGGCAGAGCGCTGTGGCGTGTCCAGAACGCCCGTGCGAGATGCCCTGCGGCGGCTGGAATCCGACCTTTTGGTGACCCGGACGGACACCCAGCGTAGCTTTGTAGCAGACTGGTCGTTGGATGATGTCGCCGATGCCTTTGAACTGCGCGCCATATTGGAAGGTCGCGCAGCGAGACGCGCGGCTGAGCGGATGACTGAAGCCGCATTTGAACGGATTCGCGCTGCGAATCTTCGCATTTCCGAAGCGATTCACCAGCCCGAACCAGATGTTTCTGGCTTTCTGGATGGCAATCGCGATTTTCATTCGGAAATCCTTGAAACGGCAGGTTCTCGGCGGCTTTCCGCGCTGCTCAGCACGCTGATTGAACAGCCTGTCGTCTGGCGTACAGCGCATCATTACAGCCGCGACGCGCTCTTGCGGTCCCATAGTGAGCATGAAGAGCTGATTGCCGCGTTTGCGCGGCGCGATGGCGCTTGGGCGGAAGCAATTATGGCCGGTCATATATTGCGCGCCTACCATGCCTATAGCGATGCACATCGTGGGCTTGCCCAACTCGATTCCAGTCGGGGGGTAAACTAAAGAATGTATTCAAATTCTATCGACATCGTCGAGGTCTCCCCCCGCGACGGGCTCCAGAATGAAAAAACTCTGGTGTCCACGGCAGATAAAGTCGCGCTGGTGGAGCGGGCTATTGCCGCAGGGGCACGACGCATTGAGGTGACAAGTTTTGTAAACCCCAAGGCTGTGCCGCAAATGGCAGACGCAGAAGCTGTGTGCACTGGCCTGCCCGTCCGCGATGATGTGACCTATATTGGCCTTGTCATGAATGCGCGGGGTGCGGCCCGTGCGCTTGACACAGGCAGGATTGATCAACTGGGTGCCGTTGCGGTTGCCACGGATCAATTCGCCATGGCCAATCAGGGTCAGACGAGCGACGGGTCTGTCGAGGCTGCAAAAGACATCATTGCGATGGCGCAGGCTGCTGGAAAGACTGGGCAAGTCACCATTGGCGCCGCCTTTGGCTGCCCCTTTGAAGGGGAAGTCTCGGAAGACCGCATTGTTGCCATGGCACAAGCCATTGCCGAAGCTGGCCCAATAGAAATCGGGCTGGCAGACACCATTGGGGTGGCGAACCCGGCGCATGTCGCCTCGCTCATCAGCAAAGTCCGGGGCGCAGTGCCGGGCCTTCCTGTGCGCGTGCATTTTCATAACACACGGGGCACTGGCCTTGCCAATCTTTGGTCGGCCATTTTGGCAGGCGCCAGCGTGGCGGATTGCGCCATTGGCGGGCTGGGCGGATGTCCGTTCGCGCCCGGTGCTGCGGGCAACATTTCAACTGAAGATGTCATTTACATGCTGGATCGCGCAGGCGTGCGCACGGGCATGGATCTTCAACACCTTATCGCGGCCAACCACTGGTTGGCTGATGTCATGCAACGTCCCCTGCCGGGAATGGTAGCCAAAGCGCCGCCGTTTCCGAAGCAGGCATAATAGGAGGAAATAGGAGCTATGGGATACCGGCTGGGCGTGGACGTTGGGGGGACGTTTACCGATCTACTCCTGTTCAACACGGAAACAGGGGCATTTTGGCGGCATAAGACGCCATCCACTCCGCATGACAGTTCTGAAGGCATTTTGAACGGCGTGACCGCAATTTGCGCGCAAGCCGGGATCAAGGCCAGCGAGATTGACTATTTCCTCCACGGCACCACGGTTGCAACGAACGCCGTTCTGGAAGGCAAAGGCGCAAAAGTCGGCTTGGTCACCACCGAAGGCTATCGCGACATTTTGCAAATCGCACGCAGCTTTGTCCCCGGCGGGCTTGCCGCATGGATCATCTGGCCAAAGCCCCAGCCGCTCGCTGCGCTGGAAGACACAGTCACGGTCAAAGGCCGGATCAGCGCCGAAGGGGAAGAGCTTCGCCCGCTGGATGAGGCAGATGTCCGGGCCCAATTGGGTATTTTGAAGCAAAATGGCGTGAAGGCTGTCACCGTCAGCCTGATCAATGCCTATACCAATGGCGCGCATGAAAAGCGCATTGGGGAAATTGCGGCGGAAATTCTGCCTGATGTACCCATTTCGTTGAGCCATCGCGTCCTGCCCGAAATGCAGGAATATGAACGGACATTGACGACTGTTGCCAACGCATCGGTGCAGCCGGTTGTGGCGACCTATGTCTCCAACCTCCGCACGCGCCTTGCGGCAGAGGGGATGACAGGCAAGTTATCGCTCCTGCGCTCAGACGGCGGGTTGATGAGCGCCCAAAAGGCGGAAGAGCATCCCGTCAACATCCTGATGTCCGGCCCCGCAGGCGGCGTCACCGGCGCAATCTGGGTCGGCCGCAATGCGGGTATTAAAAACATTCTGACTCTGGATGTCGGCGGCACGTCAACTGACGTCGCCCTGATTGAAAATCTGGAACCCCGTCGTCAGCGTACAACCGAAGTTGGCCATTTGTCGGTCCGCGCCTCGGCGCTCGACGTAAAGACTGTGGGTGCTGGTGGCGGCTCAATTGCCTATGTGCCAGAACTGACCCGCGCCCTGCGCGTCGGGCCTCAATCCGCAGGCGCGGTGCCCGGCCCGGTTGCCTATGGCAAAGGCGGCGAACTGCCGACCGTGACGGATGCCAATGTCGTGCTTGGCTATTTGCCCGAAAACTTGCTTGGCGGCACGTTCAAGCTGGACCGGGAAGGCGCCAAGCGCGCCGTCCAGACCATTGCCGATGCCCTAGGTATTGATCTGATGGCGGCCGCACGCGGCATTATCGACATTGTGAATGAGAATATGTTCGGCGCGCTCCGCATGATCTCTGTGCAGCAGGGCTATGACCCGCGCGATTTCGCAGTGATGGGCTTTGGCGGCGCAGGTCCGCTCCATGTCAATGCTGTGGCCCGGCTGATGGGCGCATGGCCAGCGGTTTCGCCTGTCAGCCCCGGCGTGCTCTGCGCCTTGGGGGATGCGACAACACGGATGCGGACGGAAACGGCCCGCTCTTGGTCGCGCCTGGCGCAAGACACCAAGCCTGAAGATCTGGTTGCCGTGCTTGATGAAATGGCCACTCAGGTAAAGGGTGAGCTTCTGTCTGACGGCGTGCCCGAAGGCGAAATTACAACTGCCTTTGAAGTCGATGTCCGCTATGCGGGTCAGGCGTTTGAAGTGCCACTGACAATTACTGCGGCCGATCTGGCACGTGATGGCATTGCCGGCGTGCTCGCCCGCTTTGATGAAGAGCATAAACGCCTCTTCACCTTCAACATGGATACGCCGCACGAAATTGTGAACTTGCGTGCGGTGGCTTTGGGCCGTGCGCTTGATTTGCCTGCGGCACCGCTGCCGCAAGGCAATGGCGACCCCTCTGCCGCCAAAATCCGCGACCACAAGCTGTGGATGGACGGGCGCGAACAGGATGCCGTTATTTATGATCGTGCCAAGCTGCGGGCGGGGGACATTATCCCCGGCCCGGCAATCGTCTGCGAAATGGACTCCACGACGCTGATCGAAAGCGGCTGCGTCGCCACTGTCGACGCTGTCGGCAATATCCTCATCAATCTGGCCTGAAAGGACGAGACTCATGGCTGCAACTATCGTCCAAACGAATAATACGCCGTTCAATAAGGTCGCCATTGATCCGGTGACGCTGGACATCATTGAAAACGCACTGCGCAACGCCCGCGTGGAAATGGATGCCACTTTGGTGCGCACCGCCATGTCGCCTGGCATTCGCGAACAGGGCGATGCCTTCCCGCTGATTGCCGACCATACGGGCAAGATGATTGTGGGCCAATTCGGCAGCTTCATTGGTGGCTTCCTCGCCAATTATGAAGGCACGCTGGAAGATGGCGATATGATCTTCCTGTCTGACCCCTATTCAGTCGACGGCGCGATCAGCCACTCCAACGACTGGTTGGTGCTGTTGCCCGTGTTCAAGGATGGTCGCCTGATTGCCTATACGTCGATGTTCGGCCACCAGTCGGACATTGGCGGCAAAGTGGTTGGCTCCATGCCAATCAATGCCCGCTCCATCTATGAAGAAGGCGTCCGCATTCCTCCGGTCAAAATCTGGAAAAAGGGCGAATATAATGACGATCTGATGAAGCTCGTCATGCACCAGACGCGCAAGCCCGATTGGTGCGCGGCTGATTTGAACGCGCTGATTGCGTCCTGCCGCGTGGCTGCGCGTCGCGTGATCGAAATGGCCGAGCGGTTTGGCGATGATGTCTACGTCTCTGCCACGCAAGAACTGCTTGCCCGCAACCATCGCGCGATGAAGACGCTGCTGGCGCAAGCTGTCAGCGAAGAGCCGGTAAGCTTTGAAGATTATATCTGCGACGATGGCATGGGCTATGGCCCTTATAAGATCAAATGCACGATGTGGCGGGATGGCGATAAGGTCATTCTGGATTTCGACGGGACGGACCCGCAATCTTCGGCCTCGATCAACTTCTTCTTGAACGAAAATATGTTCAAGATGTTCTTCGGCATTTACATGATCATGGTCTTTGACCCGCAGATCCTGTTCAATGACGGCTTCTATGATCTGATTGATGTCCGCATTCCCGAAGGCTCGCTGCTCAAGCCGAAATTCCCGGCGGCCTTGTCGGGCCGCACCCACGCCTTGGGTCGGATCTTCGACATTCTGGGCGGCCTGCTGGGCCAAAAAACGCCGGAATTCTTGAACGCGGCGGGCTTCTCATCCTCGCCGCACCTCTTCTATTCCGGCAATGATGCACGGCCCGGCAAGGGCAATGCGTGGTTCCAGCTGTTCCAAATTGGCTTTGGCGGCATTCCGGGCCGTCCGCTCGGCGATGGCCCCGATGGCCACTCGCTCTGGCCGGGCTTTACCAATGTGCCCAATGAGTTTCTGGAGCGTTATTTCCCGATGGTCATTGAACGCTATTCAACCGAGCCGGATTCCGGCGGTGCGGGCCTACATCGCGGCGGCAATGGCATTCACATGACCTATCGCTTCCTCAGCCCCGGCACGATCTCGATCCATGATGATCGCTGGTTTGTGCCGCCTTGGGGCGTCAATGGCGGTGAGCCGGGCAAGCGTGCCCGCAAAATTCTCGAACGCGCCGATGGCACGCAGATCATCATTGGCAATAAGGTCGAAGATATTGATGTCGCGACCGATGATCGCCTCCACTTCATCACGTGGGGTGGCGGTGGCTGGGGCGATCCGCTGGAGCGGGATCCTGCTCTTGTCGCCAAGGAAATCGTCCAAGGGCTGGTCACAGCAGAAGGCGCCCGTGCCTATGGTGTGGTCATCGCAGCCGATGGCACCGTGGACACGGCCGCGACCGAAACCTTGCGGACCCAAATGCGCAGCGCACGCGGCGAAACCAAGCTGTTCGACTTTGGCCCCGATATCGAAACATTACGCGCCAATTGCGAAGACGAGACGGGCCTAAAAGCTCCGGTCCAGCCGCAATGGGCGCATCTGGCCATTGCGGCCGAGTAAAGAGGAATATGATGACTGCTGAAAATCCGGGCGCTCTTGCCGGAATCCGTGTTGTAGAACTGGGCCAGCTGATTGCAGGCCCGTTCTGCGGCCAATTGCTGGGCGATATGGGCGCGGAAATCATCAAGGTGGAACCGCCTCAGGTCGATGGACGCGGCGGCGGGGATCCCATGCGTGATTGGGGTCATGGCGAGGAAAAGCTGTGGTGGGAAGTTGTTGCACGCAACAAGAAATCGGTCTCGGCCAATTTGCGCATTCCAGAAGGTCAGGAGATTATTCGCAAACTCGCGGCCAAAGCCGATATTCTCATTGAGAATTTCAAACCAGGCACCCTCGAAAAATGGGGCCTGGCGCCCGAACATCTCCACGAGATCAACCCACGCCTGATCATCGTCCGCGTTTCCGGCTATGGCCAGAGCGGCCCCTATTCCGAACGCGCAGGCTTTGGCGGAATTGGCGAAGCCATGGGCGGCTGGCGCTATATTGTTGGCGATCCAGATCGTCCGCCGAGCCGTATGGGCGTGTCCATTGGGGACTCGCTGGCCGCAACCTATGGCTGCTTGGGCGCTTTGGCAGCGCTCCACGCGCGTGAGCGCACCGGCAAGGGGCAAGTTGTGGACAGCGCCTTGTACGAAGCTGTTCTGCAAGTGATGGAAAGCCTGGTTCCGGAATATATCGTCTCCGGCCATATTCGAAAGCGGTCCGGCTCCATTCTAGAAGGTATTGCGCCCTCCAACGTCTATCCGGCCAAAGATGGCGAATATCTGATTGGCGCAAACCAAAACGCAGTGTTTGCACGGCTCTGCCAAGCAATGGGCCAGCCGGACCTCGCCACTTCAGAGCGATATTCCACGCACGTGGCACGCGGCCGCAATTTGCGCGAGCTGGATGAGATTATCGCTGATTGGACGCGCACCAAAACAGTCGACGAGCTGGAAGCGCTGATGATCGAGTATAGCGTGCCGGCGGGCAAAATTTATCGCGCGCCTGAAATGTTGGAAGATCCGCACTTTGCGGCGCGGCAATCGCTGGTCGATGTCGATACGCCACGCTGGGGCAAAATTAAGATGCAGAACGCCTTCCCGCGCCTGTCTGACACGCCCAGCACAATCCGCACTCCTGCGCCTGTTGAAATCGGCCAACATAATGCCGAGATTTATGGCGATCTTTTGGGTATGGATGCAGATGAAATGGACCGTCTAAAGGCAGCCAACGCAATATGAGCCAAGATCTTGCCGAAAACTACGCAGGTGCCTTTTCCGGGCATCTGCAGCCCGGCAAGAAAGCCGCCCTGCTGATCGTTGATGTTGTGCAGGCCTATGTCCTGCCGGGATCACCGCTTTATCTGGGTGGAGAAGACGCGCTTGCGTCAAATGAACGGCTTTATGCGGCTGCGAAAGCGGCAGGTGCCCCCATCATCTTCACAAATGTCGAATATCAGGCCGATGGCGCGGATGGGGGCTATTTCTTCCGCAAGGTGCCCGCGCTCAAATCCTTTGTGAAAGGCTCACCGCTGGGCGCTTTTCCGCCCTCTCTCCAGCCCAGCGGGCAGGATGTCGTGGTGACGAAGCAATATGCCTCTGCCTTTTTTGGGACAACAATTGCCTCAACGCTGCATAGCATGGGGGTCGATACCGTTGTGATCACGGGCTTTTCCACCTCAGGCTGTGTCCGGGCAACCGCGCTCGACGCTTTGCAGAACGGTTTTATCCCGCTGGTCGCCCGCGACGCCTGTGCCGATCGTCACCAAGCCCCGCATGACGCGAATTTGTTCGATCTTCAGGCCAAATATGCCGAGGTCATTGCCGAGGCAGAGGCCTGCGCCATCCTCTCGCGGTAAACTCCCGCCCAAAACGCAAAAAAGCTCCCCAAAGGGAGCCTTATGTCTCAGGTTATTTTCAGGTTTGGTTGGTTGCGGGAGTAGGATTTGAACCTACGACCTTCAGGTTATGAGCCTGACGAGCTACCGGGCTGCTCCATCCCGCGTCACCATAGCTGTCCGGCTGGAAATCGGCCGAACGGCCTGAAAAGAAATTGTGAATGGGTTATCCTCAAAGCACCAGCTGCAAAGCCTGGCAACGTCCTACTCTTCCAACGCTTAAGCGGTAGTACCATCGGCGCTGACTGGTTTCACGGCCGAGTTCGGTATGGGATCGGGTGGGGCACAGTCGCTATGGTCACCAAGCTATGGAGCTGGCGCTTAGAGGTTTAAAATCGATACACCTATATGTGGCTGAGTACATCCTCCACATGGTGGCGCCTTTCAGCGCTGCCATTGATGGTGGAACTCTCAATGCGTAAATAGAGCAATTAGGACCGGTTAGCTCCATGCGTTACCGCACTTCCACACCCGGCCTATCAACGTGGTGGTCTTCCACGGCTCTATGATATCTTATCTTGAGGGAGGCTTCCCGCTTAGATGCTTTCAGCGGTTATCCCGTCCATGCATAGCTACCCTGCTGCACTCCTGGCGGAATGACAGGTACACCAGAGGCATGTTCACCCCGGTCCTCTCGTACTAGGGGCAACTCCTCTCAAATATCGACGCCCACGGCAGATAGGGACCAAACTGTCTCGCGACGTTCTGAACCCAGCTCACGTACCACTT
>RFZB01000070.1 GCA_009920915.1 Sphingomonadaceae bacterium | reverse complement strand
CCTGAAGCTGTCTTGACGGATGGTTTCCGGCAATGACACACGGTACCGAGAGCATCGGAAAAACTTCATGAACAAGAAAAAGAGCCGCCTTGTTATTCTCACCCACACCCAGATTACCATGGTACAAAACAAACCGGCCCTTAGAGAGCCCATTTACCAAGGCTGCATCCAGCGAGACGGTCAGCGCCTGCCCCTCAGGTGGCAGCGTGGCTTGAGCAAGCACAGTTGCATCATTGCGGACCAGCGCCACGCGCATATTGGGGGAGCGTTGCTCAATATTGGGAATGCGCAATTGGGCCGGGGCATTTGGCGCGCCTGACCGGACAATTTGGAGCGTCAGCTGATTCTCGTTGGTCTCAACGTCCATTAAGGAGACAGCCGTACAGCTTCGGCCGTTATCACAGCCGACAGACCAGTCTTCAAAACTTCTGAGTTCGCCGGGCTTTGGCAGTGTTGCCACCCCCATTGCCAGCGTCAGTAAGACCAACATGGGAAGAGACTAGCCCAAGCCGCATCGAGTCGATAGAGCCCCTGCGCGAAGAGACAATTTGTTTTCAGGGAGTAATCGACCATGAAGGTCATTGGCGTTATTGGGGCAGGGCAAATGGGATCCGGCATTGCGCAGGTCTCAGCACAGGCGGGCTATGATGTTCTAATGTCCGATGTGGGCCTGCCGCGCGCAGAAGCGGGCAAGGCTGGGATCGCCAAGACGCTGCAAAAGCTGGTCGATCGTGAAAAGATGGACGCCGCCACGCGCGAGGCGGTGCTGGCGCGCATTACCCCAGTGGATGGCAGTTCATCCTTCGCCCAAGCTGATTTGGTGATTGAAGCCGCGACCGAGAAGGAAGAAATTAAGCGCGCGATTTTTTCTGATGTCAGCAAGGTCTTGCGCGAAGACGCAATTTTGGCGTCCAACACCTCGTCCATTCCCATCACGCGCATGGCGCAAGCCTCGCCTGATCCGGCCCGCTTCATTGGCATTCACTTTTTCAATCCCGTGCCCGTTATGGGCCTGATTGAAGTCATTCCCGGCCTTGCGACCTCGAAGGCAACGGTTGAGGCCGTCAGCCATTTTTGCGACACGCTGAAAAAAGAAATTGTCTATGCTGAGGATGAGCCAGGCTTTGTCGTCAACCGCATCCTCCTGCCGATGATTAACGAAGCCGTGTTTGTGCTAGGGCAGGGAACGGCCAATATTCAGGATATTGATAAGGGCTGCCGCATTGGCCTCAACCACCCGATGGGACCACTGGAATTGGCCGATTTTGTGGGCCTTGATACCTGTCTCGACATTATCAAGGTGCTGTATAACACCACCGGGGACAGCAAATATCGCCCGGCACCGCTGCTGATGAAATATGTGGAAGCCGGTTGGCTTGGGCGCAAAACGGGCCGGGGCTTTTATGATTATGCCGGGCCTGTGCCCGTTCCCACACGCTGATTTGACTTCTGGCTTCGGCCTGCCAAAACCGGTTTAAATATGCATCCCAAAGGGGGGATTATGTCGCGGTCATTGTTCATCTTTTCCATCTTTTATGGCGGCATGGTCTGCATTGCGGGCGTGTTGGGGGCAAAGCAGGTGGCGTTGGGGCCATTGGCAGTTGAAGCGGGCATTTTCCCCTTTTTGCTGCTGGTTATCATGTCGAGCGCCGTTTCTGAGCTGCATGGCAAAGACCGGGCGGATCAGCTTGTGCGCTTTGGCTTTATTCCGCTGATCGCCTCAATCTTTTTGATCCAGCTGGTGCTGGCCTTGCCTGTGGATGAGGGCATGTATCCACCTGCGGTTGAAGCCTTTCCCATTATTTTGGGGCAAAGCGGCCGTATGATGATTGCCGGGCTGATTTCCTACGGCCTGTCCCAAACGCTGAATGTTTATGTCTTTGCGCGCTTGGCGCGGCCCGATGGCCGTTTGCTGTGGCTGCGGGCAGGCATTGCCAGCGTCTTATCGCAAGTTCTTGATACCATTCTCTTCATCAGCATCTCTTTTTATGGCGAGCGGGAGATTGCCGATCTGATGGTGGGGCAGATGACGACCAAGATTGTGTTGTCGGTTCTTCTGGTGCCGCTGTTGGTCACAGCTTTGGTGAAATTGGGCCGGAATCTTGACCGCGCGGGCCAGAGCGCATAGCGGCCCGGCATCATGAGCACCCACGCACCCGACCAGACCGCGCTTGCCAAGGCGGAAATCCTCACCGAAGCGCTGCCCTATATCCAGCGTTACGCCGGGCAGACTTTTGTCGTGAAATATGGCGGCCACGCGATGGGCGATCCTGAGGCCGCGCGCAATTTTGCCGAAGACATCGTGCTGCTAAAGGCGGTGGGTATTAACCCCATTGTTGTCCATGGCGGCGGCCCGCAAATTGGCCGGATGCTCAAGCAATTGGGCATTGAGTCCAAATTTGTGGGCGGCCTGCGCGTGACGGATAAGGAAACCGCCTATGTGGCGGAAATGGTGCTTTCCGGCGCGATTAATAAGGAACTTGTCGGCTGGATCATGCATGCGGGCGGGCAAGCTGTCGGCTTGTCGGGTAAGGATGCAGGGCTGGTCACCGCGCGCAAGATCGAAGGGCGTGAGGCAGACCCCAATCGCGGCATTGAACGCAATGTCGATATTGGCTTTGTGGGCGAACCTGTGGCCGTTAACCCCGCGATCCTTGAAACCTTGACGCAGAATGGCGTCATTCCCGTTGTGGCCCCCATTGCGCCGGATGAGGCGGGGGAAACGTTCAACATCAATGCCGACACAATGGCAGGCGCAATTGCGGCGCATTTAAAGGCCGCCCGCTTGTTCCTCCTCACCGATGTCGCAGGTGTGCTCGATAAGCAGGGCAATTTGCTGACCGATCTGGACCCGGGCCGCATTGCCGAATTGCAGGCGGATGGCACCGTCTCTGGCGGGATGATCCCGAAGCTGGAAACCTGCATCACGGCGGTGGAAGGCGGGGTGGATGCTGCGGTCATCTTGGATGGTCGCGTGCCGCACGTAACCTTGCTGGAAATCTTCACCCGCGGCGGTGCAGGCACCCTCGTCCGCAAATAATCAGCGTTAGAGCAAGCCTGCACCGCTGATCGACGGCAGTGACCAGTTGATCGGCGCCTGACGGTGGCGTTCCAAAAACGCATTGGCTTGCGAAAAATGCCGGCACCCCAAAAAGCCATTATGCGCTGACAATGGGGAAGGGTGCGCCGCCTTCAGCACCAAATGCCGAGTCGTATCGACAAAGGCGGCCTTCTTCTGCGCATAGGCGCCCCAGAGCAGAAATACGGCTGGTTCTGGCCGGGCATCCACCGCGCGCACGACGGCATCGGTAAATTGCTCCCACCCTTTGCCTTGGTGGCTTGCGGGGCTTGCCATTTCGACGGTCAGAACGCTGTTGAGCAACAATACGCCTTGCTGCGCCCAATATTCCAAGCAGCCATGGCTGGGCCGCTTGATCCCCAGATCCGTCTCCAACTCTTTGAAGATATTCACCAAAGACGGCGGTGGCCGCACCCCGGGGGGCACGCTGAAGCACAGGCCATGGGCTTGGCCTTCGCCATGATAAGGGTCTTGCCCCAGAATGACGACGCGGACCTTGGGCAACGGTGTCGCATCAAGCGCATGGAACCACAGGCTCGATTTCGGGAAAATACGCTTACCCGCCGCCTTTTCAGCCAACAGAAAGCGCCGCAGCGCCTGCATCCGCTCGGTTTCAAATTCGGGCGCGAGCACTGCTTTCCAGCTGGGGTCGAGCTTGATCCTGTCGGTCATATTGCTGTGGTGCAGAGTGCGTGCGCGGCTGTCAATCGGGCGTGTCGTGCCAGTTGCAACCCGCCTTGATCCACGCCATGACAGGCAAAAGACAGGAAGAGGATGACATGAGCGATTACCAGACGATCAAAGTCGATATTGACGATGGCATCATGACATTGACGCTGCATCGGCCCGAAAAGATGAATGCCTTCACATCTGAGATGATGCAGGAAATGATCGCTGCATTTGATCGCGCCGATTCGGATGATAGCGTGCGGGCTGTGATCGTCACAGGTTCTGGCGATAAAGCTTTCTGCGCAGGCGCAGATTTGTCTGCGGGCGGCGCGACCTTTGACTATGCCAAGCGCGAGGATCGCGATGACAATGCCTCTGCCGTGAAATCGGATGGCAGTGTTGATCTTAGCCATGAAGGCGCCCGCGATGGCGGTGGCCGCGTGACGCTGCGTATCTTTAACTGCAAAAAGCCTGTGATTGGCGCAATTAATGGCGCGGCGGTCGGCATTGGCGTGACGATGCAGCTGCCCATGGACATCCGCATCGCCAGCAGCACGGCGCGCTTTGGCTTTGTCTTTGCCCGGCGCGGCATTGTGCCCGAGGCGGCCTCAAGCTGGTTCCTGCCGCGTCTGGTGGGGATTAGTCAGGCACTGGAATGGTGCTATTCAGGCCGCGTCTTTGGCGCGGATGAAGCGCTGAAGGGCGGGCTGATCCGCTCGATCCACGCGCCGGAAGACTTGCTGCCTGCGGCCCGCGCGCTAGCAAAGGAATTGACGGCAGACAGCGCCCCCGTCTCTGTGGCGCTGACGCGGCAGATGATGTGGCGGATGCTGGGCGCAGCCCACCCCATGGAAGCGCATAAGCTGGATAGCCGGGCCATTTGGGCGCGCGGCGCGGCAGGGGACGCCAAGGAAGGCGTCACATCCTTCCTCGAAAAGCGCCCAGCCGCTTATCCTGACAAGGTGAGCGAACATATGCCGCATTTCTCACCCTGGATGGATGAACCCAAATACGGCTAAAGGGGCGGCCGGCGCGCTCCGGCCTTGAGCCGGAGCCCAGATGCGCGCTGCGGAGAGGGGGCTGGGCTCCGGGTCAAAACCCGGAGCGCAAATGTTCCGATCTGCCTCAGCCCTTTTTCGGCGGCCAGGGGAAGAAGGACGAGGTCCGGCGGAGATACTCCTCATAGCCGGGCCGGTTCTTTTTCAAGCGATGCTCCAGCATCGGCACGCCAGAGACGCGCGTCAGCAAGAAGGTGATGAGCAGCGGGCCAATGATGCTGGCCAACCCCAATGGCGCACCCAGCGCGATCAGCCACAATCCCCACCAGGTGCAGGCATCGCCAAAATAATTGGGATGTCGGGTATACCGCCACAGGCCAGTCGTCAGGACTTTTCCGCGATTATCTGGATTGCTCAGAAACAGCTTGAGCTGCGCATCGCCAATGGTTTCGAACAGGATGCCAGTGATTGCCAAGGCCACCCCAAGCCAGCCCAACACGCCCAAATCTGCTGTGTCACCGGGGATTTGCCCCAATTGTGCGGGCAGGCAGACAATAAACAGCAGCGCATATTGCATCAGGAAAACTTGAAAGAAGCTTGCCTTGGCAAAGCTCCAGCCGCGTTTGTCCATTAAGCGGCCCAAAATGGCGGCGTAGCGCGGGTCCACGCCGTGCGCACGCCAGCGCGTGAAGAGATGGCCGGATAAGCGGAGGCCCCAAATCGAACAGAGCGCAAAGAGCGCAACGCTGCGTGCGCCATGATCGCCCATGGCAGCAAAGCTCACGGCGCCCAGTATGACCATCCCAAAGGACCAAAAACTGTCAATAACCGAGACATCCCGAATGCGCACACAATAGAGCCACAAGGCCAACATCGTGACCGCGAGTATGCCCGCATTAATTGTAAGAAGCTCAGTCCAAACCATTTTTCCGTCCCCCGAATATCTTTTTCAATTTCATCCACGATATCCCCGTTATCCACAGGCGCAAGATGGCTTTTTGCATTTGACCGACTCAGCAATGCATGAGAGCCTCCTTCTTACAGACACAGAGAAAGACCAAGAAAAATCAAGGACTTAACTGAGTTTGTTCGATTGTGATCTGAAGTTTAGATGCGCAAGCAGCCGAGAACGAAAGAGAAAAATCGATAGGCCAAGCAAAGGCACGGCACGCGGGCGCAAGCCAAGTGGGGCCCAGTCCAGAGCAAGGCTGATGCAGTCGGGATCGCCGCAAGGCAGGAAAGGCTGCAGAACGCGCTGTCACGGCGAAGGGCGCACGAGCCGCAAGGCTGGATGCAGAGATCAACGTGACACACGTAGTGAGGGCTGGCGGCAACGCTGGCCCTCATTTGCGTTTGGGCAAGGCGTGGGTGCCGGGTTTTGCGATATGCCGGGCTTTGGGCGGCCAGAGCTGGCCGCCCGCTGCGCCTTTTTCGCTTTAGGCTTTAAAGTCCCGCGCAATCGCTGTGTGCGTGGCTTTGCCATAAGGCGGCAACAGACCCGCCAGCTTTGCGATGTTGATCTTGGGTTGCTTATAGACGCTTTTGCCGTGGCTGAAGGTCTTAAAGCCGTCAAAGCCATGATAGGCGCCCATGCCAGACGGACCAATGCCGCCAAAGGGCAGCTCTTCATTCGAGATATGGAAGATCACGTCGTTTAGTGTCACCCCGCCCGAGATGGTGCGGTCGAGCACTTGGCGCTGTTCGCCCGCATCTTCGCCAAAATAATAAAGCCCCAAGGGCCGATCATGCGCATTCACATAATCAATGGTTTCCTCAATCCGATCATAGGTTTTGATTGGGAGGACAGGGCCAAAAATCTCTTCCTGCATCACCTTCATATCATCGGTTGGATTGCGGACGAGGTAGAGCGGCATCTTGTTGCGGTTGGAGGAGCCAAAATCCTCATTTGCCGGATTGACCTCAATCACTTCAGCGCCTTTGGCACGCGCATCATCCAGATAGCCGGTCAGGCGATCGCGGTGGCGGCTGTTGATGACTGAGGTGTAATCAGGGTTTTCGAGCAAAGTCGGGTACATCACCGACACAGCCTTGGTCATGCCCGCAACAACATCGGCCTCTTTCTCGCGCGGGACCATCAGATAATCCGGCGCTAAACAAATTTGGCCAGCATTCAGCATCTTGCCGAGCGCAATGCGCTGCGTTGCGGCCTCAATATTGGCAGACCGGCCAATGATCGTGGGGGATTTTCCGCCCAATTCCAGCGTCACAGGCGTCAGATTGTCGGCGGCGGCGTGCAGGATATGTTTGCCAATGCCCGTTGCGCCGGTGAAGATCAGATGGTCAAACGGCAGGCCTGCAAAGGCTTGGCCAACATCGGGGCCGCCTGAGTAGAAAACAGCTTCTTCGGGGGCAAAATATTTGGGGCCAATCTCTTCAAACAGCGCCGCGACAGTGGGCGTATATTCTGAAGATTTTACCATCACGCGATTGCCAGCGGCAAAGGCCCCGGCCATTGGGCCCATGGTCAGTTGCACGGGGAAGTTCCACGGCGAAATAATGCCAACAACGCCCTTGGGTTGATATTCAATCACAGCTTTTGCGCCCAACAGGCCCAACGGGAATGTGGGCTTGCGCTTTTCCGGCTTCATCCATTTATCAAGCTGTTTGATGGAATATTTGAGCGTGTGGATCGACGCGACAATATCCGTCATCATCGATTGTTCGGTGCTGCGATGGCCGAAATCTTCTGACAAGGCTTTGCAAAAGGCTTCGCCATGGTCGACCATCATGGCAATTGCGCGCTTTAGCCGATCCTTCCGGACTGAGGCTGGAATAGGCAGCTCTGCAGTAAAGGATGTGCGTTGGGCGTTCAGCGCAGCCAACATCTGGTCTTTGGTAACAGCCATGGCAATCATCTCCTCAAGTCTTTTCTTTCAAGAGAGATGATGGCCTGCTGCGCCCTTGGGCGCAATAGGTAGGTTGCAGAAGCGAACCGGGTTTTAGCCCCTTTTGGGCGGTCTTTTAGTTCACACCCCAAAGATGCGCCGTGGCAATAAAGCCAATGCGGCCACTGACATCAAATTTGCACCAACCATCGGCACACTCAGTAATTTTGCCCACCACGCCTGGGGCTGCACGCCACGCGATCCGCGCCGCCTCATTGGGGGCATCACGCATTGGGCGGACGTCTCCCACAACAATGGCCGTGCGTGTGTCTGAAATCAAATTGGCCTGCATCCAGCCTTGGGTGCCATCCGGGTCTTCCACCTTGCGCCAGCTGGGATAGGTGGCGACCACTTTCACGGGCAGGCCTGCCCGCTGATAAAACCAGACAACAGGGAATTGCTGGCCCGGCCCAGTGCGCATCCGCGCCTTACCCGCCCCAATTGAGGCCCAATAAGGCGGCTTGCTTTGGGCAAGGGCAGCGTGTGGCATCAGCCAGATGAGCATGGCAATCAAAAGAAGGCGCAATCGCGTCATTGAAACATTCCAATCGTCTTTCTGATCCTTAGCCAAAAGCATCGCCGCTATTCAACCTGTGCTTGCAGCCTGCGCCATCCGGCCTTAGCCATATAGCATGACTGTGCCAGATCGACCTGCCCGCCCCAAAGTAATTGTGACACGCGAACTGACCGATGGCGTCATGGCGCGGATGGAAGAGCTGTTTGATACGCGGCTTAACCGAGAAGACCGGGCATTGACGCGCGCTGAGTTGGAGGCCGCCGTGGCGGATGCCGATGTGCTGGTGCCCACGATTACCGATCGGATTGATGCCGACCTTATCGCCAAGGCTGCCCCCCGGCTCAAGCTGATTGCCAATTTTGGCGTAGGCGTTGACCATATTGATCTTCATGCCGCGCGCGAGCGGCGCATTCTGGTCACAAACACGCCGGGTGTGTTGACCGAAGATACAGCGGACATGACAATGGCGCTGATCCTCTCTGTCCCGCGGCGTTTGGGCGAGGGGGAAAAGCTGATCCGTGCCGGCGCATGGGATGGGTGGAAACCCAGCGGTATGCTGGGCCATCGCGTTAATGGCAAAACCTTAGGGATCATTGGCATGGGCCGCATTGGCCGCGCTGTCGCGCGCCGGGCGCAGGGCTTTGGCATTCGCACAATTTATCACAATCGCCACCGCCTGCCTGAAGGCGTAGAGGCAGAATTGGGCGCGCGCTTTGTTGATCTGGATGCGCTGTTTGCGCAGTCCGATATTATTTCGATCAACTGCCCCCATACGCCCGAGACGCATCATTTGGTGAACGCTGATCGGCTGGCCCAGATGCGAAGCGATGCCTATTTGGTCAACACCTCGCGCGGCGAAGTTCTGGATGAGGATGCGCTGATCAAGGCACTGGAATCAGGCCAGATCGCGGGGGCAGGGCTCGACGTTTATGTCAATGAACCGCATGTGGACCCGCGCTTGTTGCACCTGCCCAACACCGTGCTGCTGCCGCATATGGGCTCTGCCACCTATGAAGGTCGCGCGGCCATGGGCGAAAAGGTCATCGCCAATATCCGCGCTTGGGTGGATGGGCATCGCCCGCCAGATCAAGTGCTGGAAGGGTGGGACTAAGCCCGAGTTGAAGGTTTAGCGGCCTGCACTGGCAAGCGCGTCAAACAGCCTTTTGCCATCCAGCCCGCCATGGGCAGCTTCGCTGCGGCGTTCGGGGTGGGGCATCATGCCCAGCACATTACCCGCTTCGTTTAGCACGCCTGCGATGTCCCGCGCCGAGCCATTCACCTGTTCGGCATAGCGGAAGGCCACACGGCCTTCGCCTTCCAAACGGTCCAGCGTGTCAGCATCGGCAAAATAATTGCCATCATGATGCGCGACCGGAACAAGAATTTCCTCATCCGCATCATAGAGGCTGGTAAAGGCCGATTGCGTGTTTGCCACTTTCAGCCGAACATCGCGGCAGACAAAGGAAATGCCCGCATTGCGCATCAGGGCCCCCGGCAACAGGCCCGTTTCAGTCAACACCTGAAAGCCATTGCACACGCCAAAGACATAGCGGCCTTGCGCGGCTGCATCTGCCACGGCCCGCATCACCGGCGATTGCGCGGCCATTGCGCCGGAACGCAGATAATCGCCATAAGAAAACCCACCGGGCACGCCAATCAGGTCAACACCTGCGGGCAGGCTAGTTTCCTGATGCCACACCATATGCGGCTTTTTGCCCGTTGCCTGTTCAAACGCCACCGCCAGATCGCGGTCGCAATTGGATCCGGGAAAGACGATGACGGCGGTTTGCATCAGGCGCGCTCAATCCGGAAGTTTTCGATCACGGTGTTGGCCAAAAGCTTGCGGCACATATCCTCAATCTCAGCGTCGCTGGTGCCATCGGCCAGATCAAGTTCAATCATCTTGCCCGCGCGCACATCATTCACGCCCGAAAAACCAAGGCCTTCCAGCGCGTGGTGAATCGCCTTGCCCTGCGGATCAAGAACACCGTTTTTGAGGGTGATGGTGACGCGGGCTTTCATCGCGAGCGAGTCCTTTGGAAAATCAGTGGATGGCCGGGCCTATGCCCGCCCGCGCGCGCAAGAGCAAGGTTATGTTTTTACGCCGCAGGTGGAACACGCCGGATCCTTGGGCAGGCGGATGGCACGCAATGTCAGGTCCAATCCATCAACCAACTGCAATTTGCCTGCGGGATCGACGCCAAAGCCCGTGACGCAGCGGATGGCCTCCATGGCCGCCATACTGCCCATCATGCCAACCATTGCACCCAGCACGCCGACATCAGCGCACGTATCGCAATCGTCCGCATCATGCGCATCGCCGACAAAACAGCGATAACAGGGCTTGTCCGCTTCCCACCCACGAAACACGCCCAACTGCCCCTGAAACTGGCCGATAGCGGCAGAAACGAGCGGTACGCGCGCGGCATTGGCGGCATCTGCCACGGCTAG
>RFZB01000069.1 GCA_009920915.1 Sphingomonadaceae bacterium | reverse complement strand
GGCGACGGCGTGGCCCGCGTCTATGGCCTCGACAAGGTTCAGGCCGGCGAGATGGTCGAGTTCCCCGGCGGCATTCAGGGCATGGCCCTGAACCTCGAAGCCGACAACGTCGGCGTCGTGATCTTCGGTTCGGACGCTGAAATTCGCGAAGGCGACACAGTTAAGCGCACCGGCACCATTGTGGACGTGCCAGTTGGCAAGGAACTGCTCGGCCGTGTGGTCGATGGCCTTGGCAACCCGATTGACGGCAAGGGTCCGATCAAGACGTCGAAGCGCAGCCGCGTTGAAGTCAAGGCACCGGGCATCATCCCGCGCCAATCAGTGAACGAGCCGGTTCAGACCGGCCTGAAGGCGCTCGACGCCCTCGTCCCCGTTGGCCGTGGCCAGCGCGAACTGATCATTGGTGACCGTCAGACGGGTAAGACCGCTGTCGCCATTGACACCTTCATCAACCAGAAGGGTGTCAATCAGGGCGACGATGAATCGAAGAAGCTGTACTGCATCTACGTTGCCGTCGGCCAAAAGCGGTCGACTGTTGCGCAGATCGTCCGCGCGCTCGAAGAAAATGGCGCCATGGAATATTCGATCGTGGTTGCTGCAACCGCATCGGAACCGGCCCCGCTTCAGTACCTCGCGCCGTACACGGGCGTTGCGATGGGTGAGTATTTCCGCGACAACGGCATGCATGCCGTGATCGTGTATGACGATCTGTCGAAGCAGGCTGTCGCCTATCGTCAGATGTCGCTGCTGCTGCGTCGTCCGCCGGGCCGTGAAGCCTATCCGGGTGACGTGTTCTATCTTCACTCACGCCTGCTGGAGCGTGCCGCGAAGATGAACAAGGACAATGGCGGTGGGTCGCTGACCGCGCTTCCCGTCATCGAAACGCAGGCGGGCGACGTGTCGGCTTATATTCCGACCAACGTGATTTCGATCACCGACGGTCAGATCTTCTTGGAAACCGACCTTTTCTATCAGGGCATTCGCCCCGCCATTAACGTTGGTCTGTCGGTGTCGCGCGTTGGCTCGGCTGCTCAGACCAAGGCAATGAAGAAGGTTTCGGGCTCGATTAAGCTTGAACTCGCTCAGTACCGCGAAATGGCGGCCTTTGCGCAGTTCGGTTCTGACCTTGATGCCTCGACGCAGAAGCTGCTGAACCGCGGTGCGCGTTTGACCGAGCTGCTGAAGCAAAAGCAATTCTCGCCGATGCCGTTTGAAGAGCAGACTTGCTCGATCTGGGCCGGCACCAATGGCTATTTGGATGGCATCCCCGTGTCGGACGTCACGCGCTTTGAAGACGCGATGCTGGTCGATCTGCGGGCCAACCATGCGGGCATCCTGAAGGATATCCGTGACAGCCGCGACTTTAGCGATGCAACGCGCGACAAGCTGCGCGCCGCGCTCGACAAGTTCGTAAAGACGTTCGCCTAATTTTTACTCCTCTCCTTTTGGGGAGAGGGAAGGAATGGATAGATGGCCAGCCTTAAGGCGCTCAAAATCCGGATCAACTCGGTCAAATCGACCCAGAAGATCACCAAGGCGATGAAAATGGTCGCTGCAGCGAAACTGCGCCGTGCGCAGGACGCTGCAGAGGCCGCCCGCCCCTATGCCGAACGTTTGGAAGCCGTCGTCTCCTCGATTGCATCCAAGGTCGAAAAAGGCCCCCAGGCGCCAAAGCTTCTTGCTGGCACCGGCAAAGACGATGTGCATCTGTTCGTCGTTTGCACGTCGGACAAGGGCTTGGCAGGCGCGTTCAACACCAACATCGTTCGCCTTGCCCGTCGCCGCGCTGACGAACTCCGCGCCGCTGGCAAAACTGTGAAATTCTACACGATTGGCAAGAAGGGCCGCGACCAACTGGGCCGTACCTTCAAGGGCGATATCGTGCATTCGGTTGAACCGGGTGATCTGGGCAAGCTTGGCTTTGCTGATGTGCAAGACTGGGCAAATGATCTTACCGCGCGCTTTGACGCCGGTGAGTTTGATGTGGCCCATCTCTTCTTCTCCAAATTTGTCAGCGTTCTCACGCAAGAGCCGACGGAAATTCAGCTCATGCCTGTGGCAGTGGCTGAAGGCGCGGAGACAGTAACGGCTGGGGCATCAGTCGATTATGAGCCGGATGAAGAAGAAATTCTGGCGGACCTGCTGCCGCGCAACGTTTCGGTCCAATTGCTTCGCGCAAGCCGTGAGAATGCTGCATCTGAGCAGGGTTCTAAGATGACGGCGATGGACAATGCGACGCGCAACGCCGGCGACATGATCAACAAGCTGACGATCCAATATAACCGGACCCGTCAGGCTGCGATTACCACTGAACTCGTTGAAATCATTTCGGGCGCTGAAGCGCTCTAACCAGACACGAAGGCAAGGAAGACACTCATGGCTACCGCTCCGAAGAAGACCGCTGCGAAGCCCGCCGCTGCCAAAGCGCCCGCCAAGAAGGCCGCTGCGCCCAAGGCTGCTGCTCCCAAGGCTGCTGCGGCAAAGAAGGCCCCGACCAAGGCTGCTGCTGTTAAGGCGGCTCCGTCCAAGAAGGCTCCCGCTAAGGCTGCTGCCCCCAAGGCTGCCGCTAAGGGCGTCGCAAAGGGCCGCATCAGCCAGGTGATCGGCGCTGTCGTCGACGTCAGCTTTGAAGGCCATCTGCCTGCCATTCTGTCGGCTCTGGAAACCGAAAATAACGGCCAGCGTCTGGTTCTGGAAGTGGCGCAGCACCTCGGCGAAAACACCGTTCGCACAATTGCTATGGACTCAACTGATGGCCTGACTCGCGGTCAGCCGGTTGTTGACACTGGCGCTCAAATCTCTGTGCCGGTTGGTCCGCGCACGCTGGGCCGCATTCTGAACGTTGTCGGTGAGCCGATTGACGATCGTGGTCCGGTAGATACCGATCTGCGCGCGCCGATCCACGCCGAAGCCCCGTTGTTTGTCGATCAATCGACGGAAACCGAGATTCTCGTCACCGGCATTAAGGTCATCGACTTGCTCGCACCTTATGCAAAGGGCGGTAAGATCGGCCTGTTCGGCGGCGCTGGCGTCGGCAAGACCGTTCTCATTCAAGAACTGATCAACAACATCGCAAAGGGCCATGGCGGCACTTCGGTGTTCGCAGGCGTTGGTGAGCGTACCCGCGAAGGGAACGACTTGTATCACGAATTCCTCGATGCTGGCGTTATTGCTAAGGACAAGGATGGCAACCCGACCCCAGATGGCTCGAAGGTTGCTCTCGTATTCGGTCAGATGAACGAACCGCCGGGGGCCCGTGCGCGCGTCGCTCTGTCGGGTCTGACGATTGCCGAATATTTCCGCGATCAAGAAGGTCAGGACGTTCTGTTCTTCGTCGACAACATCTTCCGCTTCACGCAGGCCGGTTCGGAAGTGTCGGCCCTTCTCGGCCGTATTCCTTCGGCCGTGGGCTATCAGCCGACGCTCGCGACGGACATGGGCGCCCTGCAAGAGCGCATCACCTCGACCAACAAGGGCTCGATCACCTCGGTGCAGGCCATTTACGTGCCGGCCGACGACTTGACCGACCCGGCTCCGGCAACATCGTTCGCCCACTTGGACGCAACGACCGTGTTGAACCGTGCGATTTCGGAACTCGGCATTTATCCGGCTGTGGACCCGCTCGATTCCACCTCGCGCGTGCTGACGGCTGCCGTTGTGGGTCAAGAGCATTACGACACGGCCCGCCGCGTTCAGGAAACGCTGCAAAAGTACAAGTCGCTGCAGGACATCATCGCTATTCTCGGCATGGACGAACTGTCGGAAGACGATAAGCTGATCGTCAGCCGTGCGCGTAAGATCCAGCGCTTCCTGTCGCAGCCGTTCCACGTCGCAGAAGTGTTTACGGGCATCCCCGGCAAGTTCGTGCAGATCGAAGATACGGTCCGCTCGTTCAAGGCGGTGGTTGATGGCGACTATGACCATCTGCCCGAAGCAGCCTTCTACATGGTCGGCGGCATTGAAGAAGTCGTTGCAAAGGCTGCCAAGCTGGCAGCTGACGCCGCCTAATCACGCTTTCCCCCTCCCCTAAGCGGGAGGGGATTAGGAGACCGCAATGGCACTGCATTTTGAACTCGTAACGCCAGAGCGCCTTGTTCGTTCGGAGGACGTCCATATGGTCGTCGTGCCGGGCACAGAGGGTGATTTCGGCGTTCTCGAAGGCCATAGCCCAATGATGTCAACGATCCGCAGCGATGCGACGGTTGAAATCTACGCAACACCGGGCGCTGCTGCTGAAAAGATCAGCATCACCGGCGGCTTTGCCGAAGTGAATGACAAGGGCCTGACTATCCTCGCAGAAAGCGCGGCCTGATCTAAAGCCGGTCGGTCATAACAGACACAAGAAAGCGCCTCGGCAGAAATGCCGGGGCGTTCTTCTATCTGGGATTAGCGCGGGCGTGCGCTGCGCCAAATATACAGCCCAGCGCCGACAATCAGCGCTGATCCGCCTATCGAAGTTAGGTCTGGTGGGTGGTTGAACACCAACGTGCTAATGGCCATTGCCACCAGCAATTGCGCGTACGTCATGGGTGCCACAGTCGCAGCCGAGGCGCGTGTTGTTGCCATGAAAATCAACGCATGGGCGGCAGACGCCGAGACAGCCACAATCGCACAGCGCAGAATGACGCTCCAATGCGGCCACCCTATCTCTAAACTCGGGATGCCAGATACATGGCCCAATAGGGCTGCGACTAATAAGAAGGGCACGGCCAGCGCCGCCACAATGAATTGCGTGGCAAGCAACGAGGCACTGCCTGCGACGCGCTGATTGAGCAGCATCAAACAGGCCATACCAAGGGCAGAGCCAAGCGCCAAGCTGTGCATTTACCAACGCCAGGGTGGCTGCAACCTGCAGGCGGCCGAGAAAAACGAATTCAACACTTGGTTGAGACGCAAAAATTTATAGAGCTTAGCCTTGGTGCAGGGCGAAAGCGGCAAGAATTGCTGCAACCAAAATAGAGAGCACCATAATCAGCGGCCACGGCATAAATCCAACAGCATCCATATTGGCACGCCGGGCGCGCCGCCGTTCGGCCCAGTTGGACACACCGGCCAAAGCCAGCGCCCCAAGGCACCCTATCCAAAGCGTCACTTGCATTGCGCGTCATCCCCCCTCATCTTGGTGCTATAGCGCTGTCTAATCTGAGGACCATCCATGACCTTTAAATTTCGCACATCTGCCCTGATTTTGGCTGGCATTTCAGCCATGGCGCCAGCGGCCTATGCAGCCCCTGCCCACCCACATAGGGAATTGACAGCTGCTGTTGCGGCCCCCAGCCGCAGCACGGCCAACAAA
Source organism: Sphingomonadaceae bacterium (assembly GCA_009920915.1). GTDB lineage: Bacteria > Pseudomonadota > Alphaproteobacteria > Sphingomonadales > Sphingomonadaceae > Aquisediminimonas. The sequence goes on along the minus strand of RFZB01000069.1, from coordinate 5,384 downwards.
GCGCGTGACATCTATCGGAACCCAGCGGAAACGCTCAGCTTTTTTGGTATTAAGCCTAGCGACACAGTGGTGGAAATCTGGCCCGGCGGTGGCTGGTATACTGAAATTTTGGCGCCTTATCTGAAAGACAAGGGCAAGCTGATCGTTGCAGCTCCCACAGGCAATGCATCTGCGAATATTGGGCGCTTCTTGGATAGCGACGCCGCCGTTTATGGGCAGGTGGGCCGCGCCAACTTCCCCATTTTGATGGGTGGCACAGGCGTTGCACCTGGCACGGCTGATGCTGTTCTTACCTTTCGCAATGTCCATAACTGGCGCATGGGAAGCTATAAGGCTGATGGGGCTGATTACAGCGCTGAGGCCTTTAAAGAACTTTATGCCATGCTAAAGCCGGGCGGTGTGCTCGGCATCGAGGACCATCGCCTGCCCGAAAACGCAAGCGATGAGCAAGAACGCAAGAGCGGCTATATCAAAGTGTCGACCATTCGTCGCTTGGCTGAGCAGGCCGGTTTCCGCTTTGCTGGATCAAGCGAAATCAACGCCAATCCCAAGGACACAAAGGATTATCCGCGCGGCGTTTGGACCCTGCCCCCCCGCCTTGCGGAAGGGGATAAGGACCGAGAGAAATATCTCGCCATTGGTGAATCTGACCGCATGACGCTGAAATTCATTAAGCCCGCAAAGTAAGCGGGCATGATCTCGCAGCAACCCCAGCTCAGCCGCCGTGCCCTTATTGGCGGGCTGGCTGGGGCGCCTTTGCTGGCTTCGGGTTCAGCATGGGCACAGGCGTTCGCGCCACAGTCTTGGCAATCGGATATTGATCTGTTGCGTGAGGTGTTTGAAACGCTTCACCCTGGGCTGCACCGATATCGAACCCCCTCACAGGTTACTGAGGGCTTTCAACAGCTTCGCCAAAGCTGGGCTCACCCCAATAGCCTCGCCGAGGCGTATCTCGCACTCTCGCGCTTTTTGGGGCAGCTGCAGTGCGGGCATAGCTATGCCAATTTCTTCAATCAAAAACGCGCCATCACTGATCAGCTCTTTGCCCCCTTGCCCCGCCTTCCCTTTGCCTTCCAATGGCTGGGGAATGATATGGTCGTCACTCGCAATTTCAGCCGCGATGCACGGCTTGTGCCGGGCACACGCATTTTGTCGATCAATGGGCAGTCCACACACAGAATCCTAGCACAGCTAATGCCTTACGCCCGTGCCGATGGCGGCAATGACGCCAAAAGGCGGGCCTTGCTTGGTATGCGCGCCGAAGAGGATTGGGACTATTTTGATATCTTTTTTGGCCTGTTGAATGCAGAGGCCAAAAGCTTTCGCATTCAAGCGCAATTGCCCTTTGGACAGCCCTTAACAACTGAATTTGCGCCTGTTTCTCTCAATGAGCGGCGCGGGCATAAATCTCAGGCGAAACCGTCAGCGGACTGGGCCGCGCCCGACATTGCCTGGACACTCCAGAAAAAGGGGGCCGTGGCATTGCTGACCATGCCCGGCTGGGCAGTCTATAACAGCAAGGCAGATTGGCAAAGCTGGATCCATGCACGGATGGATGAGATTGTGTCTGACGGCACAAAATCGCTCGTCATTGATCTGCGGGGCAATGAAGGCGGCCTCGATTGCGGGCATGAGATTATTGCGCGCCTCATTGATCGGCCGGTTTCAGCGCGTCTCTATGATCGGCGCGTCCGCTATCGCGATGTCCCACAGCAGCTTATCCCCTATCTCGATACATGGGACCGTAGCTTTGATCATCTGGGGGCTGAGGCGCGGGATATTGGCAATGGATTCTATCAACTGCCTCTCAATGGCGAAGATCAAATTCTGCCGAAAGGCCAGCGCTTTACCGGCAAAGTTGCCGTGCTGACCGAACCCATGAACAGTTCTGCCACATTCAACTTTGCATTGTTGATGCGCACTTATGGGCTAGGCCAATTGGTTGGCGGGCCGACCGGCGGCAACCAACGCGGCATAAATGGGGGTGCCTTTTATTTCCTGCGCTTGCCAGCCTCTGGACTGGAAGTCGATGTGCCGTTGATCGGCTATTTCCCGCAAACGCCGCGCCCCGATGCGGGGGTGATGCCCGATATCGCAATCATGCCAACAGCGCAGGATATAGCCAAAGGGCGCGACCCTGTTTTAGAGCGCGCCCTTCAGACTGTCAGCTAAGCATCTAAAGCTTAGAAATTATTGCTCATTCTTGGCGACAACGCCGCCCTTCATCACAAAGCGGACGGATTTCAGCACAGTCACATCCGCCAGCGGGTCACCGGCAACGGCAATGATATCTGCAGCCTTACCGGCCTCCAGAGACCCTGTCTCATTTGACACGCCAAGCAGATCAGCCGCATTCACTGTCGCAGCTTGGATGGCGGCCATGGGCGACATGCCATGCTTGACCAGCAGTTCAAACTCATCCGCATTGCGGCCATGTTTTGAGACGCCTGCGTCCGTGCCAAAGGCAATTTTCACGCCCGCGGGATAGGCTTTTTCAAGGCTCTTACCCGTCACGCTGATGCGCCATTGCACCTTCGCCAGAACATCCGGCGGATAGGCATTGGGGTTGGCTTTCAGCCGCTCTAAATAGCCATTCACGGTCGACAAGGTCGGCACATAATAAGCACCTGCCTTTTTAAAGAGCTTGATGCTCTCCTCATCCAGCATGGTGCCATGTTCAATCGAGTCTGCGCCGGCTGCCAAGGCCGCGTTGATCCCATCCTGCCCATGGGCGTGAACGGCAATCTTCTTCTTGTAAAGATGGGCCGTATCCACCAGCGCCTTTACTTCATCATCAAAAATCTGGCGGCCAAGGCCAGCACCGATGCGGCTGTTGACCCCGCCTGTGGTTGCAATCTTGATGACATCAACCCCACGACGGATCTGCATCCGAATGGCGTGGCGGCAGCTTTCAACGCCATCGCACAGATTTTCCTGATTAATCGCAGAATGCAGGTCTTCTCCCAAGCTCAACGTGCCATCCATATGGCCGCTGGTGGTTGAGATTGACCGGCCCGCATCCACAATGCGCGGAGCCAGGATTTTCCCCGCCGCAACAAAGTCACGCAGCGCAAGCGTTGCGCCCGTGCCGTCGCCCAAATTACGAACCGTCGTAAAGCCCGCCATAAGCGTCTTTTGGGCATTGCCCAGTGTGCGATAGGCGGTTGCGGCATCGCTGCTGGTTATCCCTTCCAGCAAGGCGGCATCGCCCCCGGCATCTGAGTCGAGATGGACATGGCTATCAATCAAGCCGGGCAGAACGAACTTGTCCGACAAGTTGATGATGCGCGCGCCAGCCGGGCCTGCAACCAAGCCAGGCAGAATTTCAGAAATTCGGCCATCTTTGATGATAATGGTTGAGGGGCCACGCGGCGGCTGGCCGGGCCGATCAAGCAATCGACCAGCCTGCACCACTGTGACAGCTGTTTGAGCAGAAAGGGGTGCGGCCAACGCCAGCACCAGCGGAGCGAACAAGGCTATCTTTTTCATGACAGCCTTTTGGGCAGCTTAACCGAGTTTGTCTACCTTTGCCTGCAGGCTGGCCAATTGCGCCTTCAAAGCGGCAATTTCATCATCCTTGGCGTTGCTTTGGTCTGCCGCCGGCGCGCCAGTCTGCGGTTTTGTGCCGGGCGTAAATATGCCGGCTGCCGCCTCAAACATGGCCATGTTGCGCTTGTGCAGCTCTTCAAATGGGCCACCCGTAAAGGCGCCTTCGAGCATAGAACGGAACTGGGTCTGATTGCGGCGAAAGGCCTCCATCGAGGCCTCAAGATATTGCGGCACCATCGACTGCATCGAATCGCCATAAAGCGAAATCAACTGCCGCAGAAAGCCAGCTGGCAACATGGTCGAGCCACGGCTTTCTTCTTCCATGATGATTTGGGTGAGGACATTGTGCGTAATGTCTTCATTGGTTTTGGCATCGACCACGCGGAAATCCCGGCCATCGCGCACCATTTGAGAGAGCGTATCCAGTGTAATATAGCTTGACGTCTCGGTGTTGTAGAGGCGTCGGTTTGCATATTTCTTAATGGTTACAGGGCCTTCGCCCGGTGTCGACTTTGCCATGCGAGTCATCTCCCATTTCGTGTCGGCATAGCATTAGCCACTGCTGCACTGCAACAACGCAGCATATTGCGCAGCATCACCGCGCATATCAGGCCCAGATACGGTCAAACCTATGGCCTAGCAGGGTCAGCAATTCATATTGCGACAGGCCCGATTGGCGGGCGGCATCCGGCAAATGAAAATCGATGGAGAGCCAATCCCCTTCGGCAATATCGGGGGTTGCGCTCACATCCAGCGCCACCAAATCCATAGAAACGCGGCCAAGCAGAGGAAGCCGCCCTCCCCCCGCGGTGCCGCGGCCAGAAAAGCCCCGCACATAGCCATCGGCATAGCCAATGTTCACAATGGCCACTTCAAGGGCGCGATCGGCGGTGTAGGTGGCGTTATAACCAATGCTTTGCCCTATTGGCAGCACGCGCCGCTGCAGGACCTGCGCCTCTAGCCCAACCACTGGTTGGATGGCCCCCACGGCCTCCCCACGTGGAATGCCCCCGTACAGCGCTAGGCCGGGCCGTGTGAGGCCGAAATGATAGGCGGCACCAAGGCAAATTCCCGCTGAATTGGCCAAGCTCAACCGCTGTGCTGGAACGGTGGCTGCAGCCGACTGAAACAGGTCCAATTGCTGCATATTTTGAGGCACATCCTCATCGGCGGAGGCCAAATGGCTCATCAGCGTGTGGATTTTAAGGCCTGAAAGATCCTCTCCCGGGGCAAGGCCAAGGCGGTTCATGCCCGTGTCGAGCATGACATCGCAGGGCTTGCCTGTGGGGCGCCAGCGGGCCACTTGCTGCGCGGTATTCAGCACAGGGCGCGCGCGCGATGCCATGGCCTGTGCTATGTCTTCCTCGCGGACGCCGTGGAGGACAGACAAGCTGGCATCCTGCGGCAGGATCGGTTCAATCTCGGCGGCTTCCGCCCATGTGGCAACAAAAAAGTCTCGACAGCCAGCGGCCAATAGATGCTGCACCACTTCAGGCGCGCCCAAGCCATAGCCATTGGCTTTCACAGCAGCCCCACAGGCCGCATGCCCGCTTTGCGCCTGCAGCCAACGCCAATTGGCAGACAAGCCTCCCCTATCGAGGCGCAAACGAAGCGGTGCAGTCATAACCGGGGCGATAGAGCCGTCAGTCCGCGGCGTCGATGTCTTCCTTGCCAGCTGTTTCAGGCAGCCAGATCAAGGAAACCACAAACGCCATGGCAACAACAGCAACGGTGTACCATAGGCCCATGAAGGTGCCGCCCGTCTTCACCACAATATATTGCGAAATAAAGGGCAGAAACCCGCCAAAATAGCCTGTGCCGATATGATAAGGGAT
>RFZB01000068.1 GCA_009920915.1 Sphingomonadaceae bacterium | reverse complement strand
ATGTCCGCAATTGGCCCTTCATCAAAACCCCGGGCGACGTGTTTTACATTTTGCCACAGGGTAATCGGTTGCTCGCCTGCCCCAATGATGAAACGGATACCCCACCCTGCGACGCGCAACCCGAGGAATATGATGTCGCGCTGGCCGCGCATCTTGTAGAGGAATTTACCACTTTGCCACCGCCGCGCCTCACCGGGCGCTGGGCCGGATTGCGGAGTTTTGTGAAAGATCGCATGCCCGTCGCCGGATTTGCGCCAGACGCCCCCGGCTTTTTCTGGCTGGCGGGCCAAGGCGGCTTTGGCTTGCAAACCTCACCTGCGATGTCAGCGCTGGCAGAAGCGTTGATAACGGGCAGCGACTGGCCCAGCGGCCTCGCCGAGCTTGGCGTGACGGCGGAAGGCGTGTCGCCCAAACGCCTAATTTATTAAGTTGCCCCCCATTTGTCATTGCGAGGCGCGCAAGCGCCGTGGCAATCCAGCCCGCGTGGCACCCTTGTAGATTGCCGCGCTGCGCTCGCAATGACGCAGAGCGCTACAGGGCCGCGTCAATCAACGCCAATTGCGCCGGCGCGTCCCATTCAGCACCGCCCACCATCCGCCAGACTTCTTTGCCCTCAGCATCATAAAGGATGGTCGTCGGCAAGGATCCACCGCCCAAGGCAAAGCCAAGATCTGCTTTAGCATCAACATAGGTGGTCAGCGTTTTAAAGCCTTGCTTATTCCACCATTCCGCCACCACGGGGCGGCCCTTCATATCTTGGCTAATTGCAATCACTTGCAGCTTGCCTGCGCGCTGGGCGGCCAATCGCTCAAGCGTTGGCATTTCTGCAATACAAGGGCCGCACCATGTGGCCCAAATATTTACCAACAATGGCTTGCCTTTGAAATCAGCCAAAGTCTTGGGCGTCCCAGCCATATCCTCAAACACAACTTTGGGCATATCCTCGCCCTTGTGGGTTCGATCCACAGTGCCAGAAAGCCCTTCTTTTGGCGCATCTTGCGAAGATTGAGGTGCTTCGCCTTGCGGCTTGCCGCCGGATTGCTTATCGCAACCCGAAACTGTGAGCGTTACACCAAGGCCAAGAGCAAGGATTTTCGAGATTAGCAGCCGCACGTCAAACTCCAACAGCATGTGGGGTGGCCGCTTCGCCGAGGGGCCGGCCGCCGTGATGCGTGAGATAAACGCCTCGATCCCCTTCGACAAGCGCTTGTGGCAGCAAGATATCCGTGCGTCCAAAGCGCATGTCGAAATGCTTGCCAATCAAGGCATCGTGAGCGCGGATGATGCTGCCCAGATTGCCGCTGGCCTTGACCAGATTGCCGCCGACTATGAAGCCAATGGCGTTCCTGTCGATCTGGCCTTGGAAGATATTCACATGGCCACCGAAGCACGGCTGGCCGAACTTATTGGCGCAGCCGCAGGTCGCTTGCACACCGCGCGTTCGCGCAATGATCAGGTCGCAACTGATTTCCGCCTCTGGGTCCGTGATGCCATGGACGCCGTCGACGCCGGACTGACAGAACTGCAAAAGGCCCTCATCCTGCGCGCAGAGGCACATGCAGACGCGGTGATGCCGGGCTTTACCCATTTGCAAAGCGCCCAGCCTGTAACGCTCGGCCACCATCTGATGGCGTGGTATGAAATGATCCGGCGGGATCGCGCCCGCTTTGCGGATGCGCGCGCGCGGATGAATGAATGTCCTTTGGGCGCGGCCGCGCTTGCGGGCACAGGCTTCCCCATTGATCGGCACGCAACGGCTGCGGCGCTCAATTTTGACAAGCCAACGGACAACAGCCTCGACAGCGTGTCTGATCGGGATTTTGCGATCGATTATCTAATGGCGGCCAGCCAATGTGCGCTCCATCTCTCGCGCATGTCGGAAGAGATTGTCATTTGGGCCTCGCAACCCTTTGGTTTTGTCGCCCTGCCCGACCAATGGTCCACCGGCAGCTCGATTATGCCGCAAAAGCGCAATCCCGATGCCGTGGAGCTGATCCGCGGACATGCGGGCCGGATCACGGGCTGCCTCACTGCGTTGATGATGACGATGAAGGGTCTGCCACTCGCCTATTCCAAAGACATGCAGGATGATAAGCCGCCTGTGTTTGAGGCGCATGACCTGCTGGCGCTGTCCATTGCTGCGATGACGGGCATGGTCGACAGCGTCACCTTCCGGACAGACCGGATGCGCGCTTTGGCGGAAAGCGGTTTTGCAACGGCGACAGACCTTGCCGATTGGCTGGTGCGCGAAGCTGGCCTGCCCTTCCGCGAGGCGCATCATGTCACGGGCCGCGCCGTTAAGCGCGCCGAGGAATTGCAATTGGCTCTCGCAGACGTACCGCTGGCAGAACTTCAGGCCATCCACCCGGCAATTGATGACAGCGTCTATTCCGTGCTCACGGTCGACGCTTCGGTTGCCAGCCGGATGAGCCATGGCGGCACCGCGCCTGCACAAGTCCGCGCGCGTATTGCCGACGCCAAGGCGGCGTTGGGGCTGTGATGCGCCGCACCGCCACCCTTTACCTTTGCCTGAGCGCTGCACTGGTGCTGGCAGCCTGTGGTGGGCGCGTGAAACTCCAACCCCGTCAGGGGGAAAGCCTTCCTGTCAAACCGGAAGCATCGCTTAATCAGCCGACTGTGGAGCAAATGATTACACCTGGCCCGCAGGCCAAGCCCAAACGCAGCGACGATCTGCTGACACGATCAGAAGAACGTCGCGATGATAAATTTGATCTTCCGCCCAAAGGCTAAAATTCCATGGACCATTTTCAGTTAAAGAACGGCACGCTCCACGCCGAAGGCGTGCCCCTGACGCGCATTGCCGAAGACGTTGGCACACCCGTTTATGTTTATTCGCGCGCCACGCTGGAACGCCACGCGCAAGTGTTTCGCGATGGCATTGCCCCGGTTGGCAAATCGCACATTGCCTTTGCCATCAAGTCTAACCCCAATCGCGCCGTTTTGCGGGTGCTTGCCAAGCAAGGCTATGGCGCGGATGTGGTATCGGGCGGAGAAATCTCACGCGCGATTGCGGCTGGTATGCGGCCTGAAGATGTCGTCTTTTCTGGCGTCGGCAAAACGCGTGCAGAGCTGGAACAGGCACTCGATACAGGCATTGGCCAGTTCAATATTGAGCTGGAAGAAGAAGGCGTTGTTCTGGCGCAAATCGCCGCTTCCAAGGGGATGACGGCATCGGCAACGCTGCGCGTGAACCCCGATGTTGATGCCGGCACGCACGCCAAGATTTCAACGGGCAAAAAGGAAAATAAATTTGGCGTTGCCATTGATCAGGCTCCCGCCATTTTTGATCGGCTGGCCAAATTGCCCGGCCTCAATTTGCGGGGCGTTGCGCTGCACATTGGCAGCCAGCTTTTTGATCTCGACCCGCTAGAAGCCGCCTATGCCCGTGTTGGCCAATTGGTCGCGGATTTGCGGGCCATGGGCCATGGCATTGATCGCGTCGATTTGGGCGGCGGCCTCGGCGTGCCCTATAAAACGAGCGAAAACCCGCCCTCGCCCGCCGATTATGGCCAGATGGTTGCGCGCGTGACCAAGGGCTGGGATGCGATGCTGATGTTTGAACCTGGCCGCGTAATTGTTGGCAATGCGGGGGTTTTGCTGACCAAAGTCATTTGGGTGAAGCCCGGCGTTATCAATCCTTATGTCATTGTGGATGCCGCAATGAATGATCTTGCACGCCCGGCGATGTATGATGCGTGGCATGATTTTGCGGCTGTGACGCCCAATGGCGAAAAGATGGTGGCGAATATCGCCGGCCCCGTCTGCGAAAGTGGCGATACTTTTGCCATGGGCCGCGAAATTGACCGGGTGTCCTCAGGCGATTTGGCCGTGTTCCGCACGGCAGGTGCCTATGGCGCAACCATGGCAAGTACCTATAACAGCCGCCCGCTGGTGCCCGAAGTGATGGTGGATGGCGATGACTATGCCGTGGTGGCAGATCGCATTGCCGCCGAAACCATCTTGGCGGCAGAACGCATTCCCAGCTGGCTGGAATAGCAGCAGGAAGGCCGAATGGCCGGGTTTATCCCCGGCCAATCAGCTTTTGCGCCATCCGGTCTGCGACCATCGCGGGATGGTCGCCAGTTGCGGCACTTTCATCCCAAATGGCATTGAGACGGTCTGGAATGCCAGCAATTTTGGCATCCACGGCGGCGGCATCCGCATCGTCCAGATATTGCAACGCCACATTGATGATGCCGCCTGCGTTAATCACATAATCCGGCGCATAGAGGATGCCGCGTGCCTGCACAGCCGCGCCATGTTCTGGCCGCGCCAATTGGTTATTCGCTCCACCGGCAATGATGGGGACTTTCAGCGCAGGGATCGATTGATCGTTCAGAATAGCGCCCAAAGCACAGGGGCTCAGCACATCCGCCTCAACTGTCAAAATGCTGTCCGCATCCACAACATCTGCGCCCAATTCCGCGGCCAGCGCTTTGGCGCGAGATGCGTCCCGATCGGCCAGCGTCAATTTTGCACCCGCCTTGGCAAGGTGACGGGCCAATCCGCCGCCCACGCTGCCCACGCCTTGAATGGCAATATGCACGCCTGCCACATCGTCTTTGCCCAATCCGCGCTTAATGGCCGCCTTCACGCACAAAAACACGCCCAGTGCAGTGGATGGCCCCGGGTCTCCCCCTGCCCCACCGACGCGCGGTGGCAAGCCAGAAACAAAGCGCGTTCCCTGCCCAATATCAATGATGTCCTGCGCGCTAATGCCTACATCCTGCGCCGTCACATAACGGCCCCCAAGGCTATCGACCGCGCGAACAAAAGCCGCAATCAAAGCAGGGGATTTTGTGCGGTCGCTATCGGCAAGGATCACAGCCTTGCCGCCACCCATGGCAAGGCCCGCCATCGCATTTTTATAACTCATCCCGCGCGACAGGCGCAGGGCATCCGTCATCGCAGCATTGGGATCCACATAATGCCAAAAGCGCGTTCCCCCGCCTGCTGGGCCCAAGTGAGTCGAATGGACCGCAATGATTGCCGTCAGCCCTGCTGCCGGATCACGGAAGATATGCACGCCTTCATGATCATCAAAGTCGGGCAACATCCAAGCTGCGGTCATAGCGGACTCCTGCGAGTAAGAAAATTACACGATAGCGCAATAACCGCAAACGGCACGATTCGCCACCGCGCGGATCACTCTGTAAATTCAGGAGAAAAAATGGGGCGATCGACGGGATCCGAACCCGCGACCTCCGGTACCACAAACCGGCGCTCTAACCAACTGAGCTACGATCGCCACACAAGGACAGGAGCGGCCCTCTAAGCCACTCGTCCGCGCAACGCAAGTCCGTTGCAATGCTGCTGCGAAACAGGCAAGGACGCGCAATGAAAAAATTGCTGATCGCTCTTCTCCCGCTGGCGCTTTCCGGCTGCATTGCAAGCGTTGCCGAGACGGTGGTGACAACGCCATTCAAGGTTGCTGGTAAAGCCGTTGACGTCGCAACAACCAGTCAGGCCGAGGCGGACCGCAATCGTGGTCGTAAGATGCGCAAGGCCGAAGAAAAAGCCCGGCGTGACGCCCATCGAAACTAAAAGAAAGACGAACGTCATGGCGTTAACCGCGCAGATCACAGAGCAAGGCAGCCCGGACGTTATCCAATGGGTCGACACAGAATTGCCGCCGCCCGGCCCTGGTGAAGTGCAGATGCGCCACACCGCCATTGGGCTGAACTTCATTGATACCTATCATCGCGGTGGCGTGTACAAATTGCCGCTTCCCAATGGTTTAGGCGTGGAAGCCGCTGGCGTGGTTGAGGCAGTTGGCCCGGATGTGCAGGGCATTGCCCCGGGCGATCGCGTGTGCACCTTTGGCCCCGTGCTGGGGGCCTATGCCACGGCGCGCAATATCTCTGCCAAATTGCTCTTTCCCACCCCGGATGACATTTCAGACGAAATGGCTGCTGCGGTGATGTTAAAGGGCTGTACAGTAGAGTTTTTGGTAGAACGCTGTGCCAAGGCACAGCCGGGCTGGACGGTTCTGGTCCATGCCGCGGCTGGCGGTGTCGGCCTGTTGCTGGTGCAATGGTTGAAGGCAATTGGCGCAACAGTTATTGGTACCGTCGGGTCGGCTGAAAAGGCTGATTTGGCGCGCGCTGCTGGGGCTGACCATATCATTGATTACACGACAGAAGATGTCGGTGTTCGGTGCCGAGACATCACACATGGCGCGGGTGTGCCAGTCATTTTCGATGGCGTAGGCAAATCGACTTGGGAAGGCTCATTAAAATCCTGCGCGCCACGCGGATTGATTGTCAGCTTCGGCAACGCCAGCGGCCCAGTCACAGATGTTGCGTTGGGGCGGCTCGCTGAAGCAGGCTCCATCTTCGTCACCCGGCCCACCTTATTCCATTATTACGCCACCCCCGCTGAGCGGCAGGCAGGTGCCGCCCGCTTGTTTGACATGCTGCGGACCGGGGCCGTGAAGGTGGATATTCGTCAGCGCTATCCCCTGCTTGAGGCCGCCCGCGCGCATCAGGAATTGGAAGCCCGCCAAACCAGCGGGTGCAGCTTACTGATTCCCTAAATCTCACCGCGATGAAAAAGCCAGTTCTGCTGGCTTTCCCATTTACTACAGCTCCGCTAGGCGCACGTCATGTCCTCCCGTCCATATCCTGCGCTCAAAGGGCCTGGCCGCGCAGAATTCATCATTCTGATCTCATCGATCATGATGATTGTCGCTTTTTCGATTGATTCTATGCTGCCGGCTCTTCCCGCCATTAGCCATTCGCTTGGCGTGGGCGACGAGACGCAACGCCCGCTTGTCATCTCTGCCTTTTTGCTGGGCTTTGCCGCTGGTCAGCTTTTCGTAGGGACGCTCTCTGATCGTTATGGCCGACGCGGGCTGATGCTATGGTCGCTTTTTGGGTTTGCCATTGCCAGTTTTGCCGCAGCCCTTGCCCCCAGCTTCGACCATTTATTGCTCGCCCGCGCGGTGCAGGGCGTGTTTGCCGCAGGCGCACGCGTGATTGTGACGTCCACTGTGCGGGATCGCTTTGCCGGGCGCGATATGGCGCAGGTGATGAGCCTTGCCGGGATGATTTTCATGGCGGCCCCCATTCTCGCGCCGACCATGGGCCAAACGATTTTATTTTTCGGTCCTTGGCGCTTGATTTTCGGCGCACTCTGCCTGATAGGGCTTGCGACATGGACTTGGGTCTTATTCCGCTTGCCGGAAACCTTGGCAGAGGAAAACCGCACACCCATTGAACGGCAAGCCGTATTGGCAGCTGCCCGTACGGTGCTGACGGATCGGATGTCCGTTGGCTACAGCATTGCAACGGCGATGCTGTCTTGCGCGCTTTTTGGCTTTCTTATGTCCGTGCAGCAGATCTTTGAATTTACGTTCAAACGTCCTGATCTGTTGCCCATAGGCTTTGCCGTCATGTCCATTGGCATGGCAGCTGCATCGCTGACCAATGCCGCCATTGTAAAACGCTTTGGCATGCGGCTGATTGGGCATAGCGCGTTGTTTTTCTTTACATTCGTGGCGGCAGTCCATCTCGCCCTATCGCTGGCAGGCTATGAATCGCTGCCGCTTTTCATTGCGCTGCAAATGCTGATGATGATTGGTTTTTCGCTGGTGGGCGGCAATTTCAGCGCCATGGCGATGGAAAATATGGGCCGGGTTGCGGGCATGGCAAGTTCGCTGCAAGGCTCGCTCGCCAACTTGCTTGGCACCATTTGTGGAACGCTTATTGGGCAATCTTTCAATGGCACCACAGTGCCGCTCTACACCGGATTTACCATAGCCGGGCTGGTTGCATTGACTGCGGTTTACGTGACAGAGGGTGGCCGATTCTTCGTCGCGCGGCACGCGACACCGCGATCTGGGGGGTAGAATGGCCTATTGGCTCGTTAAGTCAGAACCGTTCAAATATAGCTGGGGCCAGATGGTCAAAGACGGCCGCACTCATTGGGATGGCGTCCGCAACCATCAGGCGGCGGCCAATTTGCGCGCAATGCAAGTTGGGGACCGCGCCTTTTTCTACCACAGCAATGAAGGCAAAGAGATTGTCGGCGTCGTGGAAATCGTCCGCACGGCCTATCCCGATCCGGGTGACGAAAGCGGCAAGTTCGTGATGGTCGATGTCGCCCCCATCGGCCCGGTGAAACGCCCCGTAACCTTGGCTGAAATGAAGGCAGACTCGCGACTGGCAGACTTGGCTTTGATCCGCCAATCACGCCTCTCGGTTGTGCCCGTCAGCGACGCGCACTGGGCGATCATCGCAGAATTGGCAGGCGTTTAACCCTGAGCTTCGAGGATAGCTGCCGCTTCTAAAAGACGGTTGCCGTGGTCGGTTTCTTCCCGGCCATTGGCGCGGAGCAGCTCGGCAGCTTCGGCATTATCAAGGCTATCCGCCCAGCGCGCATAAAGTGCATCGCCGTTAAATTCGCTTTCCGCCGTCTTACGAAGGCCCTCAGGCGTGATGGCGGCGACAGGAATATGGCCTGTAAGATAGGGATTGTCGGCGGCGTCCGGTGCGGGAAACGCCTCCCCCGTCAGCAACTTGATTGCTTCTGCGGCACGCCGGGCGTGCTTCATTTCTTCATGCCCGTTTTCAATAAGCAGCGCTTTGACGCGCGGATCATTGGCCCCTTCTGCGCTTTTCTCATACAGGGTTTGGCCAGCGGCTTCGACCAGAACCATGACCTTCAAATCTGTAATCGTCGGCGCGGTCACGCTGTTGATGCGGGCAAAGGCTTCCCCCAAAGTCTGGGGCGCGTCGCTGGGCAGAGTTACGGGCATAGTCAGATCCTCATCCTTGGCCAGTCTTGCGGCCTTGGCGTTCCTTGTCGAGCAGTGCCTGTTTGCGGTCAAGGCCATAAGCATAGCCTGCCAATGCGCCCGACCCACGCACCAGCCGATGGCAAGGGATCAACACCGCTATCGGGTTTGCAGCATTGGCAGCCCCGACGGCGCGCGCGGCTTTGGGCCGCCCCAATATCTCCGCTATATCTCGATAACTTCGCGTCTCACCGGCAGGGATAGCTGCCACAGCCTGCCACACAGCCAATTGAAAAGCTGTGCCAGCGGGTTGAAGCGGCAGGCCATGTGCTTCCCATGGGGCGTTGATTGCCCGGATCAGCTTTGGCCGCCATGGCGCTGCACCCTCGGCAGTCTCACCGCGAAGCGCATCGACAAAGGCCAAGGCGTGGAGCCCGGCCCCTGACACGGCGAAGCGGAAAGGCCCGAGGTCGCTCTCGCCTTCCCCCCACAGAATTTCTCCGGGTTTACCCACCACAGGCTCTAAATAGCGCCAGCGTCCGCTCGCGGGCCAGATCTGCGCTCTCTTCGTGATAATCTTTGCGGCGATCCGAGTTAAATCCGTGATTGGCCTCGTAGACAAAAATTTGCGCCGTCGGATGTGCACGTTCAATCAGCTTTTCAACGCCTTCCATTGGAATACCTGCGTCAAAGCGTCCAAAATGCGCAATCGTGGCGCATTTGGGGGCATCCTCTGCGAAAATCGTGGGCACCATGGATCCATAATAGCTGCTCGCGGCGGCCAGATCAGGGCTGATTTGTGCCATGCGCCACGCAACCGAGCCACCATAGCAATAGCCCGTGATGAACACCGGGACTTTGCCTTTCAGGGCGTCAATACAAGTCTGCGCATCTTTCAGGCTTTGGTCAAAAGGATGGAGTTTACGTGCCAATTCCACCGCGCGGTCAAAGTCGGGACCGGTATAGCCAGCCTCAAAGCCGGGATGTTCTCGATCAAAAAGCGCAGGCGCCAAAACCTCATATCCATCTGCGGCATATTCGTCGCACAGATCGCGGATATGGTCCGTCACCCCAAATATCTCTTGAATAAGGACCAGCCCCCCACGCCGACCCCCTTTTGGGCCAACATGATAGACCGAAATCTCAGCCCCATCTGACATCATCATGCGAGTCATTTCACCCATGACACTGCTCCTCTTTACCGCCCCAATTTTGGCTCGAACGCCATCTGATCCAATCCCCGAGGGTGATGCGCTGTCCAGCCTCAGGGTGCAAGAACAAGAAAACTGTCATAATTGCGATGCACATCGCTTGCATTCGAAGGCAATCATTGCTAGCCGCGCCGCGACTTCGGAGATGGAGCTTCGCTTCTTTTTTCGTGTCATCAGGCTCAATTCCTGACTTTGGGGAACTAACGCGCGTGGAGAATTCCGGCGGCATTCAGGCTAGTCTAAGCGGACGTTACGCGACCGCTTTGTTCGAACTCGCGCGCGAGGGGAAGTCCATCGATTCGGTGGGCAAGAGCCTCGACTCGCTTAATGCAGCACTTAAACAGTCTCGCGACTTCGCGCGCCTGACCACCAATCCGCTTTTGTCGCGCGACGCTGCGGCCAAGGCTGTGGCGGGTGTCGCGCGCACGTTGAAGCTGGATAAGCTCACCACCAAATTCTTGGGCGTTCTTGCCCGCAATCGCCGCCTGGCTGAGCTGGGCGCGATTATTTCGGCTTATGCTGCTTTGTCTGCCGCCCATCGCGGCGAGATTACGGCAGATGTGACGTCGGCCCATCCGCTTGAAAAGGCGCAGGTCACGGCACTCAAGGCAAAGCTGAAGGCCAAGGTTGGCCGCGACGTCGCGGTAAACCTGAAGGTCGATCCCGCAATTCTTGGTGGGCTGGTCGTCAAGATCGGCTCCCAGATGATCGATTCGTCGATCCGCACCCGTCTCAATTCCCTCGCGAACGCGATGAAAGGCTGAACATGGATATCCGTGCCGCTGAAATTTCGAAGGTCATTAAGGACCAGATCGCCAGCTTTGGCACCGAGGCGCAAGT
>RFZB01000067.1 GCA_009920915.1 Sphingomonadaceae bacterium | reverse complement strand
GAGGGGCGCATGTCCGTCATCTCGGCCTTGCGCATGTTCATTTTATCAATGACGGTGCCCGAATATTCATCGTCCACATCAATGACGACGGTTTCATAAGGCTCGGTGCGCTGGCCATTTTCCTCACGGAACAGCACGCGCGGGCGCGAAATGCCCAGTTCAAAGCCTTCACGGCGCATGGTTTCAATCAGAACGCCAAGCTGGAGTTCGCCGCGACCAGCAACTTCAAAGCTGTCCTTATCGGCGCTTTCCGTCACGCGGATCGCGACGTTCGATTCTGCTTCGCGGAACAGGCGGTCGCGGATCATGCGGCTCGTCACCTTGGTGCCCTCGCGGCCCGCCATCGGCGAGTCATTGACAGCAAAGCGCATCGAGAGCGTTGGCGGATCAATGGGTTGCGCCGCAATGGGTTCGCTCACGCTGGTATCGGCAATGGTATTTGCCACCGTTGCGACAGTCAGGCCCGCGATGGAGACAATGTCTCCCGCCTTGGCTTCATCTACCGGCACACGCTCCAGCCCGCGGAAGGCGAGAATCTTGGACGCGCGGCCCTGTTCAATGACATTGCCATCCTGGTCGAGCGCGTGGATCGGCATGTTCACCTTCAACGTGCCGCTATCAATGCGGCCCGTGAGGATGCGGCCCAAGAAGTTATCACGATCAAGCAAGGTCACGAGGAACTTGAAGGCACCATCTTCATTGGCCTTGGGCTCGGGCACATGGCGGACGATGGTTTCAAACATCGGCTCCAGCGTGCCATCCCGCAGGCTTGGATCGGTATTGGCATAGCCATTCCGGCCCGAGGCGTAGAGGACGGGGAAGTCCAACTGCTCATCGGTCGCATCCAGCGAGACGAACAAGTCAAACACTTCGTCCAACACTTCCTGAATGCGCTCATCCGGGCGGTCGATCTTGTTGACGACGACAATTGGACGCAGGCCCAGTGCCAGCGCCTTGCCCGTCACAAACTTGGTTTGCGGCATCGCGCCTTCGGAGGAATCGACCAGCAGAATGACGCCATCGACCATTGACAGGATGCGCTCTACCTCGCCGCCAAAGTCAGCGTGGCCGGGCGTATCCACAATGTTGATGCGCGTGCCATTCCAGTCCACCGAGGTGCACTTGGCGAGAATGGTGATCCCGCGTTCCTTTTCGAGATCGTTCGAATCCATCGCGCGTTCTTCCACGCGCTGATTGTCGCGGAAGGTGCCCGATTGGCGGAACAGTTGGTCAACAAGGGTCGTTTTGCCATGATCGACGTGCGCGATAATGGCCACATTGCGGAGGCTCATGCGGATCTCTAAATGGAGGAAGGTTGCGGTTCAGCGGCCGCCCCTAGCCTAGTTTGTGCGTTGCGGCAAGCTAAGCTAGGAAGGCCAGATGTTCGCCCGTTTGCTGCCTGATCGCTTTGTGCTGTTGCTGATTGCCACAATCGGCGTTGCCAGCCTGTTGCCTGTGCGGGGTTTTGCCGTGCCGATTGTGTCGGCTCTGGCGAATATCGCGATCTTTAGCCTGTTCTTTTTTCATGGCTTACGCATCGCGCATGACGCAGTGTGGGCAGGCTTGCGCCATTGGCGGCTGCAACTGGCGGTGTTGGTGTTTGTCTTTGGCGCGATGCCGCTTTTGGGCTTTTCCCTGTCGCGGCTCATGCCCGCGATGCTGCCTGCAGACTTATGGCTGGGCATTTTCTTTCTCTGCGCCTTGCCGTCAACAGTTCAGGCGGCAATTGCCTCTTCCTCCATGGCGCGGGGGAATGTTGCGGCGTCTGTCATTGCCGCCGCGCTCTCTAATCTCTCTGGCGTGGTGCTAACGCCTTTGGTGCTTGCCGCTCTGGCGAGCACCAGCGGGGCTGGGGGTGACTTATCGGCCATTGGGCGCATTGCAACGCTGCTGCTTTTGCCCTTTGCCTTGGGCCAAATCGCCCGGCTTTGGTTGGCAAATTGGGCAGACCGCCACAAAGTCTGGATTGGTCGGCTGGATCGCACAACGATTTTGATCACGGTCTATGTCGCCTTTAGCGCGGCTGTGGTAGATGGCCTTTGGCAAAAGCTAGGCGCGCAAGAAATGGCCCTTTTACTCTGTGTTATCTGCTTGCTGTTGACGATCGCCTTTGCCGGCAGCTGGGCCTTGGGCCGAGCCCTTGGCCTGTCCCGCGAAGATCGGATTACGCTGCTCTTTTCTGGCGCGCACAAAAGCTTAGCAACGGGGGCGCCGATGGCGCGGATCCTGTTTCCAGCCGCCCAAGCTGGGCTGATTGTGTTGCCGCTGATGCTCTATCATCAGCTACAACTCACAGTTTCTGCATGGATTGCAGCGCGGATCGCACGAAATTAATCGATCTGCGAAACGAACAAGGCTAGGGGGCCTTGGTTATGACTGCCAACGAGCATCCACGGGTCGCCATTCTTCTGCCCTGCTATAATGAGGCAGCTGCTATCGGGCAGACCATTGCTGATTTTCGCGCGGCGCTGCCGGGTGCAACCATCTATGTCTATGACAATAATAGCTCAGACGGCACGGCAGAGATTGCACGTGCGGCCGGCGCCGTTGTTCGGACAGAGCGGATGCAAGGCAAGGGCCATGTTGTCCGGCGGATGTTTGCGGATGTTGATGCCGATATTTACGTCATGGCAGATGGCGATGCCACTTATGAGGCCGCCGCTGCCCCCGGCTTGATTGCGCTTTTGCGGGATGAGCAGCTCGATATGGTGGTGGGCGCCCGCAAGTCAGAGGTGGAGGCCGCCTATCGGCGCGGCCATCGGCTTGGTAACAAGCTGCTGACAGGGATGCTCGCGTGGCTCTTTGGGCGGACTTTTACTGACATTCTGTCGGGCTATCGCGTTTTTTCCCGCCGCTTTGTGAAAAGCTTCCCCGTCCTATCCGAAGGCTTTGAGATTGAAACGGAAATCAGCGTCCACGCGCTAGAATTGCGGATGCCTGTGGCCGAACGGGTCACGGCCTATGCCGCGCGCCCCGAAGGATCAGAGTCAAAGCTCAATACCTATCGCGATGGATGGCGCATCTTGATGATGATCCTTACTTTGTTTCGTATTGAAAAGCCCTTGGCCTTTTTTGGGCTGATTGGCGGTGCGCTGGCCGTCCTGTCGATTGGCTTAAGCATACCCTTGTTCTTGACCTATTTTGAAACGGGACTGGTGCCGCGTTTCCCAACGGCCATTTTGGCAACGGGTATCATGCTCTTGGCGTTCCTCAATGGATTTTGCGGGCTTATTCTCGACACGGTCGTGCGTGGCCGGCGGGAAATGCGCCGTCTGGCTTATCTCGCCGTGAAGGCCTGAGATCATGTCGTCTACCGTCTTAAAGCCCGGCAGAGAGGGTCTGGTCTGGCTCTGCTTGGCGCTGGCCTCGACGCTGCCCTTCATCATTGCGCCGATACCAGTCCTGCCCGATCTCTTTACCCATATTGGCCGCTATCATGTGATGAACCATCAAGACGATGTGTGGCTTAGCCAATATTATGCCTTTGATTGGCATATTTTGGGGAATCTGGGCATTGACCTGCTGATGGCGCTTATTGGCCCCCTTTTGGGGACGGAGCGGGCGGCCTTTTTCCTCACAGCGGGCATTCCACCGCTTATGATCTGGGGCCTATACCGCTTGGCACGGGCGCGGTTTGGCCATGTGCCGCCAGCTGCCTATCTGGCCTTGCTCCCTGTTTTTAGCTTCACTTTTTTCCATGGCTTTGTGAATTACTGGCTGGGCGTTGCGCTGGTGTTCCACGTCGCGGCGTCTTGGTTGTCCGTTCGCGAGAAATCGGCCCTCATTCGCATCGCATTTGCGCTGGTTGCCGGGGCGCTGGTGTGGCTGTGCCATACATCGGCTTGGGGCATATTAGGCGTGCTGATTGCCGCGATTGAGTTTGATCAGCGCGTTAATTGGCGGCGGTTTATCTGGACGATGGCGCCTTGGGCCGCCCCGCTAATTCCCATGATTGTGTGGCGGAACACCAAAGGCGGTGGCGCGCTGTTTGATCGCTGGTTGTGGAAAGAAAAGCTGTCTGGCTTTGTCAATTTATTGCGCGCGGAATGGCAGATTTTCGACATTGCGTCCGTTGTGCTGCTGCTGGCTATTTTGCTTTGGCTGTGTCTCAGCCGCCATGTGACGCGAGATCGGGCCCTGCTGCTCTGCGCCGGGGCCCTGTTCGGCCTATCCCTCTTGCTCCCGTCAACGGTGCTTAGCTCTTATTTTGCGGATGTGCGTCTTTACGCCCCGGCCCTGATGATTGCCTTTTTGGGGATTCGTGCGGTGCCACAGCGTTTTGCCCAGCCCTTGGTCATTCTGGCGATTGCGTGGTTTGGGCTGCGGACTGCAGAGACCACAATTGGGTGGAGCCAACGTGGCACCGAGATGGAAGCGGATTTGGCGGCCCTCGACCAAGTGCCGATGGGCGCGCGGATTGCCGTCCTTGGCCATAGCAGCGAATGTGGCGTTTGGCCGCTGGGCGGGCGCAGTCACGCAGCCAGCCTTGCCATTGCGCGGCGCAATGCCTTTGTGAACACGCAATGGGACATTCCCGGTCAGCATTTGATGCAGCCCATCTATAATCTTGGCCGGGGCTTTAATGATTCCAAATCAGCGGAACTGTTTAACCCCGTTTATGGCTGCCCCGGTAACCGCGTGAGAACCTTTTTGCGCTATTTGCCGCGGGATCGATTTGATTATGTCTGGATATGGGAGGCTGATGCGCCTGCAAGCGCGCTTCATTGGCTGACGCCGCTCTATACCGGACCGACGTCGCGGCTTTATGCTATACGTAAATCGACCCCAGCTCGATCAGGGGGTTGAACTTTTCGGCTTGAGGCCGAACATAAGAGACAGACTCAAAGCAAAGGACAGTCCATGCATCCGCACGACGCGTTGATCCCCATCGTTATTGAACAATCGAATCGCGGGGAACGCAGCTTCGATATTTATTCGCGCCTGCTGCGTGAGCGCATCGTTTTTGTAACGGGCGGTATTGAGGACAATATGGCCTCGGTCATTGTTGCCCAGCTGCTGTTCCTCGAGTCGGAAAATCCGAAGAAGGATATCTGGATGTACATCAACTCGCCGGGCGGGGTGGTGACAGCCGGCATGGCGATCCATGATACGATGCAGTATATTCGGCCCAAAGTGGGCACTGTCTGCGTGGGGCAGGCCGCATCCATGGGGTCATTCCTACTCTCGGCGGGTGAGCCGGGCATGCGCGTGGCGCTGACCAATTCGCGAATCATGATCCACCAGCCTTCAGGCGGGGCACAAGGTCAGGCGACTGATATTGCCATTCAGGCCCAGGAAATCCTTCGGATTCGGGCCAGTATGAACCAGCTCTATGCGCGCTATACGGGCAAAGACATTGAAACGATTGAGAAAGCCATGGAGCGTGACAACTTCATGACGGCGGACGAAGCCAAGGCCTTTGGCCTTATTGATTCCGTGTTTGATAAGCGTCCCGTGGTCGCAGAAGAGAGCCAAGGCTGAACATAAATATTGTTCAGTCAGGTCCAATTAAGCCATTGTCGCTATGAAATCTGACTGTAACATGGCCGCAAACGTGGCGGGAAGGTTCTGATGACCAAGTTAAGCGGCAGCGATACCAAGAGCACGCTTTATTGCTCGTTCTGCGGCAAGTCGCAGCATGAGGTGCGCAAGCTGATTGCAGGGCCAACCGTATTCATCTGCGATGAATGCGTTGATCTGTGCAACGATATCATTCGCGAAGAAACGAAAACGGCGCTTGTCTCAAAGAAGGATGGCGGCGTTCCTTCACCTGCGGAAATCTGCAAGGTGCTGGATGACTATGTCATTGGACAACCAAAGGCGAAGCGCGTTCTCTCAGTTGCGGTGCATAACCATTATAAGCGGCTGAACCATGGCGCGAAGGGCGCGGATGTAGAGCTTGCCAAATCCAACATCCTGCTGGTTGGGCCCACGGGCTGCGGCAAGACGCTTTTGGCCCAGACACTCGCGCGCATTTTGGATGTGCCGTTCACTATGGCTGACGCCACAACACTGACCGAAGCCGGCTATGTGGGGGAAGATGTTGAAAACATTATCCTGAAGCTGCTTCAGGCGTCTGACTATAATGTCGAACGGGCCCAGCGCGGCATCGTCTATATCGATGAGATTGATAAGATCAGCCGCAAGGCTGAAAACCCCTCCATCACGCGCGACGTGTCGGGCGAAGGTGTGCAGCAGGCGCTGCTCAAGATGATGGAAGGCACGGTTGCCAGCGTCCCGCCACAGGGCGGCCGCAAGCATCCCCAGCAAGAATTTTTGCAGGTGGATACAACCAACATCCTCTTCATCTGCGGCGGCGCTTTTGCGGGTCTGGAAAAGATCATTGCGGATCGTTTGCAGGGCAAATCGATTGGCTTTGGGGCGCATGTGGCGGCCCCTGATGAGCGCCGCACTGGCGATATTCTGAAGCAAAGCGAGCCAGAGGATCTGCTGAAATACGGCCTGATTCCAGAATTTGTCGGTCGTCTGCCAGTCATTGCGACCTTGGAAGATTTGGATGTGGATGCTTTGGTCCAGATCTTGGTTGAGCCTAAGAACGCGCTGGTGAAACAGTATAAAAAGCTCTTCGAGATGGAAGAGGTTGAGCTGGACTTCACGGACGATGCGCTGACGGCTGTCGCCAAACGCGCGATTGAACGTAAAACGGGCGCGCGTGGCCTGCGGTCTATTTTGGAAGGCATTTTGCTCGACACTATGTTCGATTTGCCGTCGATGGACGATGTTGATCAGGTGATGATTGACAAGGACGTGGTGGCTGGCACCAAAGAGCCTGTCCGCGTCTATGCAAAAAAGGCAAAGGAAGTGACAGGAGACGCCGCCTGACCGCGTAAGCTTGCCGATACTTTGGTTCAGGAAAAAGGGTCTGGCCTAGCCGGGCCCTTTTTTCATGTGCTAGTCTCCCTCAAAATGAACGGAGAGTGTCCATGAGCGTCTATGATTTTACAGTGAAAAAGCCCGATGGCAGCGTGCAGAAATTGTCTGACTTTGCAGGTGGGCCGATCCTGATTGTGAACACCGCATCGAAATGCGGCTTTACTCCACAATATAAAGGGCTTGAGGCGCTGCACCGGAAATATGCCGATAAAGGCCTGACGATCCTTGGCTTTCCCTGCAATCAATTTGGGGCGCAAGAGCCGGGCGATGCAGAGGAGATCAAGTCTTTCTGCTCGCTCAATTATGACGTCACCTTTCCGCTCATGGCAAAAGTAGAGGTGAATGGTGACGGCGCCGATCCGCTGTTTAATCATCTTAAGTCAGAAAAGCCGGGTCTGTTGGGCACCAAGGGCATTAAGTGGAACTTCACGAAGTTCCTCATTGATAAATCAGGCAAAGTCGTCGGTCGCTATGCCCCGACGGATAAGCCTGAGAGCTTGGAAGCAGATATTCAAAAGCTGCTCTAGCGGCCTCGGGCCGTCCGGGGTCGAGACTCTGCTTGCTCGCGGGGCGGGAAGCCTCTATAGGGCTTGTGTCTTCTCGACATCGTAACACGTGTTGGGGTCGGAACCGGCAGGTTCCGGCAGCACAGGCGCGTTGCATAGAATGTTTTTGGAACCGGAGATTCGATGGCGGATATCGCCGCACTGACTGCGCTGATTGAGCCCGAGGTGAATGCCTTGGGGCTAACGCTTGTGCGCGTGAAGATGTTTGGCGGTACGTCTGATCCGACGCTGCAGGTGATGGCTGAGCGCCCGGATACGCGCCAGCTGGTGATTGAAGATTGCGCTGAGCTATCGCGCCGCATTTCCGATGTGCTGGATACAGCGGACCCCATTGAAGAAGCCTATCGTTTGGAAGTCAGCTCGCCCGGCATTGATCGGCCCTTAACCCGGCTGTCGGATTATACCGACTGGCACGGCTTTGACGCGCGGCTTCGGCTGGCGGAGCCGGTTGACGGGCGCAAGCAAGTTGATGGCCGCATTAGCGGCGTTGAAGGCGATGTGATTGTGATGATTACCGCCAAGACGCGTGATACGGTACGTGTTCCTTTTTCGTCGATTGGCACGGCAAAGCTGCTGCTGACGGATGCCCTGATTAAAGCCACCACCCCGCTCTCGACGGACGGAGCGGATATCATTTCTGTGGAAAGGTAAGACCATGTCCAACGCCATCTCTGCCAACAAGGCTGAGCTTCTTGCGATTGCGGACGCAGTTGCCCGCGAAAAGCTGATCGATAAGGCAATCGTGCTCGAAGCGATGGAAGACGCCATTCAGCGCGCTGCGCGTGCGCGTTATGGTGCAGAAAATGATATTCGCGCCAAGATCGACCCGAATTCGGGCGATATGCGCTTGTGGCGCGTGGTGGAAGTGGTTGAAGAAGTTGATGACTATTTCAAGCAAGTGAGCCTGAAAGATGGTCAAAAGCTTCAGCCGGGTGCTGCGCTGGGTGACTTCATTGTCGATCCGCTGCCCCCCATTGAATTTGGCCGTATTGCCGCCCAAGCCGCCAAGCAGGTGATCTTTCAAAAGGTCCGCGATGCTGAGCGTGAGCGCCAATATGAAGAGTTTAAGGACCGCGCGGGTGAGATCATCACGGGCGTCGTCAAGCGCGTCGAATTTGGCCATGTCGTGGTCGATCTGGGCCGCGCCGAAGGCGTCATCCGGCGTGACCAGCAAATCCCGCGCGAAGTGCTGCGGATCAATGATCGCGTTCGTGCGCTGATCCTCAATGTCCGTCGCGAAAATCGCGGCCCGCAGATTTTCCTCAGCCGCGCACATCCGGACTTTATGAAGAAGCTCTTCGCACAGGAAGTGCCGGAAATTTATGATGGCGTGATTGAAATCAAGGCCTGCGCCCGTGATCCGGGAAGCCGTGCAAAGATTGGTGTCATCAGCCATGATGGCTCGATTGATCCCGTCGGCGCGTGCGTCGGCATGAAGGGCAGCCGCGTGCAAGCCGTTGTGCAGGAATTGCAGGGCGAAAAGATCGACATCATTCCATGGTCGACCGACATGGCGACTTTTGTGGTCAACGCGCTTCAGCCTGCGACCGTCAGCCGCGTGCTGATTGACGAGGAAGAAGAGCGGATTGAAGTTGTCGTTCCTGACGATCAGCTGAGCCTGGCCATTGGTCGCCGCGGTCAGAATGTGCGCCTTGCCTCGATCCTGACGGCGTCGGCCATCGACATCATGACCGAGACGGATTCGAGCGAAAAGCGTCAGCGCGACTTCATCGAAAAGTCGGAAATGTTCCAGCAAGAGCTGGATGTGGACGAAACTTTGGCCCAGCTGCTGGTGGCAGAAGGCTTTGGCGCGATGGAAGAAGTTGCCTATGTTGGCACCGAAGAACTCGCCGCCATTGAAGGGCTGGATGAGGAAATCGCCGCCGAACTGCAAAGCCGTGCGCAAGAGGCGCTTGACCGTCGTGAGGCGGCCGCGCGGGATGAGCGCCGGGCCTTGGGCGTGGAAGACGCGATTGCTGAGCTGCCGCATCTGACCGAAGCCATGTTGGTGACGCTGGGTAAGGCGGGCATCAAGACGCTGGACGATCTGGCTGATCTGGCAACGGACGAACTGGTCGAGCGCAAGCGCCGCGATGATCGTCGCGGTCGAACCTCGGGCGAAGCGCCCAAGGGTGGCGTGCTGGCGGATTATGGCCTGAGCGAAGAGCAAGGCAATGAAATCATCATGGCGGCCCGTGCCCACTGGTTCGCCGACGAGGAGACCGCCGATGCGGGACCCTCAGCATGACCCAGAACGTCGCTGCATAATTACCGGCGAACGGGGTCCGAAATCGGGCCTCATTCGTCTTGCTTTGGGTCCGGATGGCCAAGTGGCACCGGACGTGCGCGGTCGTGCGCCCGGACGCGGTGCATGGATTGGCGTGGACCGCCCAACGCTGGAGACTGCCCAGGAAAAGGGCCAGTTGAAGGCGGGGCTGGCCCGCGCATTCAAGACGGCGAAGCTCGATATTCCTGATGATTTGCCCGCACGGGTAGAGCAGGCCTTAGCCCGCACAGCGCTGGACCGTTTGGGATTGGAAGCGCGCGCCGGCAGTTTGCTGACAGGATCAGACCGAATTGAAGAGGCGGCCCGGGCTGGCAAAGTCTGGCTGCTGATGCACGCCGATGATGCTGGCGCCGATGGCAACCGCAAGCTGGACCAAGCGTGGCGCGTGGGCCGGGATGCAGAAGGCAGCGGCCTTGCGGGGTTGGTTATTTGCGCTGGACGCGCTATACTGAGCCAAGCCTTGGGCCGCGAAAACGTCGTCCACATTGCTGTGACCGATCGGCAAGCTGCTGGTCGTGTTGGGCAAACCGTAGACCGCTGGCACCATTTTATAGGACGCCAAACACTCGATGGCCTTGCGCAATTTGCGCCCTGGGTCCACGGGAGCGCGGCGCATATTGACACTGAAGGACCTGGATTAAGCGAATGAGCGACTCAAACGACAAACCGAAGCTGGGCATGCGCGCACCGCTTGGAATCAAGCGGACGGTGGAAACCGGCCAGGTCAAGCAAAGCTTCAGCCATGGGCGGTCGAACACCGTTGTGGTGGAAGTAAAGCGTCGCCGCGTTCTGGGGAAACCAGGCGAAGGCGAAGCTCAGCAGGTCACAGAGGCCCCAGCACCCGCGCCCGCCCCGCAGCCAGAAGCGGCGCCTGTCGCGGCTGAGCCCGTCGCAAAGGCCCCGCCGCCGCCGGCCCCGCCGCGTGCGCCAGAGCCGCAATTATCGCGTCAAGAATTGCAGGCCAAGTTGCTGCGCGAGGCAGAGGAAGCGCGCCTTTCCGCGCTTGAAGACGCCCGCCGTCGCGAAGAGCAGGCACGCAAAGCCAATAGCGAGGAAGAGCGCCGCCGCGCTGAAGATAATCGCCGCGCCGAAGAAGAGGCAGCTGAAGCTGCC
>RFZB01000066.1 GCA_009920915.1 Sphingomonadaceae bacterium | reverse complement strand
AACGTCATCCTGAACTTGTTTCAGGATCCATCAACGCCGCAGGTCAAGACAATGGCTCGAAACCCAAGCCGATAGCCAAATCATGCCAATCGGGATTGTCCTGCTCAATCAAGTTCGTCTTCCAGTCGCGACGCCAGTTCTTCAATTGCTTTTCACGCGCGATGGCAGTTGGCATTTCCTCAAACATCTCAAAGCGGACGAGCCGGTGGATGTGGTGGTCTTTGGTAAACCCCGCAATGAGCCCCTCCCGATGCTGGTGTAGCCGGGCCAATAGGTCGCTCGTGACCCCAATATACAAAGTCCCGTGCCGTCGGCTGGCGAGTATGTATACGCATGGCTGTTTGCCCATGCTGAAAAACTAGGCGGCAATGGATGCTGAAACAAGTTCAGCATGACGGGGGGGCGGTCTTTAATCGTCATCCTGAACTTGGTTCAGGATCCATTAGCCCCAAGGCAAATAGCTTTAATCCGCGAATAGCAGAACCGGCGTTTCGAGCAGTTTCTTTACTGCCTGCACAAAGCTGGCGGCGTCCCAGCCATCGACCACGCGGTGGTCGCAGCTGATGGACAAGTTCATCAGCTTGGCACGAACAATGTCATCGCCCCGGAAAACGGGTCGCTCGATAATCCGGTTCGGGCCAATAATCGCGACTTCGGGCCGGTTGATAACAGGTGTGGTGGCCACCCCGCCCAACGGCCCAAGTGATGTGATGGTCAGCGTAGAGCCACTCAATTCCGCCGAGCTGGCTTTGCCACTGCGCGCCGCATCGGCCAGCCGGGTGATCTCATCTGCCAATTGCCAGATATTCTTGGCGTGTGCATCGCGGATAACAGGCACCATCAGGCCCGCATCAGTCTGCGTTGCCATGCCAAGATGCACCGCGCCAAACCGCGTCACCACGCCTGCCTCATCGTCATAGCGCGCATTGAGCATGGGAAAATCGGGCAGCGCCTTGCACATCGCAACAATCAACAGCGGCAACAGTGTCAGCTTGGGTCGGCTGCCGCGATGCGCATTCAAATCGGCCCGCATCGCTTCCAGTGCCGTTACGTCAATTTCTTCAACATAGCTGAAATGCGGGATATGCCGTTTGGACGCCGCCATATTTTCCGCAATGCGGCGGCGCAGGCCAACGACCCGCACCTCTTCATCCGCGCGCATTGGTGCCGCCGTGGCATAACCCTGATGCCCGTGATAGGTCAGATAGGCATCCAGATCCGCATGGCGGATGCGGCCGCCCTCTCGCGCCTTCACGTGCGCCAAATCAATGCCCAAATCGCGTGCGCGTGCCCGCACGGCAGGCGAGGCGAGCGCCTGTGCAGAAGGTTGCGGCACGGCAATTTCAGTCGCATCCGGATGTGGGGCCGGAACGTAAGGCGTTGGCGTCGGCGCGGGCTCTGCAGCCAGTGCGGGGGCCGCCTCTTCTGCGGCATCCGTCTCAATCACCAATAGAGTTGCGCCAATCGCGACCATATCGCCCACGTCCCCTGCGATTTCGATGACTTTGCCAGAGACAGGCGATTCCATTTCAACTGTTGCCTTGTCCGTCATCATGTCGGCGACAGGCTGGTCCTCGGCCACGCGGTCCCCGGGCCGGACATGCCATGCCACCACTTCAGCTTCGGCAATGCCTTCGCCAATATCTGGCAGGCGGAATTCAAAGCGCGCCATGTGTCAGTTCCTCTTTCCAATTCCTCCCTATCGCGGTGCGATGGGGAGGGGGACCGTCCGTAGGACGGTGGAGGGGTAGGCTGCGTGCCCAATGCCCCTCTGTCATCGCTGCGCGATGCCACCTCCCCATCATGCTATGATTGGGAGGAACGATCTTGTTCCCGGTCATTCGGCCATCACTTTTTCGATAGCCATGCCAATCCGGATTGGTCCGGGGAAATAGGCCCATTCAAGGCTGTGGGGATAGGGTGTGTCAAAGCCGGTGACGCGCTCAATGGGCGCCTCAAGATGATAGAAGCAACGCTCCTGCACTTGGGCGGCGAGTTCGGCGCCAAAGCCCGCGGTGCGCGTGGCTTCATGAACAATCAGGCACCGGCCTGTCTTTTTGACGGACGCCTCGATTGTCTCAATGTCGAGCGGCATCAACGTGCGCAAATCAATGACATCGGCTTCCACGCCCAATTCCTCGACAGCGGCCAGCGCGACATGGACCATCGTGCCATAGGCCAGCACCGTCAGGTCTTGGCCCTCGCGGACCACGGCTGCTTTGCCCAAGGGGATGGTGTAATGCCCCTCGGGCACCTCGCTTGCCGGATGCTTGGCCCAAGGCTGCACCGGGCGGTCATAATGGCCGTCAAAAGGGCCGTTATAAATGCGCTTGGGTTCAAAGAAGATGACAGGATCATTATCTTCAATCGCCGCGAGCAACAGCCCCTTGGCATCATAGGGCGTTGATGGGATTACGGTTTTCAGCCCGGCGACATGCGTGAAAATGCCTTCGGGCGATTGGCTGTGCGTCTGCCCGCCGAAAATGCCCCCGCCAAAGGGGGAGCGTACCGTGATCGGCATCGCCCATTGCCCGGCAGAGCGATAGCGGATGCGCGCCGCTTCTGACACCAATTGGTCAAGCGCTGGGTAGATATAATCAGCAAATTGAATTTCCGGCACGGGCCGCAAGCCATAAGCGGCCATGCCCACGGCCACGCCCACAATGCCACATTCGGTAATGGGCGTATCAAAGCTGCGCGTGGCGCCATATTTGGCCTGCAAGCCCGCTGTCGCGCGAAACACGCCGCCAAAATAGCCAACATCTTCGCCAAACACGACAACACGATCATCGCGGCCCATCGCCACGTCCATCGCGCTGTTGATCGCTTCGATCATGTTCATGCGGCGGCTGGTCATTGGGCGTCTCCGCCGCCTTGATCAGGCCATTTGCGCATCCGTTCGGCCAGCATTTGCGCCTGCTGTTCCCTCAGATGCGGGGGCAGGGTTTCAAACACATCCTCAAACATTGTCTCAAGCGGTTGGTGCAGGCCATGGCCCAGAATGCCGTTCTTCTCGGCCTCTTTTTGCGCCGCCTTCACGGCTTCGGCGCATTCCAAATCCATCGTGGCGTGGCGATCCTCATCCCATTCGCCCAGCGATATGAGATGCGCTTTAAGCCGCGCAATGGGGTCTCCCAGCGGCCATTTGGCGCGCTCGTCGGCGGAACGATAGGCGCTGGGGTCATCCGATGTGCTGTGCCCTTCGGCACGATAGGTGAAATGCTCAATCAGGGTTGGGCCATTATTGGTCCGTGCGCGCTCCGCCGCCCAAGCCGTGGCGGCATAGACGGCCAGCGGATCATTGCCATCGACACGCAGGCCTGCCACGCCATAGCCAATGGCGCGGGCGGCAAAGGTGGTTGCTTCGCCGCCCGCAAAACCGACAAAGGAGCTAATCGCCCATTGATTATTAACGACATTGATAATCACCGGCGCGCGATACACCGTCGCAAAGGTCATCGCGGCGTGAAAATCCCCTTCCGCGGTTGATCCTTCGCCACACCAGGCGGCTGCAATGCGTGTATCCCCGCGCGAGGCGCTGGCCATTGCCCAACCTACAGCCTGCGGCAATTGGGTGGCGAGGTTGCCCGATACAGTGAAAAAGCCATGGTCGGGCGCAGAATACATAATCGGCAACTGCCGGCCTTTCAGCGCATCGCCTCTATTGGAATAAATCTGGTTGATCATCTCCACCAGCGGATAACCGCGCGTGATAAGGATGCCCTGCTGCCGGTAAGAGGGGAAACACATATCCTCAAAATCCAGCGCATGGCTTTGCGCCACGGCCACAGCCTCTTCGCCGGTACATTTCATGTAAAAGCTGGTTTTGCCCTGCCGTTGGGCGCGGAACATCCGATCATCAAAGGCGCGCGTCAGGGCCATGTCGCGCAGCATTTGGCGTAGCGTCTCGGGCGAAAGGCGCGGGTCCCAAGGGCCAATGGCCGCACCGCTATCATCCAGCACGCGCACCAGACCATAAGCCATATCATGCAGGCTGTGCGGCTCTGCCCAGCTATCGGGGCGGCGCGTTTCGCCAGCGGGCGTGACCTGAATGTGGGAAAAGTCGGCCTCTTCGCCCGGGCGGGCAGGTGGCTCCGGAATATGGAGCGCCAGCGGTGGAATGTTTGTGCGACGTGAGTCGATGTTCATAACAACGCAGTGTAATAAAATTGCGCAAGATGATCCAGAGTCTCAATTGTTCGCTTGGGTTTGGTCAGGCCTGTGCCTAATCTTGGCCAATGATCCGCTACGTCTTGCTCGTGCTCTTCTTCGTGTCCTCAACGGCTTATGCGCAGCCAATGGCCTGTGCTGTGCCCGATATTTCGACGTCCCTTGCCGCTGAAACTGCCCCAGCAGCAGAGGTGAAGCGGGTGCCAATCCTAGGCTATTTGCTTTCCTTAAGCTGGTCTCCCCAATATTGTCGGGGGCGGCACGGCATGGCGCAAGATGCGGGGCAATGTGGCCCTCAGGCGCGGTTTGGCTTTGTGTTGCATGGCCTTTGGCCGGAAGGGGAGGATCAACAAGATCCTGCATGGTGCGCCCCTGCCAAGCCCCTCTCGCCGCAGCTGATACGCCAACATTTTTGCATGACGCCTTCGGCGGCGCTCCTCCAGCATGAATGGGCCAAGCATGGCACCTGCATGACAAATGACCCCGCCACGTATTTTGAAACGGGCGCCCAATTATATCGCAGCTTGCGCTATCCCAATATGCGGCTGCTCTCGCGCCAGACGCACAGCACGGCCAGTTTTGCAGTGGCATTTGCCCGTGCCAATCGAGGGCTAAGGCCCGATATGCTGCGCGTTATGACTGACCAGTCTGGCTGGCTGAAGGAAGTGCGCTTGTGCCTTGGCCGGGATGTCCGCCCCCGGCGTTGCCCTATGGGAGAACCGGGCAAACCAGATCAGCGCCCCTTGCGCATCTGGCAAGGTTAATTGCGGGCGCTGGCCAGTGTGTTGAGCGGGTGATGGCCAGTCACATTGGCGGCAAAACCCGTTAATTGCGGCGCCACGAGGGACCAGCGCAGCGGCCGGGCAAGGGGAATATACAGCTGCTCTGCCATAATCGCTCGATCGGCTTCGGCATAGAGCCGGGCCCGCTCTGCCTTATTGGCGCGTTTGGCAATCGACAGGGCATCGCGCGTGGCAGCACTGCACAAGGGAGCGTCCCCACAGGCAAAGGGCTGAAGATACCAAAGCGCATTGGCCGTGGGGGCAACGCTATCAATCAGGCGCAGATCAGCTTTGGCGTTCATCGTCACGAGCTGCACATCCACCCCAATGGGGCGCCAATCACTGGCCAGATGCGCCGCCAATAGCCGCGCGCCCGCACCATTGGGCAGAGCCAGTCGAAGCGTGATACGATCGCCAAAATTCTGTGCAATCAGCGCGCGTGCCCGTGCTTTTCGGTCGGCTAAAGTCAGGCTGGCCCAATCCGCTTGTGCCGCAACATATTGATCAATTGGGCCGGGCATTAAGGTTTCGCTGG
This sequence comes from Sphingomonadaceae bacterium, assembly GCA_009920915.1. Taxonomy (GTDB): domain Bacteria; phylum Pseudomonadota; class Alphaproteobacteria; order Sphingomonadales; family Sphingomonadaceae; genus Aquisediminimonas. The sequence continues at coordinate 5,506 of RFZB01000066.1, read as the reverse complement.
TGCTCCAATTGCGCGCGCCAAACCGTTGCAGCAGCGCAGCCCGGTCTACGGCCATGGCCAAGGCTTGGCGCAGGACCCGGTTTTGCGCAGGGCCAGACGTGCGGGCGGGCACCAGCCCAAATAAGCCGGGTACGGGATCGATGCGGACATCACGGGCAGGGATCGCCGCCGCCGTAACAAGCGGGTAGTTGGCAAAATCGCCCCCCAAAACCAAGGCGGCATTGCGTTCGGCATAGCGGGCAACGGCCAACGCTGCAGGCTCGCCACGGACGCGTCTTTCTGCCTGCTTCAATATTTCTTCATCCGTTTCTGGAACGGCGGCATTGGGCACTGGGCGGAGGATTTTGGCGCTGGGGTAGCTGCGATACAGAAAATAGGGGCCTGTGCCCCGGCCTTTGCGGGTAATCGCCATGCGCGGATCGGCAAGTAACGCCAAAAGCCCGGGTTGCGGCTCTTTCAAGCGAATTTCCAGAACCGTCTCAGTCATGGGCAAAATTTGTTGCACTTGGCCCAAAAGGGGCCGCAGCGGATTGCGGCTGCCAGGGGCAAGCGAGGCCCGAAGGCTTTGGGCGACTTGAGCAGCGGTCACGGGCCGCCCGTCAGACCAGAGGCTGCGGCGGATGCGGAAGATGTAGCTCAGCCCATCATCCGTGACCATCCAGCGCTCAGCCAAAGCGGGCTCAATTTCTCCGGTGGCGTCAAATTGGACAAGGCCCTGCATCAAGGCCCCTGTCATCACCATGGCTGGCGCATCCAATGCCCGGCCATTTGGGTTGCCAACGCGCGCCTCTGACCCAATGACACTGACAGTCACAGCACCGCCCGGATCGCGGGAACATCCCGCAAGCCCGGTTAAGAGCGCAATCAGGGCAAGGACGGCGTAACGCATTGTTTCTGGATAGCGCGCTTATTGCCCGCCGTCACGGGGGCCCGATATCGGACTCCACAACAAAAAATGGTGCGGACGGCGGGACTCGAACCCGCACTTCCAGAGGAAAGCAGATTTTAAGTCTGCTGCGTCTACCGGTTTCGCCACGTCCGCATGCGTGCGGCATCGTGGACTCCGCCGCCCTCGTCAAGCGCAAAGCTGCTGATCCTAAACCTTTGTCTTAAGAGACGTTCAGTCGCTGGCGCATTTCCTTGCCCGGTTTGAAATAGGGCACCTTCTTGGATGGAATGTTGACGGATTGGCCCGTGCGCGGGTTGCGCCCCACTCTGGCGTCGCGCCCGCGGGTCGAAAATGCCCCAAAACCGCGCAATTCAACGCGGCCGCCTGACATAAGCTGATCAACAATTTCATCAAAAAAGAGGGTGACAATCATGTCCACTTCCCGCGCGGACAGTTCAGGATTTTCTTCAGCCAGTTTGGAGACCAGCTCAGACCGTATCATATGCATACTCCCATGGCTGCCGCAGCTACTGGGGCCTGCCCGACAGCGCCGGACGGGCCCTGCCCAACGCCGATGTCCCCAAAAGGCAACATCACGGGCGGGCGACAGATCCGCTGTCAAATAATGCCAAATTGGCATGGTTTGCAACTATTTCTGTCGCAACCGCATAATGATTTCGGCGCAAATCATTAAATGCATGAAATTAAATGAATTTCTAGTGCCGGAAAACAAATCGGCCCGCCATGCACGGGGCAAGGCGGGCCGAAAAGCTGTTGATTAGGCTTGTTTTACTTCTTGGTATCGCGCGCCTTCAGCGCTTCGCCCAAGATGTCGCCCAGCGATGCGCCCGAATCGGACGAACCATATTGGGCCACAGCCTGCTTCTCTTCAGCGATCTGCATCGCCTTGACGGAGAAGTTGGGGTTCTTCGAACGGTCAAAGCCGATGACCATCGCGTCAAACTTCTGACCAACTTGGAAGCGGTCCGGACGCTGTTCGTCGCGGTCGCGGCCAAGGTCGGCCCGCTTGATGAAGCCAATCGGGCCATCTTCGCCAGCCTGCACGTCGAGGCCACCGTCCTTGATGGCAATCACGGTCACCGTCGTGACAGTGTTCTTGGCAATGCCGCCGGCACCACCTGTCGACGCAGCAGCGCTTGCGCCGCCCTTTTCGACTTGCTTGATGCCCAGCGAGATACGCTCCTTCTCAACATCCACGTCAAGAACAACGGCCTTCACCGTATCGCCCTTATTGTGGAGGGCGAGAGCATCTTCACCCGAAACGCCCCATGCGATGTCGGACATGTGGACCATGCCGTCCACATCGCCATCGAGGCCAACGAACAGACCGAATTCGGTTGCGTTCTTGACTTCGCCTTCGACAATCGAGCCAACCGGATGGGCGGCGCTGAACGCTTCCCACGGGTTCGAGGCAGCCTGCTTGAGGCCCAGCGAAATACGACGCTTTTCTTCATCGACTTCGAGGACGACAACGTCGACTTCTTGGCTGGTCGATACGATCTTGCCCGGATGCACGTTCTTCTTCGTCCAGCTCATTTCAGAGACGTGGACCAAGCCTTCAATGCCGGCTTCGAGTTCAACAAAGGCACCATATTCGGTGATGTTGGTGACGCGGCCCGAAAGCTTTGCACCCACCGGATATTTGGCAGCAACAGCTTCCCACGGATCGCTTTCGAGCTGCTTCATGCCCAGCGAAATGCGCTGCGTGTCCTTGTTGATGCGGATAATCTGCACCTTCACGGTGTCACCAATGTTGATGACTTCCGACGGGTGGTTGACGCGCTTGTAGCTGATGTCCGTGACGTGCAGCAGGCCGTCAATGCCGCCCAGATCCACAAAGGCACCATAATCCGTGATGTTCTTCACAACGCCGTCAATCACCTGGCCTTCAGCGAGGTTCTGGATCAGGCCCGAACGCGCTTCAGCACGGCTTTCTTCGAGGATCGCACGACGCGACACCACGATGTTGCCACGCTTGCGGTCCATCTTCAGGATCTGGAAGGGTTGAGCAATGTCCATCAGCGGGGTGACATCACGCACCGGGCGGATATCGACTTGCGAGCCGGGCAAGAAGGCCACAGCACCGCCAAGGTCAACGGTGAAGCCGCCTTTGACGCGGCCAAAGATGACACCATCAACGCGAGTTGATTCGCCAAACTGCGCTTCCAGCGCATCCCAAGCCGCTTCACGGCGGGCGCGGTCACGCGACAGGACGGCTTCGCCCTGAGCGTTTTCAACGCGGTCGACATAAACTTCAACTTCATCGCCAACCTTCAGGTCAGCCTTTTGGCCCGGAGCCGCGAATTCGCGCAGCGCCACACGGCCTTCCGACTTTAGGCCAACGTCAATGACGGCCATGTCGTTTTCAATTGCAGTCACAGTGCCCTTTACAACGCGGCCATCAAGGCTTTCTGAGTTGCCGAGCGATTCTGTGAGGAGAGCCGCGAAATCGTCGCGGGTCGGGTTGGCGGATGATGCCATGGTTAGAGGTTTCCAATCATTTATGTTTTCCGGCCATCTGGTTGGTTCCAGAGGTCTCATGAACTTGGTCGTCGATGGACAAAATGCCGGGGGCATTTTGGCGATTGGCGTGAATCAAGTTCACTCAAAGAAATATCTTAAGGCCCAGATTCACGCCTCAGAACATTCTGAGGCGATCAGGGCCTTTGGCCAGACTGCCCCAGCCACCCCATGTGACTGCAGCATCCATTGAACGGCTGAGAGCGTGGGGGAGCGAAATTGGGGGAGCGCGTTGTGCGCGGCTCAGCGCCGAATCCGGGCCTCCACGAGCGCAATCGCCCGCTGGACGGCCGCGGCTATAGTCAGATCGCTCGTATCTAGCAAGTCTGCGTCCTCCGCCTGTCGCAAAGGAGCCGCACTTCGCCCGGCGTCACGCGCATCACGGGCCTGAATGTCGGCAAGGATGGCGGCGTAATCGGCGTGACTATCTTCCATGTGCCGCCGCCGGGCGCGCACCTCGGCAGAGGCTGTCACGAACAATTTGGCATCGGCATCGGGCGCAATCACAGTACCAATATCGCGCCCATCCAGAACCGCGCCGCCGGGTTGGCGGGCAAAACTCTGCTGATAGGCAAATAGGGCGTCGCGCACTGCGGGATGGCGCGAGACGCGCGACGCTAGGCTGCCCGCACTTTCACTGCGCAATGCGGGATCGGCTAAAAGATCTGGCGTTATCTGCGTGCAGCGGACGGCCTCTGCTTCTGCATCAGGGTTCAGCCCTGCCCGGTCAGTCGCCACGCCCACGGCGCGATAGAGAAGGCCGGTATCCAAATGCGGCAGATGGTATTTTGCGCCGAGGCTCGTCAGCATATCGACAAAGGTCGGAAAGCTCGTCGCCACCGGGCTCATATCGTCAATGGTGACAGGCGCCTTAGAGACCAGCCCGGCAATTGCAAAACTCATCGCAATCCGGTGGTCCAGTTCAGCGGCAATTGTTGCGCCGCCCGCCAGAGGTGCGCCGCCTGTGCCATGGACGATCAGGCCGTCTTCCAGCTCCTCGACACGCGCGCCAATGGCCGTCAGGCCCTTGGTCATCACGCTGATCCGATCCGATTCCTTCACGCGCAGTTCTTCCAAGCCAGTAAAGCGGCTGGTGCCTTGGGCCAGCGCGGCGGCAACGAACAGGATGGGGAATTCATCAACCATAGCGGGCACGATGTCAGGCGGCGTTTCCACGCCTTTGAGCAGGCCGTGCCGCACAATCAAATCCGCCACGGGTTCGCCGCCAACCACACGTTCCTCAACCAGCTCTATGTCAGCGCCCATGGATTTCAGGACATGGATCAGCCCGGCCCGTGTGGGATTAATCCCCACATTCTCAATCCGCACCTCAGACCCCGGCACAAGGCAGGCCGCGACCATCGGGAAAGCAGCAGACGAAGGGTCCCCCGGCACCACCACCTGCTGTGGCTTCAGCTCTGCCTCCCCATGGATGGAAATGACGCGTGCGCCATCTGCATCCGTAGTAATGTCCAGCTTTGCGCCAAAGCCCGCGAGCATACGTTCACTATGGTCGCGCGTCGGCACGGGCTCAATGACAGTGGTGATGCCCGGCGTGTTGAGCCCGGCAAGGAGAATCGCGGATTTCACCTGCGCCGACGCCATAGGCAGGCGATAGGTGATCGGCACCGCAGGGCAGGCGCCACGCACCATGATCGGCAAATATTGGTTGCCCTTGGTGCCGGGTGAGCACGTAAAATCTGCCCCCATGGTTCCCAAAGGCTCAGTCACGCGGCCCATTGGCCGCTTGGACAGTGAGGCATCGCCCGTGAAGGTCGCCGTGATATTGTGGCTGGCAACCAGACCCATCAATAGCCGGGTGGACGTACCGCTATTGCCCATGTCGAGCGCCGTATCTGGCTGCAAAAGCCCGCCAACGCCGACGCCATGAACACGCCAGACGCCATTGGTGTCGCGCACAATGTCCGCACCCATAGCGCGCATTGCGGCGGCGGTTGCCAGCACATCTTCGCCTTCCAGCAAGCCTTCAATCCGACTTTCGCCGATCGCCAACGCAGACAGCATCAGCGACCGATGCGAGATGGATTTATCGCCTGGCACGCGCACGCGGCCAGT
>RFZB01000065.1 GCA_009920915.1 Sphingomonadaceae bacterium | reverse complement strand
TACACGCGGTTGAGCTCATTGGGGTCCGGGTGAATATGGATCAGCGTCTGGCCCGGATGATCCGAGGTGATCAGCGTATAGCCATCAGTTGTCGCTTCGCCCAATCGTGCGCCAATCGCCAGTACTAGGTCTGCCGATTTGATCCGCGCGACCAGCTTGGGGTTGGGGCCATAGCCCAAATTGCCCGCCCACACGGCGGAGTCATTCGCCATGGCATCCTGACGGCGAAAGGCCGAAGCAACGGGAATGCCCCATCCTTCGGCAAAGTCCTGCATTGCCTGTGCCGCCTCGGGCGTCCAGCCAGCCCCACCAATTATGGCGACTGGCTGTTTCGCGGCTGTCAGATGCGCGGCCAGCGCCGCCATCTGTGCGGGCTCGGGCGCTTGGGCAATGCGCTCAACGCGGGGCCGGTCCAGTGTTTCCGCCTGTTCGCACAGCATATCTTCGGGCAGGGCAATGACGACCGGGCCGGGGCGCCCCGACATCGCCACAGTAAAGGCGCGGGCAATATATTCGGGGATGCGCGCCGCCTCATCAATCCGCACGGCCCATTTGGCAAGCGGCGTGAACATGGCGGTAAAATCAACTTCCTGAAACCCTTCGCGATCCTTCATTCCCCGATCTACATCGCCAATGAACAGGATCATTGGCTGGGAATCTTGCATCGCAACATGCACGCCAATCGCGGCATTGGTCGCCCCCGGCCCGCGCGTCACAAAGGCAATGCCCGGCCGCCCGGTCAGCGCACCATCCGCGCACGCCATGAAAGTGACACCACCTTCCTGACGGCAGACGACATTCTGGATCTGTGGCCTGTCATGCAGCGCATCGAGCACCGCGAGAAAACTCTCGCCCGGCACGGAGAACAGGCGATCAACGCCTTGGATCACAAGCTGGTCCACCAAAATTTGGCCACCAGTGCGCAATTGGGTCTGGGTCATAGCCTGTCTTTAGGGGAATCGTGGCAGGGAGAAAAGGCTCAGGCCTCAGGCCGTGTCCAAATCCAGCCTAGGCAGAGGAGGGCCACGAAAGGCGGGATCAGCGACCAAGGTAGCGAGAGAAAGAGCAGGCCCATCGCAAGGCTCACGGCAAATGCCCCTGTCGCGGCCTGTTTGCCCGTGCGGCTGATAATGCCTTTTTCCCGCCAGGCGCGCAGGCTGGGGCCATAGCGCGGGTGGTTGAGCAACTTGGCCTCCCATGCGGGGTTGCTGCGCGAAAAGGCAAAGGCCGCCAGAATGAGGAAGGGCACCGTGGGCAAAATGGGCAGGAAGGCGCCAATCACCCCCAGCGCGACCGAGGCAAGGCCCAGCGCCCGCCACAGCATCCGGCGCACAGGGCCGCCCCGGCTCACGCTTGGTGGATCGCTTTGGTGACCAGATAGCTGTCCAGCCCTTCCGGCCCGCCTTCGCTGCCAAAGCCCGATTCCTTCACCCCGCCAAAGGGCGCATCGGGCACGGAAATGCCGAAGCTGTTAATGCCTACCATCCCGCTTTCCAGTGCATCGCCCAGCAGATTTGCCTGTCGGCCATTTTCGGTAAAGGCAAAGGCGGCGAGGCCATAAGGCAGGCGGTTGGCTTGGTCGATGGCCTCGTCAAAGCTGTCAAAGGGCCGCATCAGGGCGACAGGGCCAAAAGGCTCATTCGACATGACATTGGCCTCCAGCGGCACATCGGCAAGCACGGTGGGCTGATAGAAAAAGCCCTGATTGCCGCGCGCGCCACCCGTCAGGACGCGGGCGCCCTTGGCCCGCGCATCTTCGACCAGCGCGTCAATGGCATCGGGGCGGCGGGAATTGGCGAGCGGCCCCATCTTGGTCGCAGCATCCAGACCGTTACCGACGGTCACCTGCTGGGTGCGCGCGGCAAAACCGTCCACAAACCGATCATAAATCCCGCGCTGCACGTAAAATCGTGTGGGCGAGACGCAGACTTGGCCTGCATTGCGGAATTTTTGCGGGACAACCATGTCCAGCGTTTTTTCCAGATCACAATCGTCAAAGATCAGGACGGGCGCATGGCCGCCCAATTCCATCGTGATCCGCTTCACCCCATCCGCCGCGAGGCGCATCAAATGCTTGCCCACGGGAATGGATCCGGTGAAGCTGATCTTGCGGATAATGGGTGAGGCAATCAAATGGCGGCTGACCAAATCGGGCACGCCATAGACCAACTGCGCGACATTGGCCGGCACGCCTGCATCACTCAGGCAGCGCATCATGGCCGATGTGCAGCCCGGCGTTTCTTCGGGCGGCTTGGCAATGACTGAACAGCCAGCGGCAAGCGCCGCTGCCAGCTTCTTTGCCATCAAATAAACGGGGAAATTCCATGGCGTGAAGGTCGCCGTTGGGCCAACGGGTTGTTTGATGACAATTGATCGCTGGCCACTGGGCCGCACCAGCACGCGGCCATAGGCCCGCTTGGCCTCTTCGGCATAATAGTCAAATAACGCAGCGGATGAGGCAACTTCGCCCCGCGCTTCGGCCAGCGGCTTGCCCTGTTCGGTTGTCAGCAGCAGCGCGATATGCTCGGTCCGCTCGCGGATCAGGCTCGCCGCCTTGCGGAGGATTGCCCCGCGCGCTTCAACATCCATCTGGCGCCACGCCGCAAAGCCTTTGGCAGAGGCGTCCAGTGCCTCATCCAGATCGGAGGCGCTTGCCAGCGGAAGATCGGCAATCGCCTCGCCTGTTGCGGGGTTGAGCACGGCATGGGCGTCGCGGCCTTCGCCCGTGCGCCAACTGCCATTGATGAAAAGCTTCAGCTCTGCGTCATAAGTCTGTGTCATGGGCACAGGCTTACCGCATCCTCAGCGGTAATTGAAGCTAATCGAAATACGATCTGTTTTAGCTTTGCTGGGCGTCACTTCATGCGTCAGCCAGCTTTCCCAAAGGAAAATCGTGCCCGGCTTGGGCTCGGCATAGATAAAGGGTTGAAACTCTTCAGGCGCGTCAGCCGCACGGGCCGGGGCCGCCATCATCCGCGCCAGCCGCGGGTCTTCCAGCTTCAACGCGCCCGCCCCTTTGGGGACAGAGATGTAGCAGGTGCCAGAAATGATGCTGTGCGGGTGGATATGGCCGGAATGTGTGCCACCGGGCTTTAGGATGTTGACCCACAGGCTATCCAGCTTGGGCGGGCGCCCCAGATCAAAATGGCACGCCTTGGTAAAGGCGCGGACATGTTTATCCAGCCCCCGCTTCAAATCCGCAAAGGCCGGATCGCGCATCGGCAAATCGTTGAGCGAGGCATAGGATGTATAGCCCTTATAGCCATGGTCTTTGGACCAATTCTGCCCCGCCACATCATCTTCGGCCAAGGCATAGCAGCTATGCTCCAGCTCATTGAGCAGAGCCCCATCCTCCAACTGCCCGTCATAAAAGGGCGTCACGAAAAGCGAACGGATCGTCATCGCCCTGCCATGCCTGTGGGACCGCTGCGATGCAAGACCAGGCTTCTCCCCGTTGCCCCAAACACCCCGCCTGTCATCCCAAACGCCCGCCCGTCATCCTGAACTTGTTTCAGGATCCATTGTCTCTGTCCGTGCAGACTTTGGCAGCTTTGCCACCAATAGATGCTGAACCAAGTTCAGCATGACGCATCGGGGCCGCGACAGCGTTTTTGCGCCCGCAGATCATCGCGCGATTTGCGCTTCCCTTTGTGCAACTTGAGTGCCAGATTTCGAGCGAACAAAATATGGAGAGACTGCCCATGGAAATCGTCGCTGAAGGTCTGGCCTTTCCCGAAGGCCCTGTTGCCATGCCCGATGGCAGCATCATCCTAACCGAAATTGCCAATGGCCAGATCACGCGCGTTTACCCAGATGGGCGTAAGCAGGTCGTGGCGCGGCCCGGCGGCGGCCCCAATGGCTTGGCGCTTGGGCCGGATGGTAAGCTGTATTGCACCAATAATGGCGGCTTTAACTGGAATGAGGCGAACGGGATGCGCGCCCCCCACGGCATCGCCAGTGATTATTCGGGCGGGCGGATTGAACGCATTGATATTGAAACGGGCGAGGTGGAAATCCTCTATAAATCGGGCGATTTCGGCTGCACGCTGCGCGGGCCGAATGATATTGTGTTCGACGCGCATGGCGGCTTTTGGTTCACGGATCATGGCAAGGTGGATTACGCCGCCCGCTGTCACGACATTGTCGGCATTTTCTATGGCAAGACGGATGGCAGCCATTTGGAAGAAGTCATCTTCCCCTCTAACAACCCCAATGGCGTTGGCCTCTCGCCCGATGGCAAGCGGCTCTATGCGGCCGAAACCTATACCTGCCGCCTGATGGCGTTTAACATCATCGCCCCCGGCAAGGTGGATGATGCGGCCGGCCCCGGCGGCCCTGGCATCCCCATTTATCGCCCGGCGGGCTATAAATTCTTTGACAGTCTGGCAATGGAAGCCAGCGGCAATATCTGCGTCGCCACCATTGGCGAATGCGGCATTTCCGTCATTTCGCCGGAGGGAGAGCTGGTCGAATTCGTCGCCACGGATGATATTTTCACCACCAATATCTGCTTTGGCGGGGATGATATGATGGACGCATGGATTTGCCTGTCTGGCACGGGCCGATTGGCGAAAACGCGGTGGAAACGCCCCGGCCTAAAGCTGGAATACTAAGGCCATGGCGCGCATCCACGCCGAAAATCATCTGCTTGATCGGATCGGCTGGCTGCGCGCCTCAGTTTTGGGCGCGAATGATGGCATTGTCTCCACCTCCAGCCTCGTGATTGGCGTGGCGGCGGCTGGGGCCAGCCCGTCGGCAGTCATGATCACTGGCACGGCCGGGCTTGTCGCTGGTGCCATGTCGATGGCGGCGGGGGAATATGTCTCGGTCAGCAGTCAGGCCGATGCCGAAAGCGCCGATATTGCGAAGGAAAAGGCAGAGCTTGCCACCAACCCCGCTTTTGAGCGGGAGGAACTGACGGCCATTTATCAATCCCGCGGGCTTGATCGCGCTTTGGCGGAACAAGTGGCGGATCAGTTGATGGCAAAAGACGCGTTGAAGGCGCATCTGCGCGATGAATTGGGGCTAACGGAGGAAATGGCCGCCCGCCCGCTGCAAGCTGCTTGGGCGTCGGCACTGGCCTTTTCGATTGGCGCGGCGCTCCCGCTCGGTGCCGCATGGCTCGCGCCACAGGCGAGTGCCGCTTACTGGATTGCCGGGGCGTCTTTGCTCTTTCTGGCCGGGCTCGGCGCAACAGGCGCAAAACTGGGCGGCGCCCCCGTGCTCAAGGCCGTTGTCCGTGTCAGCTTCTGGGGCGCCTTTGCCATGGCGGCCACTGCTCTGATCGGATCCCTGTTTAACGCCCCCGTGGCCTAATCCTGCGGGCCTGTCCCGCCTTCCTGAACCCACGCGTCATCCTCAACCCTCCCGTCATCCTGAACTTGTTTCAGGATCCATTGTCCCCGTCGGTGCAGACTTTGGCAGCTGTGGCGCCAATCGATGCTGAACCAAGTTCAGCATGACGTCTGGGGGACGGGGCAACTCTGTGCGCCGGGCGTGACCCGGAGCCCAGCCGCTCCCTCTCGGCTCCGGCGCGGCGGCCGGAGCACGCAAGGCCGCCCATTTTGCGCTTTCCTACAGCCCCGGCTTTATGATCTATACTGTCAGATGCACACACCATCTGACACCCCCCTTGACCCGCCCGAAGAGCCAGAGCTTCCCTTTTCCACGCCCTTATCGCGCACAGAGCAGCCGCTTTTGCCCGATGAGGAAAACCCCTTCGTGTTCGATCATGTCCGCCTGCGTTTCCGCCATGATGGCTGGACGCCAGAGCGGCAGGAACGCTTTATTGAGGCGCTGGCCGCAACGGGCTGTGTGGAACACGCCGCCCGGGCTGTGGGGAAAAGCGTGTCCTCGGCCTATGCGCTGAAAATTCGCGCGGAAGCCAAATCCTTCCGCATGGCGTGGGAAGCGGCCTTGGAAGTGGGCATTAGCCGCTTGTCAGAAGCCGCCTTATCCCGCGCCATTCACGGCGTGGCTCAGCCCGTTTTCTATCAAGGGGAACAAGTGGGGGAACGCCGCCATTATGATGAACGGCTGACCATGTTCCTGCTGCGCTATCGTGATCCCGCTCGCTATGGCCCTTGGCTAGACCGCGTTGAAAGCATTGAGGAAAAGCCTGATGGCGCGCCCCTGCTGCTGCGCCGTATGCTCAACCAGTTGATGGACCGGCTCTTTGGCGCAGAGCCAGATACGCCCACCCCCCGGCCGACTGCATCCCCATCGCTGCAAGACGCAGGGGACGCGGACGAGACGGATGAAGATGACGATGAGGATGAGGATGGCTGGGACGGTGCGGCGGATGACGACACAGGGCAGGCACCTGAGAACGCGGGGGAACAGCCCGTCTTGGGGCATAGCGAAGACGGGCAGCGCACAGATTGGGGCGCAGAGGCCGAAAGGGCTGACCCCGATAGCCTGCCCCAGCCGCGCATTCGGGGCTTTTAGGGGGCCCCCTGTTTCCAAGGCGCTAGGCCCTCAACTTCCTCCACTTCCGCCCGGGCGCAGGCTGTTTTTGATGCGCTGCAACATTGCGCTGCAGTGCAGCATTGCTATGGTGGCGGGGTAAGGAGACTCGTCCATTATGAACAAGTTATATCCCAGTGCTGCGGCCGCGCTTTCGGGCGTGTTGCGCGATGATCTATTGATTGCGGCGGGTGGCTTTGGCCTGTGCGGCATTCCGGAACGGCTGATTGATGCGATTGTCGAGAGCGGTGTTCAGGGGCTGACAGTCGCGTCCAACAATGCGGGCATTGATGGCGAGGGGCTGGGTAAACTGCTGCGCACGCGGCAGATTAAGAAGATGATCTCTTCTTATGTGGGTGAGAATAAGGAATTTGAACGGCAATATCTGGCCGGCGAGCTGGAGGTAGAATTCTGCCCCCAAGGCACGCTTGCAGAGCGGATGCGGGCAGGGGGGGCTGGCATTCCCGGATTTTACACCAAGACAGGCGTGGGCACCGCGGTGGCCGATGGCAAAGAGGTGAAGAATTTCGACGGGCAGGATTACATCTTGGAACGCGGGATTTTTGCGGACTTGGCCATTGTGAAGGCGTGGAAGGCCGATGAAAGCGGCAATCTGGTGTTCCGCAAAACTGCCCGCAATTTCAATTTGCCTGCCGCCACCTGCGGCAAAATCTGCGTGGTCGAAGTGGAAGAAATTGTGCCCATTGGCAGCCTTGATCCCGATAGCATTCACCTGCCCGGCGTCTATGTGCAGCGCCTCGTGCTGGGTGCGCCTTATGATAAGAAGATTGAGTTCCGAACCACCCGCCAGAAGGAGGCCACCTTATGAGCTGGACTCGGGACGAAATGGCGGCGCGCGCAGCCAAGGAACTGCAAGATGGCTTTTATGTAAATCTGGGCATTGGCATCCCCACTTTGGTCGCCAACCATGTGCCCAAGGACATCACGGTCACGCTGCAAAGCGAGAATGGGATGCTCGGCATTGGGCCTTTCCCTTATGAGGGGGAGGAAGATGCCGATCTGATCAATGCGGGGAAGCAGACGATCAGTGAACTGCCGCAAAGCGCCTATTTTGATAGCGCGCAGTCTTTCGCGATGATCCGTGGCGGGCACATCGACCTGACTGTGCTCGGCGCGATGGAGATTTCCGAAGGCGGCGACATCGCCAATTGGATGATCCCGGGCAAGATGATCAAGGGCATGGGCGGCGCGATGGATCTTGTTGCCGGTGTCAAAAAGATCATCGTGGTGATGGAGCATACTGCCAAAGATGGCAGCCCCAAATTCATCCCGGCCTGCACGCTGCCGCTGACGGGCAAAAATGTCGTCGATATGATCATTACTGATCTCGCGGTGTTCCAGCGGCCAGACCATCAATCACCCTTCCGGTTGGTTGAAATGGCACCGGGTGTGACAGCAGATGAGGTGCGGGCCAAAACAACGGCACACTATCTTATCTAATTGAAAGGCCGGGGCTTGCCACAGGCTGCCTCGGCACGTCACAAGGGCAAAAAACTGGAGAGTGATTTGCCTGACATAAAATGGCGCCGACGGGCCTCGCCCGCGCTGGCCCTCACAGTGCTGACGGCGATTGCCGTGATTGGCTTTGTCGATCGCATCATTATGAATGTGCTCGTTGAGCCGATCAAAGCCGATTTTGGGTTGAGTGACGTTCAGATTGGTCTGGTCAATGGCTTGGCCTTTGCGGTGCTTAATGTGGTGTTGGGGCTGTTTGTGGCGCGGCTGGCAGAGCGGGCGCGGCGGCTGACTTTGGTGGCCATTGGCACCTTCTTTTGGTCGCTGGCGACGGCGGCGACGGGTTTGGCAAGCAGCTTTACCCAGTTGCTGGTCGCGCGGATGAGTGTGGGGGTGGGGGAGGCCGTGGGCCTGCCGTCCACCAATTCATTGGTGTCCGATTATTTTCCGCCGCAAAAGCGGGCTTCAGCGCTTGCGACGCTGCATTTGGCCCCGCCTTTAGGCGCGTTTATTGGGGCCGCCGGCGGGTCGCTCATTGCTCAAGCCTATGGCTGGCAAATGGCCTTGTTCGCCGCGGCTGTGCCGGGGATTATCTTGGCCGGGCTGGTCCATATCTATGTGGCAGAGCCCGTGCGCGGGCAATTTGATGATGTGCCCGTGGATGATGCGGTCCCACCCATGAAGGCGGTCATTGCGCGCTACCTGACATGGCCGACCATGCGGCATATGTTGGCAGGCTCGGCGATTGCGGCGCTGATTGGGTATGGGATTAATGCCTTTATTGCCGCTTATTTTATGCGGCGATTTGGCTTTTCGCTGTTGGAGGCAGGGCTAGTGTCGGGCTTTGTCGCGGCACTGCCTGCCTCGATCAGCATTATTGGCTCGGGGCTGTTGGTGGATCGTTGGGCCAAAACAAATCGCCGGGGCTATGCGTTGCTGCCCGCCATGTGCTTCGTCATCGCCGTGCCGTTGCTGCTCTTGGCGATGGCACAGACCAACGCCGTCTATGCGATTGCATTGGTTGGGTTGGCGGCCTTGTTTCAATATAGCTATTTTGGGCCGACCTTTGGGACGTTTCAAAATATGCTGCATCCCCGGATGCGCGCCACAGGCTCTGCCTTTGGCAACCTTATCTACTCGCTGGTCGGCGGCGGGCTGGGCCCGGTTTTGATTGGCGCGCTGAGCGACCATTATACTGGGTTCACCGGCAATAATGGGGAAGGGCTGGCCTTGGCGATTGCGTCAGCGGCTTTGCTCTATCTCTGGGCCGCTTTTCATTATTGGCGCGCCGCGCGATATATTGAAGCCGATCTAGATCGCCCGATCGGGCTGGAGGTTTAAGATGCGTTATGTCCTAATCACGGCAAACCGGAATTATTCAAGCTGGAGTCTGCGGCCATGGCTGTTGATGAAGGCCTTGGGTCTTAACTTTGAAGATCGGTTAGAGCCGTTTCTTAAGCCCAATAATTATGAGGATTTTCGGGCCTTTTCGCCCACAGGCCAAGTGCCTGTGCTGCAGCATGAAGGGCGGACGATTTACGACAGTTTGGGCATTACGCTCTATCTGGCGGATCGCCACCCCGCTGTCTGGCCAGAGGACGCCGATGCGCGGGCATGGGCGCAATGTGCAGTGGCAGAAATGCATTCAGGCTTTTCCGCGCTCCGCAATGATTGCACGATGAATGTTGGCGTTCGGGTTCGGCCCAAGCCCATGTCAGATGCGCTGAAGGCCAATGTCGCGCGGATTACCGAACTTTGGGCCGAAGGGCTGTCGCGCTTTGGCGGGCCATATCTGGCGGGGGCGGAGTTTAGCGCGGCAGATGCCTTTTTCGCGCCCGTTGCCTTTCGGGTGCGGACCTATGGGCTGGATGTTGGCCCCTCAGGCCAGGCATGGGTGGACCATATTCTGGCCCACCCCGCCATGCAGCAATGGGAGGCAGAAGCCTTGATCGAAAGCTGGCGCGAAGTCAGCCATGAGGAAGACCTTCGCGCCTGTGGCGATGTTATTGCCGATTATCGCACGGGGTAATTAGCGGGCGTCGACCAGCACCAGCTCCGCCTCGTCCACGGCGTGAATGGTCAGGTCCGTCTCGCCCGTAATGGCCACCCCATCGCGGGCGTGGGCGGCCACGCCATTGATGGTGACAGCGCCTGTGGCGGGGACAAGGTACAGGTGCCGGGCGGGATCGACGCTAAGGCTTAGGTTTTCCCCCGCGTTTAGGGTCGCGCCCAACACGCGGGCATCAGCGCGAATGGGCAGGGCATCGCCGTCGCCTTGCCCGCTGGCCAGCGTTACCCATTGGCCCGCGCGGTCGCCTTTCGGAAAAGCGCGTTGGCCCCAGGATGGCGCGCCGCCTTGGGCGTCGGGCAGCACCCATATCTGGAAGAGCGTCGTTTCTTCGCCTTCCAGATTATATTCCGCGTGCTGAATGCCGGTTCCGGCACTCATCACCTGAACATCGCCGCCCGGGGTGCGGCCGGCATTGCCTAGGCTGTCGCGATGGCTGATCGCGCCAGTGCGGACATAAGTGATGATTTCCATATTGGCATGGCCATGCGGCGGAAAGCCGGTTTCCGGCGCAATTTGGTCATCATTCCACACGCGGATCGCGCCCCAGCCCATGCGGGCCGGGTCATGATAATTGGCAAAGGAAAAATGGTGTCGAGCATTCAACCAACCATGATCAGCATGGCCAAGGCTGGCAAAGGGGCGAACGTCAATCATGTTTTAACTCACCTCAGCGGGGTGTTGCCGCTGGCATAATATGTAGATGGGAAGAGCGTGGCCGCGCTTCAAGCGCGCTGCGCCAGCCCTTGCAATGCCGCGCCGTCGAGGCGGAAGACAGTCCATTCATCCATCGGCTTGGCGCCCAATGCTTTGTAAAAGCCAATTGAAGGTTCGTTCCAATCGAGCACCGACCATTCTAGCCGCGCACAATCCCGTTCTACCGCCAGTTGCGCCAGTCGTGCGAGAAGCGCCGTGCCCAGCCCGCTGCCCCGCGCTTGCGGGTTCACAAACAAGTCTTCGAGATAAATGCCCGGCTTGCCTTCAAAGGTAGAGAAATTGTGAAAGAACAGCGCAAAGCCTTGGGGGCTGCCATCAATTTCGCCAATCAGCACTTCGGCAT
>RFZB01000064.1 GCA_009920915.1 Sphingomonadaceae bacterium | reverse complement strand
CGCATCGAGGTGTACGACAACAGCCACACCGCCGGCCAGCTGGCGGTCGGCGCCATGATCGTGGCGGGGCCGGACGGCTTTCAGCGCAACCAGTACCGCAAGTTCAACATCCGCAATGCCGAAACCGTGCCCGGCGATGACTTTGCGATGATGCGCGAAGTGATGGAGCGCCGCTTTGGCCGCGCGCTGGAGGAGGATCCGGACCGCGATAAGGGCCTTTGGCCCGATCTGGTGCTGATCGATGGCGGCAAGGGGCAGGTGAGTGCCGTAAAGGGCGTTCTGGAGGCGCTGGGGATTGAAGACCTCTGCTATGTGGGCGTGTCCAAAGGGCCAGACCGCAATGCGGGCCGTGAAATCTTCCATTTCCCCGATGGGCGCGAGTTTAGCTTGCCCGTCAATTCGCCCGTGCTCTTCTATCTTCAGCGGCTGCGCGATGAGGCGCACCGCTTTGCCATTGGCGCGCATCGCACCAAACGCGCCAAGGCGCTGACAACCAGCCCGTTGGATGAAGTGCCCGGCATTGGGCCTGCTCGCAAAAAGGCGCTGCTGCGTCATTTCGGCACTGCCAGTGCCGTGCGCGCGGCAAGCCTTGAGGATTTACAGCGTGCGCCCGGCGTCTCTGCGGCTGTCGCGCAAGCTGTGCATGATTTCTATCATGGGCAGGCCTAAGCCGCGCCACAGGTCGTGACAGCCCGCTTCCACGCGCTATACAGGGCAAAAGCAACGGGCGGTGTGGCATGACCCAGATTGAAGATCGCGTATTCATAGGCTTTGTGATTGTGGCCACGCTGGCCATGATGTGGATTGCCTCGCCCTTTTTTGGCGCGATCCTATGGGGTCTGGTGGCGGCAATTGTCTTCATGCCCGTTAATCTCGCGTTGCAACGCGGCTTAGGGGGGCATCGCAATACGGCCGCCGGCTTAACGCTTGTGATCATTCTGGCGCTGGTGATTGTCCCTGCCGTGATTATTGGTTCGCTGCTGATTGATGAAGCGGTGTCGACCTATGAAAGTTTGGCGCAGGACCAAATTGATATTGGCGCCATGCTGGAAACCTTGCGGGCCGCCGCCCCAAAATCCTTGCTGCGTATATTGGATCAATATGAGCTGACTGACATTAAGGGCCTAGAAGATAGGCTTTCTACCTTCTTAACCAGTGGGTTGCGTGTCGCGGCGGAACGGGCAGTTGATGTGACGCAAAGCGCCTTTGGTTTTGCCATTGGCCTGGGCATCATGCTGTACCTGACCTATTTTTTCCTGCGCGATGGCCGGGCGATTGCCGAAAAGGTCAGCCATCGGCTGCCGCTGCAAGAAGGTAAGCGCCGTGCCTTGTTCGATAAATTCACCACGGTCATTCGTGCCACAGTAAAGGGCAGCATTGTGGTTGCCATTGTGCAGGGTATTTTAGGCGGCCTGACCTTTTATCTTTTGGATATTCATGCGCCGCTTTTGTGGGGCGTTGTGATGGGGCTCTTGTCGCTGGTGCCGGCCATTGGAACGGGCCTGATTTGGGTGCCTGTGGGGATTTACCTCTTGGCAACGGGCGACACGAGCCGCGGCATGACCCTGTTGTTCATTGGCTTTTTCGTTATCTCAATGGTCGATAACATCCTGCGACCAATTCTGGTCGGCAAAGACACGCGGATGCCCGATTATGTCGTGCTGATTGCCACATTGGGCGGTATTTCCGTGTTGGGCATTAATGGCTTTATCATCGGCCCAGTGATTGCCGCGATGTTCATCGCCGCGTGGGATATTTACGCCGAAGATAAAGAGGCCGCTGCCAGCCGCGAGGGCTAGAGCCTTACAGCTTCAACCGGTCGCGCGCCGCCAGATATTCGCGTTCCAGCCGGTCCACGCGGTCCGCGACAGACTCAACGGCTTTCACCGCGCCAACGCCTTGGCCAGAGCCCCAAATGTCGCGCCACGCCTTGGCTTCGGTGTTGCCGCCAGATCCAAAGTTCATCGTTGAGATATCGCCCTTGGGCAGATTGTCGGGGTCCAGACCAGCCTTGATGATGGATTGGCGCAGATAATTGCCATGCACACCCGTAAACAGGTCTGAATAGACAATGTCAGACGCGCGGCCTTCGACAATGCCTTGCTTGTAATGCTCATCCGCATTGGCTTCGTGCGTCGCAATCCAAGCTGAGCCAATATAGGCCAAGTCTGCCCCCATGGCCTGTGCGCCCAGCACGGCCGCGCCATTGGCGATGGAACCAGACAGCGCGACAGGGCCATCAAACCATTCGCGGATTTCCTGCACCAGTGCGAAGGGAGAGAGTGTGCCAGCATGGCCGCCGGCGCCCGCGGCAACAGGGATGAGGCCCGTTGCACCCTTTTCAATGGCTTTGCGGGCAAAGCGATCATCAATCACGTCATGCAGCGTGATGCCGCCCCAGTTTTTGACGGCTGTGTTCAAATCTTCCCGCGCGCCAAGCGAGGTGATGATGATGGGCACCTGCCATTTTTCGCAGGTTACAAGGTCTTCTTCCCACCGATTGTTCGATTTGTGGACAATCTGGTTGACGGCAAACGGCGCTGCTGGACGATCCGGATTGTCGCGGTTCCACGCTGCGAGTTCTTCAGTGATCCGGTGGATCCACTCATCAAGCATTGATTGTGGCCGCGCATTGAGCGCAGGGAAGGACCCAACAATACCCGCCTTACACTGGGCAATCACCAGCTCTGGCCCCGAAACGAGGAACAGCGGTGAGGCAATGACGGGAAGGCGGAGGCGATCAAAAATAGCTGGAAGTGTCATAAAGACAGTTTTTTGCCGAAACTGGCCCGCCTGTCCAGCATAACCTTACGTTTACGTTAGCTGCGCTGTTTTTCGGCGCGTAACTTGTCCCAATAGGCCAGACGTTCGCGGATTTTCGCTTCAAAACCGCGTGGAGAGGGGGCGTAAAAGCCCTGGGGACTCATTTCTTCCGGCCAATAATTGTCGCCGCTAAAGGCCCCATCCTGATCATGATCATAGGCATAGCCTTTGCCATAGCCCAGGTCCTTCATCAAATTTGTGGGGGCATTCAGGATATTGGCGGGCGGCATTAGCGAGCCTGTGTCTTTGGCAGATTTCCAAGCGGCCTTTTGCGCGGCATAGGCGGCATTGGATTTGGGCGCCGTCGCCAGATAGAGGCAGGCTTGCACAATTGCCAATTCGCCTTCCGGGCTGCCCAGAAAATCATAGGCATCCTTGGCGGCCAAGCATTGGACCAGCGCCTGCGGATCCGCCAGACCAATATCTTCGCTGGCAAAGCGCACCAGACGGCGCAGCAGATAGAGTGGCTCTTCCCCCGCCACGAGCATCCGCGCGAGATAATACAGCGCAGCTTGCGGGTCTGATCCACGCAGGCTTTTGTGGAGCGCGGAAATCAGGTTGTAATGCCCCTCGCGGTCCTTGTCATAGACGGGCATACGCCGGTGCAGCAGCGCCGCGAGCGCCTGCGGGTCTAAGGCGTCGTCGATTTGGATCGAAAACAGCGTTTCGGCCTGATTGAGCAGAAAGCGCCCATCGCCATCTGCGGACGCAATTAGGGCAGCGCGCGCGTCTTCGGTCAGCGGCAGCAATTTGCCCATCAAGGTTTCGGCGCGGGAGAGCAGCGTATCCAGCGCGGTGGCGTCCAAACGGTGCAGCACCAGCACTTGCGCGCGACTCAGCACAGCGGCGTTGAGTTCAAAGCTGGGGTTTTCCGTTGTCGCCCCGACCAGCGTGACTGTGCCCTTTTCGACATAGGGCAGAAAGCTATCTTGCTGGGCGCGGTTGAAGCGATGGATTTCATCGACAAAAAGCAGCGTTGCTTGGCCAGTGCGGGCATGATCTTCGGCGGCGGCAAAGGCTTTCTTCAAATCGGCAACGCCCGAAAACACGGCGGATAGCGGCTCAAAACGCAATCCGACCGCATCAGCCAACAGGCGGGCAGTGGTGGTCTTGCCTGTGCCCGGCGGCCCCCAGAGGATCATTGAGGATAGCTTGCCAGCCGCCAGCATCCGGCCAATTGCGCCGTGCGGCCCCGTCAAATGCTCTTGGCCCACCACCTCGCTGATTGAGGTTGGCCGCAGCCGTTCTGCCAGTGGGGCAGGTGGCCCTTCTTGATCAAAGAGCTCAGCCATGGCGTGCTGGCCTTGTATGGATCAGGCGGCGATATTGATCGAGCATGGCCTGATTAACGATGTCCCAATTATAGGCGCTGCTGGCTGTGGCGCCCGCTGCACCATGGGCCTGACGCAAAGCGGCATTGGTGCAGTATTTGGCAAGAGCATTGGCATAGGCGCTGATGTCCCCCGGCGGCACCAATTGCCCCGTCACCCCATCTTGGACCAAAGAGTCACTGCCCGTTGCATGCGCTGCAATGACAGGAATGCCGCAGGCCATGGTTTCCAAAGTGACATTGCCGAAGGTTTCTGTCACCGACGGATTAAACAACATATCCATGGAGGCAACGGCCCGACCCAAATCGGCGCCTGATTGATAGCCGATAAAGACGCTGCCGGGCAGGCGCTGGGCAAACCAGTCTCGCGCTGGGCCATCGCCAATGACAAGCACACGATGCGCGACGCCGCGGGTGCGCAGAGCGGCGATGCTGTCTGCAAAGACGTCCAGCCCTTTTTCCATGACCAAGCGGCCCAGAAACCCAATAACTGGCTCGGCATCGCCAATGCCAAGGCCGCGACGCCATGCCAGATCACGCTGGCTGGGGTTGAAGATGCTTGTATCAATGCCGCGGGTCCAAATGCCGATTGTGTCGCCCATGCGCTGCGCGCGCATGACCTGCGCCATCGATTCTGAGGGCGCTACCACAGCATCACACCGCCGGTAAAACCGGCGCAACATGGCCTCTAAGGGCGCCTCTAAAAAGCCCAGACCATAATAGCGCGGATAGGTTTCAAAGCGTGTGTGCATCGAGGCCAAAACAGGAATGCCGCGTTTGCGGGCCCAGCTGATCGCACGATGCCCCAAAATATCGGGGGCAGCCACATGAACAATGTCAGGGCCAAAAGCGTCCAAATCTTGCCGGGCGGCCCGTGTTAGTCCGCGTGCCAGCCGATATTCCCCGCGGCCAAGTGGCAAAGGCCATGAGGCAACACTCACCAGATCACCCGTGGGGGGGAAATCGGGCGTGTCCGTTGTTGGGGAGTAGATTCGCACGGCGACATTTTGGCGCAGCAAGAAACCAACCAAGCGGTTAAGTGCTTGATTGGCGCCATCCCGCACATAGTTATAATTGCCGCTGAACATAGCGATGCGAAGCTTGGCTGAACTCATGTGCAAGCCGATAGCCCAAAGGTCAGCCGAACGAAAGTTCTGCCCAAACTGGCAAATGGTCAGAGGCTTGACGGGCCTTCAGGCTGTGATGGGTTCCCGCTGCCAGAATTTGGAGCTCTGCACTGACGAAAATACGGTCAAGCCGCGCCAAGGGCCTTTGGCTGTGAAAACTAGGCCCAGTATGGGCCAGATGGTGTCGGCCCACAAATTCATCCATGCAGCCGCCATGATGCGACCATTGGTTCATATCGCCCATTAAAATTGAGGGCAGGGGCGGATCGCGGCGATCCACCTCGGCCAACACAGCGCGCACTTGCTGGCGCCGCCTTAGGCCGGAAAGGTCCAGATGCATGCCTACAATGCGGACAGCGGCACCCCCCACATCAATATCGGCCAGCACGGCCCCGCGCGGCTCAATGGTGGGCAGATGCAAAATGTCATGCGCCAAAACCGAAAATCCCCGGCGCACCAATAGTGCATTGCCGTGATGCCCAAGCGAGTCCGCGCGTGTCTCAAAAGGCACTGGGATATAGTCTGTTTCCGCGGCAATCAGCTCAGGCGGGAGCGCAGACTGACGCAATCCAAACCGACGATCGGCTTCTTGGAGCGCAATGATATCGGCCCCAATTTCGTTCAGCACATCCAACACACGGGCCGGGCGACGGCGCCGGTCGGTGCCAATGCCTTTGCGAATGTTGTAGCTGGCGACTTTGACCATGAGCAGGGCCTAGCGGGCTTGGCAGTCCGGGCCAAGGCTGGACCGCCGCAGTGGTGAAATATTGAGATCAACGTGCAACTTACAAAAAATGTCAGGCTGATCGCCTTGACAGCCCCAAGGCGCTCCCTTAGAGGCCGCCTCCTCACGCTGAAACGCGGGTGTAGCTCAGTTGGTTAGAGCGCCGGCCTGTCACGCCGGAGGTCGCGGGTTCGAGCCCCGTCACTCGCGCCACTTCTTGATGAAGAAGCGGCGATTTTACCGGAAAGATCCGGTCTCCATCCATTTCAAAATTGGCCGCAGCGGGAAAATCCAGACAACCCCTGCGATCAGATAGAAGATCGACTGCACCAGCACGGGCCAGTTGCCGACCCATGTCGATAGGCTGGCGACCAGAATGGCCCAAATTGTCATATAGGCCAAAATGCCAAGCGTGCCGACGGGCTTGCGCCAACTTGGCTGATCCATGTCTTTCATAGTGTTATCCGGCTGGAGGGTGGAGTGATCCATTCGGCTTCTGTCAGGATGGCGTCAAGCGGCATATCCCAAGGATCAGCCGGCAGGTCTGCAAATTCTTGGAACGACCAGCCAAGCCCAATGCGCCGGGCGTGGGGCATTTGGGCAAGTGCACGATCATAATAGCCAGCCCCTTGGCCCAGCCGGTTGCCTGCTCGATCAAAGCCCAAAAGAGGAATAAGCAGCACGTCTGGCACAACCAAAGGCGCCTCGCTGCGTGGTTGGGCAAATCCGGCCTCGGCCATTTCGAGTGGATTGCCCGGCTGCCATTGACGGAACAGCATAGGGCCGGCCTCCTGGCCAATCCAAGGCAGGGCCAATGGCTGGCCACGCTTATGCCATTGGGCCAGCAGGTCGATTGGGTCAGCCTCGCTTGCCATAGCGACATAGCCTGCAAGACAATGGCCGGGGGCCAGCACTTCGTTCAAAGGGCGAAGCGAGGCTGCGTCCAGCGGGAACAGCGCGGTGCCCCGATTGCGGGCAAAGTCCCGACGCTTGGCCCGTGCCTGTTTTCTGAGATCAGCCTTGGTCATCTCTGTCATGGGTTGGCGGACCCGCCATAGCCGTTTGCCGGAATATCCTCTGACGCCAAGTACGTCAGGTGGGGACCATGTGCGTCAGGCCAGGGCCTGGGCAGGGACAGCCCCCATGGATGTGGAATCGCCTCAGGGATAATCTCATCAGCTCGCACCGGGCAGCATCCGCCAAGGCCCATATAGGCGCGTCAGCCGCGTTGCTCAAGGCGCGCGGCAAGCATTTCCAAACGATCGGCAATCTCTTCCAGCAGATCGGCATCGGCGCCTGAGTCCAGCGCGGGCGCAGGCGCGGGGGCGGGCGCTGCAGAACCGCCGCCTGATCGTCGCTGGTCTGCCAGTTCATCTGCCAGCAAAAGCGATGCAAACAGCAGCTGCCGAATCTCGCTCATCCCGCCTAAGCCTTGGCGCGCTTGTTGCGCCTTGGCGTCTACCAAAGCGGCAGCGGCCAGCAGAGTCGCCTCTTCGCCATCGCGGCAGGCGACGGAATAGCTATTGCCGGCAATCTGCAGATCAACCTTGGCCATTAGCTGCGGCCTCCCGCCGAGGCTCGCGCAATGACGGCATCAAGCGCAGACAGCGCAATTGTTGCCTCTTCTTTCAGTTTTGCGTGTCGCGCTGACAGCGCCGCCAATTCCGCTTGTGTCGCGGCGGCATCAGAATGACCCGAAATGGGCGCGTCTGCGAGACTGGTGAGTCGCTCAAGCGCGGCTGCAATGCGCGCTAAGGCGTTGTTCTTTCGATCATTGGACATGGAACAAGCTTACCATGCAAGCGGCCCGCTGCAAGTAAAATGCCACCACTTCGGTTGACCATCGTTCGAGGGGGCGACAATAGGGCATCGACTCTGCGTAGGACGAGTCGTCCAGCCCATTTCTGGGCCAGCCAAAGGGGCCGTCATGACCGTTGACTCGCAGCAACTCGCCAACGCAATTCGCGCGTTGTCGATGGACGCCGTGCAAGCCGCCAATTCCGGCCACCCGGGAATGCCCATGGGGATGGCGGACGTCGCAACGGTTTTGTTTACAGAATTTCTGAAATTTGATCCGGCCGCGCCGAAATGGGCGGATCGGGATCGTTTTGTCCTGTCCGCAGGCCATGGCTCGATGTTGGCCTATTCTACGCTGTATCTCGCGGGCTATCAGCGGCCGACAATTGAAGACATTCGCAATTTCCGCCAACTCCACAGCCCGTGCGCCGGCCACCCGGAGAATATTGAGCTGGACGGTGTGGAATCGACGACTGGTCCGTTGGGACAGGGTCTTGCTATGGCTGTTGGTATGGCAATGGCAGAGCGGCATTTGAACGCCGTCTATGGCGACGATCTGGTCGATCATCGCACCTGGGTCATCGCAGGCGATGGCTGCTTGATGGAGGGCATCAACCACGAAGCCATTGGCCTTGCCGGGCATTTAGGCCTCGGCCGGATGATTGTTCTGTGGGATGACAATCGCATCACCATTGATGGCAAGACGGATTTGTCGACCAGCGAAGATGTGCTTTCCCGCTATCAAGCGACGGGCTGGCACACTGAAAGCTGTGATGGGCATGATTTTGCTGACATTCGCCGCGCGATTACGGCCGCGCTGGCCGATAATCGGCCCTCACTGATTTCCTGCCGCACGCTGATTGGCAAGGGCGCTCCCAATAAGCAGGGCACGTCGGGCGTTCATGGCTCGCCTCTGGGCGGGGATGAAATCACTGCAACGCGGGAAGCGCTGGGCTGGACAGCTGAGCCTTTTGTCGTGCCGTCTGACATTCTCGATGCGTGGCGCGCCAAATGCGCGCGCGGCGGCGATGTGCATAAGGCATGGCAAGGTCGCCTGTCTGCCAATGCCCGCGCAGCCGAGTTTACGGCGCGTATGGCAGGCGATCTGCCCGCCGTTCCTGCCATGGCGGAGTATTTGAAATCACTGGCCGAAACAGCACCCAAGGTGGCTACCCGCAAGTCGAGCGAAATGGCGCTGGAAGTGTTGACGGCTGGCATTCCGGCCATGGTCGGCGGGTCCGCTGATCTGACAGGATCGAACAACACCAAGACCAAGGCGACCACGCCCTATTCGCGTGACGATTATGCCGGGCGCTATGTCTATTATGGCATTCGTGAATTTGGCATGGCCGCCGCGATGAATGGCATGGCGCTGCATGGCGGTGTTGTGCCTTATGGCGGCACCTTCCTTGTTTTCTCGGATTATTGTCGCAACGCCATTCGCTTGTCGGCCATTCAGGAACAGCGTGTCATTTATGTGATGACGCATGACAGCATTGGCTTGGGCGAAGACGGCCCGACACACCAGCCCGTTGAACATGTGATGAGCCTGCGGACCATGCCCAATGTCGCGGTGTTCCGTCCGGCGGATGCCGTGGAAACGGCAGAATGCTGGCAACTGGCTTTGGCGCGGGCGGATGGCCCCTCGGTCCTCGCGCTGTCGCGTCAGAATCTGCCTGCCGTGCGCTTTGACGTGTCGGAAAATCTGTGTGCCAAGGGCGGCTATCGCCTGAAACCTGCCAGCGCCGCGCGCAAGGTGGTGTTGGTCGCCACGGGGTCAGAAGTTGAAATTGCTTTGGCCACGCAATCCGCGCTTGAGGCTAAAGGGATTGGCGCAGATGTCGTTTCCATGCCGTGCACCGAAATGTTCGATGCGCAGCCCGCCGCGTATAAGGCAGATCTTCTGCCGCGTGATGCGCTGATCGTCTCGATTGAAGCCGGGGTCACCTTGGGCTGGGAACGTTATACGGGCCTTGATGGTCTGAACATTGGTATTGATCGCTTTGGCGCATCCGCGCCGGCAGAAGCCTTGTATGATTATTTCGGCCTCACGGCGGAAAAAATCGTCCCGCGCATTCTGGAGAAATTGTCCAACTAAAGGAGTGAAGACATGGCGAAGGTTGCCATCAACGGATTTGGCCGCATTGGTCGCAATGTGGCGCGTGCCATTCTTGAGCGCCCGGATTGCGGCCTTGAGCTGGTGTCGATCAACGATCTGGCTGATGCCAAGTCGAACGCTTTGCTCTTCAAGCGCGATTCTGTTCACGGCGCATTTAATGGCAGCGTTGAAGTGGATGGGAATGATCTCATCATCAACGGCAAGCGCATTCATGTGACGGCAGAGCGCGACCCGGCAAATCTTCCCCATGCAGCACAAGGCATTGATATTGCGCTGGAATGTACGGGCTTCTTCACCGATAAAGACAGCGCGTCAAAGCATCTGACCGCAGGCGCCAAACGCGTGTTGATCTCGGCCCCCGCAAAGGGCGTGGACCTGACCGTTGTTTACGGCGTCAATCATGAGAAGCTGACGGCGGATCATAAGGTCGTCTCGAACGCGTCATGCACCACCAACTGCTTGGCCCTGTTCGCCAAGGTGCTGAATGACGCCATTGGCATTGAGCGTGGCCTGATGACGACGGTTCATGCCTATACCAACGATCAAAAGATCCTTGACCAAATCCATTCCGATATGCGCCGTGCACGCGCCGCTGGCATGTCGATGATCCCGACGACCACGGGCGCTGCCCGTGCAGTGGGTGAAGTTCTGCCGGAATTGAAGGGCAAGCTTGATGGTTCCGCCATTCGCGTGCCGACCCCCAATGTCTCGGTGGTTGATCTGACCTTCCAGCCGAAGCGCGACACCAGCGTTGAGGAAGTCAATGCGCTGCTCAAGGCCGCCGCTGAAGGCCCGATGAAGGGCGTGCTTGGCTATTCGGATGAGCCTTTGGTCTCGATCGATTACAACCATTGCCCCAACAGCTCGACGATCGACAGCCTCGAAACAGCCGTCATTGATGGCAAGCTGGTCCGTGTGCTCAGCTGGTATGACAATGAATGGGGCTTTTCCAACCGCATGCTCGATACAGCAGGCGTCATGGCAAAGCTGATCTAAAAAAGGCATCGACGCGATGAGCCGGTTCAAGACGCTGGATGATATGGGCGACATTGCGGGCAAGCGGGTGCTTGTGCGTGAAGACCTGAATGTCCCCATGGCCGATGGCGCGGTGACGGATGATACCCGTTTGCGCGCCGCCGCGCCATCGGCC
>RFZB01000063.1 GCA_009920915.1 Sphingomonadaceae bacterium | reverse complement strand
GCCACGGTGTTGCAGTTGCTGAAGCTGCCCGATGGCACAGTGCGCGTTTTGGTGGAAGGCAAGCAACGTGCCCGACTAATTGACGTCGATTACGACCAGGCAGCACCGATGGCTGATGTTGAGCCAGTCACGCAGCCCGCGGCAGAAGATGCTGAAGAAATTGAAGCGCTGATGCGCTCAGTGGTCGATCGGTTCGACAATTATGCCAAACTCAACAAGAAGTTGCCGGCAGAAACCGCTGGGCAGCTGAATGAGATCACGGATGCCAGTCAATTGGCGGACACAGTGGCGGCAAATTTGGCACTCAAAGTTGCCGATAGGCAAAGCCTGCTGGTTGAACTTGATATGGCCAAGCGGCTGGAGATGGCGCTTGCCTTTATGGAAGGCGAGTTGAGCGTCCTGCAGGTCGAAAAGAAGATCCGCAGCCGCGTGAAGCGCCAGATGGAAAAGACGCAGCGCGAATATTATCTGAACGAACAGTTGAAGGCCATTCAGCGCGAACTCGGCAATGAGGGCGAAGATGGCGATGGCAACGAGATTCAAGAGCTTCAGAACAAAATTGATAAGCTGAAGCTGTCCAAGGACGCGCGCGTCAAAGCACAGGCAGAATTGAAGAAGCTGAAAACCATGGCGCCGATGAGCGCCGAGGCGACTGTTGTACGCAATTATCTCGATGTCTTGCTTGGCCTGCCTTGGGGCAAAAAATCGAGGTTGAAGAAAGATATTGCCGCTGCCCAAGCGATCCTCGATTCCGATCATTATGCCTTGGAAAAGGTGAAGGACCGGATTGTTGAATATCTGGCCGTGCAGGCGCGCACCAATAAGCTGAAAGGGCCGATCCTCTGCCTTGTTGGCCCGCCGGGCGTGGGGAAGACATCGCTGGGTCGCTCGATCGCCAAGGCGACAGGGCGTGAGTTCATCCGTCAATCCTTGGGCGGCGTGCGCGATGAGGCTGAAATTCGCGGCCACCGTCGGACCTATATCGGTTCGCTGCCGGGCAAAATTGTGACCAACCTGAAAAAGGCTGGCACCATGAATCCGCTGTTCTTGCTGGATGAAATTGACAAGCTTGGCCAAGATTTCCGGGGTGATCCCGCATCGGCGCTGCTGGAAGTGCTTGATCCGGAACAGAACAGCAAGTTCCAAGACCATTATCTGGAAACCGATGTGGACTTGTCGGATGTGATGTTCGTTACCACGGCAAACTCGCTCAACCTTCCACAGCCGTTGCTCGACCGGATGGAGATCATCCGGCTGGAAGGCTATACGGAGGATGAAAAGGTTGAGATTGCCCAACGACACCTGATTGCAAAGCAAATTGAAGCCCATGGCCTGAAAAAGGGCGAATTTACGCTGACTGAGGCCGGCTTGCGCAATTTGGTGCGGCTCTACACACGTGAAGCGGGCGTGCGGACGTTGGAGCGCGAGATTGCGAAGCTTGCGCGCAAGGCGCTGCGCCGCATTCTGGAAGGCAAAGCCAAGACTATCGAAATTACGCCCGACAATCTGGCCGATTTTGCTGGTGTGCCAAAGTATCGCTTTGGCGTTGGTGAAGAGGAAAACCAGATCGGGGCTGTCACAGGGCTGGCCTGGACCGAAGTGGGTGGCGAATTGCTGACCATTGAAGCGGTGACCGTGCCCGGCAAGGGCATCGTCAAAACGACCGGCAAGCTGGGTGACGTGATGACTGAGTCGATCCAAGCTGCGATGAGCTTTGTGAAGGCGCGTGCGCCGGGATATGGCATCAAGCCCAGCGTGTTCCAGCGCAAAGACATCCACATCCACTTGCCCGAAGGGGCTGTACCCAAAGATGGGCCTTCGGCCGGTATTGGCATGGTGACAGCGATGGTTTCGACGCTGACAGGTGTGCCCGTGCGCCGTGAAGTCGCCATGACAGGCGAAGTCACATTGAGGGGCCGGGTGCTTCCCATTGGCGGGTTGAAGGAAAAGCTGCTTGCCGCGCTGCGCGGTGGCATCACCACCGTGATCATCCCGGCAGAGAATGAGAAAGACCTTGCTGAAATCCCTGAGAATGTGAAGCAGGGATTAAGCATTTTGCCGGTACATCATGTCGATGAGGTGCTCGGCATTGCCTTGGCAGGGCCACTTGAGCCGATTGAATGGTCAGAGGCAGATGAACTGGCGGCGCAGCCGCCTGCGACACCCCCTCAAGGCGATGTGGTGCGCCATTAACTTGGTCGACGAATCGGGCTCGCGCGATTGGTAAAATCGCGTGGGTCTTTGTTAAATTTCGACATTATGCCGTTTTTACAACCTGTTACGGCCAATTTGGTGTCAAAAAACGACTAAATCATGGTCTTGACGCGAGTCGAGCACCGAATTTCTTTTGACAGGCGGCCTGTGCGTGGCATTACTCGTAACACGGCTTTCTGCCGAAAATACAAATACGCTCAACACTCGACGAGGGGGTTTCCTAATGAACAAGCAAGATCTGATCGCAGCTGTCGCTGAAGCATCTGGCCTGACCAAAGCTGATGCCAGCAAGGCTGTGGAAGGCGTTTTTGACGCTATCACTGGCGCTCTGAAGAAGGGCGACGAAGTTCGTCTGGTTGGCTTCGGCACGTTCGCCGTTTCGAAGCGTAAGGCTTCGACGGGCCGTAACCCGCGCACGGGTGCCCCGATGCAGATCAAGGCCTCTTCGCAGCCGAAGTTCAAGGCTGGCAAGGGCCTGAAGGACGCCGTCAACTAAGACGCGCTTTCCGTTTAGGAAAAAACGACGGGCGGTGCTTGAAAAAGCGCCGCCCGTCTTGTTTTGCGTGACCGGCTTCGCTAGGGGCAGTGCCTCATGGCGTGGGCGCGTAGCTCAGCGGTAGAGCACACCCTTCACACGGGTGGGGTCACAGGTTCAATCCCTGTCGCGCCCACCACGCCTTTCTTCTCTAAAAACAGTTAGTTACTTGGCTTGGCGGGCCGCTTGAGCGCGCCCAATCGCGGTGCGTTTTGCAGTTCAGCGCGGTGGCGAATGGCAGTGCGCAAATCTTCTCGCATTTGATGCACCGATGCAATGACGGGGCCCATTGCCACACCTAAATCCACCAGCACCGCCTCGGACAATTGGAGAGAGCTTTCCAACGTTTCAGGCACGGCATCGCTGGCCCCTGCGCGATAAAGTTCAGCTGCGTGGCTGGTGTCGCGCGCGCGCGCCACAATGGTAAGGTCTGGATAATCCGCACGTAGCTGGCGGATGAGGGCTGCGGCCTGGACATGATCATCCATGGTCATGACAACAGCTCGAGCGCGGTCTAGGCCTAGCTGCTCAAGCGCTTGCCGCCGTCGGGCGTCCAGAAACTGCACTGGCTTGCCTTCGCGCCGCGCGCGCGTGACTGTATCAATATCGCCTTCTGCGGCCACCCAAGGCTGGTTATGCACGTCGAGCATCGCTGCAACCATCCGGCCCACACGTCCAAAACCAATGATGATTGTTCGCCCTTCAGGGGGGATTGGTTGGTCTTCTTGAGGCGCGCCAGTGCGCCCCCCTTCGATGCGCGCGGCAGCCAAACGGCCAAGCTTGGCAAGCAATGGGGTGATGGTTAGTCCAAGGGCTGTCACAACCTGCCAAAAACCAGCCGTCTGCGGATCAATAATCGCGATTTGGGCTGCGGCGCCCAAGACAATCAGAGTTGTTTCAGATGGGCTGCCCATCAACACGCCCACTTCAGCCGCAACTCCCTTGCGCACGCCATTGAGGCGCAACAGGCCTGCGGTAACGCCAAATTTGATGACGACCACGCCGGTCAGGGCCAGCAAGATCATTGGCCAGTCATGCATCAGCCGGGTGAGATCAAGGCTCATGCCAACCGTAATCAGGAAAATGCCTAGCGCCAGACCCCGAAAGGGCAGAACAACGCTTTCAACTTCGCTGCGATAGGCTGTTTCAGCAATTAACAGCCCCGCAATCAGCGCGCCTAAGAGGGCGGAAAGGCCAGCCCAAAGCGTCATCAGGCTCGACAGGATAACCACCAGCAACGTGGCCGACAGGAAAAGCTCTGGGCTTTTGGTCCGTGCCGCCTGCGCAAACAGCCGCGGCAAGCCAAAACGCCCCACCAGCATCATCACGACCAGTGTTGCGCCGCCCGTCAGAAGAATCTGGCTAAAATTGGCCAGCCCAGCACTCGCACCGGCCAGCGACCCGAGCAGAAACACAATTGGCACCAGCGCCAAATCTTCAAACAAAAGCATGCCAAAGGCATTGCGCCCCACGGCGCCTGAAGTGCCTGTTATTGGAATGACCAGCGCGGTTGACGAGAGGGCGAGCGCAATCCCAAGGCCAAAGGCCGCCCGGCTATCTTGCCCAAAGGCAATGAGCGCGAGCGCGATGAGCAGGCCGGCCCCAAAAAGTTGCGCTGCACCCACGCCAAAAACAAGGCGGCGCATGGATTTCAACCGGGCGAAGGAAAGTTCAAGCCCAATCGAAAAGAGCAGCAGAACAATGCCAAATTCTGCAAAGGGTTCGATCACCTGTTTGTTGGTGATGGTGAAGGCAGTGATCCAAGGGAGCGCGTCGCTTAGGCGAACAAGTCCATAGGGACCAACCAAAACACCAATCAGAATAAAGCCGATAATCGGCGTAATCCGAAAACGAGCAAAGGCTGGGATGACAATGCCAGCCGCCCCCAAGATAACAAGCGCATCACGCAATGCGGTGGTGTCTGCAGTCAAGGCCATGGCACAAGCTTAGGCTGGCTCGGCGGTTTTGTCAGGGCAGGGGCATAAAAAAAAGGCCGGTCGCGCAGGCAACCGGCCTCTTTTTTGAAGATGATGGGCTTAACTTAGGCCCAAGCTGCCATTTCCTTTTCCAGATTGGCGCGGATCGCTTCGAAGAATTGCTCCGTCGTCATCCAAGCTTGATCGGGGCCGATCAAAATCGCCAAATCCTTGGTCATATGACCGCTTTCCACAGTCTGGATGCAGACGCGTTCCAGCGTTTCGGCAAAGCGCGTGACATCAGGCGTGCCATCGAACTTGCCGCGATAGATCAGGCCACGGGTCCACGCGAAGATCGACGCAATCGGGTTGGTCGAGGTCGCCTTACCCTGCTGGTGCATACGATAGTGACGCGTGACTGTGCCGTGCGCCGCTTCGGCTTCCACCGTCTTGCCATCGGGCGTCATCAGAACCGAGGTCATCAGGCCCAGCGAACCAAAGCCTTGGGCGACTTGGTCTGACTGAACATCGCCATCATAATTCTTACAGGCCCAAACGAACTTGCCACTCCACTTCAGGGCAGAGGCGACCATATCGTCAATCAGGCGGTGTTCGTAAACAATGCCTGCTTCTTCAAACTTGGTCTTGAACTCCGCCTCATAGACTTCTTGGAACAGGTCTTTGAAGCGGCCATCATAGGCCTTGAGAATGGTGTTCTTGGTCGACAGATAAACCGGCCAGCCAAGGCCAAGGCCATAATTCATCGAGGCGCGAGCAAAGTCGCGGATCGAATCATCAAGGTTGTACATGGCCAGTGCCACGCCCGAGGACGGGTAGTGGAAGACTTCTTCGTCAATCTTTTCGCCATTATCGCCATCCCACACCAGGCGCAGCTTGCCGGGGCCGGGGACGCGGAAGTCAGTTGCACGATATTGGTCACCAAAGGCGTGACGGCCAACCACAATGGGATCAGTCCAGCCCGGGATCAGCCGAGGCACGTTCTTGATGACAATAGGCTCACGAAAGACAACGCCGCCCAAAATGTTGCGGATTGTGCCATTGGGCGATTTCCACATCTTTTTGAGGCTGAATTCTTCAACGCGCGCTTCATCAGGCGTGATGGTCGCGCACTTCACAGCGACGCCATATTGCTTGGTCGCATTGGCGGCATCAATTGTGATTTGATCGTTGGTTTCGTCGCGCTTCTCGACTGAAAGATCATAATATTTCAGATCGATATCGAGATAGGGCAGGATCAGCTTTTCGCGAATCCACTGCCAAATGATGCGAGTCATTTCATCGCCGTCCATCTCGACGACGGGGGTTATTACTTTGATCTTGGACATAGTGTGTTCTTTCCCCGGGGACTTGGTCGCGGATGGCCTTAGGGCGGGAAATCGCGTCAATCAACTGCTCTCATTGTATCAGGGGCTTCCTGCCTCTATGATAGGCATATGACAGAACATGATCAGGCCGTCGCTGCGGGCGAGGGCGTTAAATGGAGCTGGCCCTCGGTGCACCCGGAAGGCCGTAAATTTGCCTTGATTGCAGCCGTCGTGACGATTGCGCTCGCCTTGATGGGCTGGACCTTCTTTGCATGGCTCTTTGTTGGCTTAACATTGTGGATCCTCGCTTTTTTCCGCGACCCCATTCGCAGTGTGCCGCAAGGGGCTGATTTGGTCATTGCACCTGCGGACGGCATGGTCACGCTGATCCGCCATGTTCCGCCGCCGCGGGAATTGGTCGGCGAGGGTGGCCTTGCCGATGCACCGATGATCCGGGTCTCGATTTTTATGAGCGTTTTTGACGTTCATATTAACCGCGCCCCCATTGCCGGCACGATCCGAAAAATTGAATATATCGCGGGCAAGTTCCTCAATGCCGATTTGGACAAGGCCAGCGAAGATAATGAGCGCCAGCATTTCCTGATTGAACGTGCCGATGGCGTGAAAATTGGCTTTACACAAATTGCCGGGCTGGTCGCGCGGCGCATTGTGCCCTTGACCAAGGTTGGGGATGCGGTTGTCGCTGGTGAACGGGTGGGCCTGATCCGCTTTGGCAGCCGGGTAGATGTGTATCTGCCCGCCGGCACTGCCCCCAAAGTGGCCTTGGGCCAGCGCTGTGTGGCGGGTGAAACAATTTTGGGCGTTATTGGCGACGGTGCAGCCGCCGTCGGCATAAGCCAGTGATGACCCCAGCAAAACGGGGTATCAGCCTGCGTGCCGTGGCGCCCAA
Organism: Sphingomonadaceae bacterium; assembly: GCA_009920915.1. GTDB lineage: Bacteria > Pseudomonadota > Alphaproteobacteria > Sphingomonadales > Sphingomonadaceae > Aquisediminimonas. The sequence continues at coordinate 4,212 of RFZB01000063.1, read as the reverse complement.
TGCCGTCACGGCGCTGGCGCTGTGCTTTGGGCTGACGGCCATTCGATTTGCGATTTCGGCTGTTAGCGCCAATCCGCATCCATCGGATTGGGAACGGGCCATTGGGGCAATTGTGATTGCCGGTGTTCTCGATGGGCTGGATGGGCGCATTGCGCGGCTGCTGAAAGGTGAAAGCCGCTTTGGCGCAGAATTAGACTCTTTGTCGGATGTGATTGCCTTTGGCGTGTCTCCGGCTTTGATTATGTATCTTTGGTCACTGCAGCATATGCCACGCTTTGGCTGGATTTGTGCCTTGGCCTTTGCGGTTTGCTGTGCGCTTCGGCTGGCGCGGTTCAACGCGGCAATTGATGCCGAAGATCAGCCGCACAAGTCTGCGGGCTTTTTAACAGGCGTGCCAGCCCCTGCTGGTGCCGGGTTGGCCTTTGTCCCGCTTTATCTCTGGATCGTGACGGGGGATGATCTGTTTCGTAACCCGGTGCTGGTTGCCCCATGGTTGGTCTTTGTCGCCGCTTTGATGACGTCTAACATTGCCACGTTCAGCTGGGGCTCGATCCGCCTGCGCCGCACCGTGCGGCTTGAGGCGATTTTGGTGGTGGCACTTGTGGGAGCTGCGCTCTTTTCAGAGCCTTGGATCACGCTGACAGCCATTTGTGTCGTCTATCTGCTGATGATTCCCTTCAGCATTCGTAGCTACGGCAAAATCCGGCGCGCGCGTACGCCCTAACCGCGCCGTCGCAGATCAGGCCGCAATGCGCCGACGCACCGAGGCAGGGCTCTGCACGGCACGCGTAGGGCGGCGGCGTGCCAGATAAATGGGGGCGGGCTGCGCTGAGGCCAGTTGATAGTCGCCAGCCAACGCAGCGCCAATCTTATCGCTTGAGTCCAACAACAGAGCCCGAATCGCGAGGGCCGAACCAGCCAGCAGGCTGCTGAAAAATAAGAACGCGAGGAAGTGCATCACTAGTCTCCTTTTGTTCCGCTTTTATGATCTTGATTTGTTCTTTCGTCAAGCGAAAAAAAGAACAAGCCGGGAACGACGGCGAGATCCGCAGGATTTTGGGCGTTTTTGGAGAGAGAAGAGTGGCTCCCCGGGCCTGATTCGAACAGGCGGCCGTCCGATTAACAGTCGGATGCTCTACCGCTGAGCTACCGGGGAACGCTCTTGAGGAGGCGGCCTATAAGCAGGCCAGTGCCGCTTGGCAAGCACCTCAAACAGCAAATTGTTCCATCGCGATGCGATCATCCAACGCATGCTCAGGATCGAACATCAAAGTCAGCCGTGTTTGCCGGTCGCTCATCACGCGCACACGCGCGACATCGCGGACTTCTTGCTGATCAGCCACGGCACTCACCGGGCGTTTAACGGCATCTAACACGCGAAATTCAATGGTTGCGCTATCGGGCAAAATCGCCCCGCGCCACCGCCTTGGCCGGAACGGGCTGATGGGGGTGAGGGCGAGCAGCGGCGAATCAAGTGGCAGAATTGGCCCTTGTGCAGAAAAATTATAGGCGGTCGAGCCAGCGGCGGTGGCAACAAGAACCCCATCACAGACCAGTTCTTCAATCACCGTCCGCCCATCAACATCAACTTCAAGCTTTGCCGTCTGCCGGGTTTCACGCAGCAATGAGACTTCGTTAATCGCTGGGCTGGTCACCAACTCGCCATCAATGGTTTCGGCCTCCATGCGCAGCGGAGACACGCCAAAGGACCGCGCCTTGGCAATGCGGGCGTTGAGATCATCCTCACGCCAATCGTTCATTAAAAAGCCAACAGTGCCCAAATTCATGCCAAACACGGGCACAATCCGCCGCCGACCCAGCATCCCATGCAGGGTTTGCAGCATGAATCCATCGCCCCCCAGCGCCACCACTATCTCGGCATCGCGCAGATCGACCCAGTCATACCGGCTCCGAAGCCGCTCTGCGGCTTCCTGGGCTTGATCGGTTGGGGAAACAAGCAGGGCGCGCTTCATTGGCTCGTCACACTCCTTCTTTCCCGCACCGGGGCCAAACAGATTGGGTCGCCAGCACTTAGCTCGCTTTTGCGAGGTCAATCATGTCAGGCTGCAACAAGCGATGCATGTGCACGACGACATATTTCATTTCGGCATCGTCAACGGTGCGTTGGGCCGCGGCACGCCACGCATTTTCCGCGCTTTTATAGTCGGAAAAAAAGCCAACAACGTCCATAGACGTCAAATCTGCAAATTCCAGCGTGCGCGGGTCGGTGACGCGGCCGCCAAACACCAAATGCAGCTTGCTCATATCACTCATTATTCGATTTATCCTTGCGTACAGTTTTTACCGCCGCCTGACTGGCAGAGCTTGCAGCCTTACTAATTTTTCCGGCGAGCTCACGAACTTGTTTGCGGGCGGCATCCCCGCTGACGCCTAGCGCAATAAGCTCTGCCTTGGCAACGTTGCCCGCAACTTTTGCGGCGGTTTTGGCAGAGGATTTGACGCTACGGCTGACCGGACCGACCAAGCGGCGTTCGCGCTGTGTCTTGGGCAGCAGGGCCGCAATAATCGCGCCAAGCGCAAGCCCCCCAGCGACAGCAGTCAACGGATTGCCACTCAGGCCATTGCGGGCTTTTTCTTGTGCGGCCTTTGCCCGGACGCGGGTGGCGGCGGCCCCATCGCGCAATTTGGTACGACTTACATCCAAGGCTTTCTCGGCCTTGGTGCGGGCTTGAGTATAGGTTTCCGTGGCTTTGTTGCGCAGCGAGTCAGTCATATCGTTTCTCCCTCAAGAGCCGCCGGACAAGGCCGGCAATGGGTTTGCGGAATAGAAAAAGGAATAGCGCCGTTGCGGTTCCCGCAGTGGCATAAGGTCGGGCGCGAACCTCAGTCTCGGCGCGGTCCCGCATTTGGCGGGCTTTGCGCGTGAACAGTGTTTTGGGCGCAAGCTCATGCTTGGCAACGCCCAGCGTCGCCTGAAAGCGCGCGCGCGTCTCCACCAGCCTTTGGGCTGCGTGATCGGGGGTGTTGGGCAGATCAGTCATGGGCGGGTCCATGGCCGCAGCATGGCCTGTAGGTGCCGGCCTGCCGCACGCACCAGCAACCAAATGGCAAGACCCAGGATCGCCGCCAATGCGGCCATCGCCCAGCCAAAGCCAATATAGCTTGCCGCCCATAATGTCGCCGCCACTATCAGCCCCAGCACCAAGCCCAGACCTAAAATGGCCGCCACGGCATAAAGGGCAAGCGTTGGCGCCAGATGTGCCGTGCGATCGCCCAATTCTGCCTTCAGATACTCCGCCTCTGCGCGCGCATAGGCAGTCGCGTCTTCAGCCAATTGGCGCAGCAACACGCGTGCGCTGGGGTCTGGTCCCGAAGGGGGTGGCTCCATCGTCATCCTCGGTTCTGAGCCTTAAGCTTCATCGCCCTGGTCGGCCGCCAGCAGCCGCGTGACAACAAAACCCAAAGCTGCGGCAGCGCCAATGGCAATGGCTGGCTTGCGGCGAATAAAGTCACGCGCATCTTCCAACAGCTCTTCCACATCCTTGGCTTTTAGACTGTCTGAGACACCCGATAGAGCATCGGCGGCGCGCCGTGCATAGGCGCCATATTGTGGGCCAACGCGGTCTTCGAGTGTGCGGGCCATATCATCGACCAGAGACGAAACATCATCCAGCGTGCTGCTGGTCTTTGCCTTGCCGCTATTCGCGGCATCGCGCGCAGACGATTTAAGCTTAGTGATCAACTTGCCGGCTTCATCGCGCAGGCCTGCCTGGGCTTCATTGGCCTGTTTTGCGACCAGCGCCTTGCTTTTCCGGGGTTTTGCCGTCGTGCTGGCTTTGCGTCGGGCAGGGGCTTTTTTTGCTTTAGTTTTCGGGGAGTTAGTATCAGTCGTTGCCATGTCGCTTTCCCTCATGGTTGCGCGGGGGCTGCGTGATGGATAGAGGCCGTATTCCCATCCGCCAAGCAGCTTTGGAGTCTGATATAGTGACGGCCATTCTCGATATCCATGCCCGCCAGATTGTTGATAGCCGGGGCAACCCGACTGTTGAAGTCGATGTCCTGTTGGAAGACGGCAGCTTTGGCCGTGCTGCTGTGCCGTCTGGCGCGTCGACCGGGGCTTATGAAGCGGTTGAAAAGCGTGATGGCGATAAGAGCCAATGGCTTGGCAAAGGCGTGTCGCAAGCAGTGGACAATGTAAATGGCCCCATTGCGGACGCGCTGCTGGGCATGGATGCCGAAGATCAGGGTGAA
>RFZB01000062.1 GCA_009920915.1 Sphingomonadaceae bacterium | reverse complement strand
ACGCGATCAAAGCTTTTCAGGCTTTCCATGCCCATCAGCATCGAGGGCTTTGTGTGCAAATCAAACAGGCGAAAGGGATGGGCATCGGCAAAGGCAATGGCGGCATTGCCCATTAAGACGCCGCCAATCCGCAGCCGATTGACGATGGTATAGTCTGCAGGGGTGCGCTGGCCCAACACATCAATCATCTCAATTGGGCGTGTTGTCGTGCGCGGGTCGCGCGCCAGCATCAGCCGCTTAAGCCGCAAATTGCCAACACTATTCTGGGCGCCTGTATCAACCACCACCCAGACTTTCTGGCCATTGGCATCGGCATCCACCATCACCAATTGCCCCAGACGCGACCGGGCGGTCACCACAATAACATCACTGCCAGCATCCACATCACGCGCACGCTGGGTGGCGGGTTCCAGCGTCATTGTACCCGCCCGAAAATCCATAATGATGCGCTGGCCCTTTAAGCTATCAAGACCCAATAGCCCATCTGCCCCAATATAGCGCCGCGGCAAGGCGGCCGCCTCTAACCGGCGAGAGACGCGCGGCGAGATTTGGAGATGATCGACCTTCACCACATCCACCCGGCCACTGCCGCCCATGGCGTGCAAGCGGACATTGCCGGCTTTGCGCAGGCCCAGCCGCTCTGCCAATTCGCGCGAAACAACAGTGCGATCGGCACCTGTATCAATCACAAAGGAAAACGGCCCCTGGCCATTGACCATAACAGGCACAGTCATGCGCGCGGCGCCATCATCCCCCGTGGGCACCACATCCGCCGCAGCCGGGGATGCAACCTCTGCGAGAGACGCGTCACGCGCTTCTTGCGCCAGCACGGGGCTGGGGCTGAACAGCACGGCCGCAAGCACCAAAGCGTGCATCCCAATCTCCATGAATGGCGCAGCGTTGCGCCGGGCCGTCAAAACCTATCATAGCCGGGCTTTGGCGCAATGAGTCGAAAGACTAGGGTCTGCTGCCCATGGCTGTTTTGGCCAAGGCCTCAGCCTCAAACAACAGCTGATCTTCGGCAGCGCCCTGCGCCACGCTTTCCCGGCCGACAATGGCCATAACGGGCACAGCCAAAGGACTGATGCGATCGAGCCGTTTATGGACCATCGTTTGCGCCGCGCGATCCAGCAGCGCGCCCAAGCGGCCAACATCAGTCATCCGCGTGCGGGCATCGGCCCAGGCTGCCTCCATCAACAGATGATCAGGCTCATAACGGCGCAGTACATCGTAAATCAGATCAGTTGAAAAGGTGACTTGCCGACCCGTCTTGCGTTTGCCGGGGATTTGCCGTTCCACCAGCCCGCCAATGACTGCTACTTCACGAAAGGCGCGTTTGAGCAGCGCTGAATTTTCCACCCATGTTACAAATTCATCCGTCAAAATATCCGCGGATAGGAGCGCTGCTGGATCGTCAATCGGCTCAAGCGCCCAAATCGCAAAGCTATAATCACTGGCCACAAAGCCAATGGGGTGCAGCCCTTGGGCCTCCATGCGCCGAGCGAGGAGCATGGCCAGCGATTGGTGCGCGTTCCAACCTTCAAAGCTATAGACGACCATATAGTGCATCTGTTCATGCGGGAAGGTTTCGACCAGCAGCTCGCCGGGAGCGGGCAGTGTTGAGACGCGGTCCTGCACCTCTAGCCAATCCCGCACATCATCGGGAAAGCGCGCCCAACTGGCGCGATCATGCAGAAAATGCCGCACGCGATCTGCCAGATGCGTGGTCAGGGGCATACGCGCGCCCATATAGCTGGGGATGCGGGCCTTTTTGCTGCTGGCCCGAACGGTCAGGCCCTGTGCATCCGTCCGCTCTACCTCCAAACTGAGCCCTGCAAAGTAAAAGCTATCGCCCGGCATCAGGCTGGCGGCGAAATATTCATCCAGCTGGCCCAGCCGCCGCCCATTTTTAAAGCGGACATCGAGCATGGGGGTGTCCACAATAATACCCGCATTCAGCCGGTGTTGCGCCACAAATTGCGGATGCGTGATCCGCCATAGGCCATCGGGCGTCCGCGTTAACCGGCGAAAGCGATCATACGCCCGGAGCGCATAGCCCCCCGTTGCAATGAAATCGAGCAGGCGGGCAAAGGTCTCTGCCGCCAAGTCCGCATATTGGGCGGCCTGACGCACCTCTGCCAGCATGGCGGCTTCGTCAAAGGGCGCGGCACAGGCACAGGCCATAAGATGCTGGGCCAGCACATCCAAGCTGCCGGGGCGAAACGGCTCCCCATCCAGCACGCCTTCGCCAATGGCATCCCACGCGGCCAAAGCCTCAAGATATTCAAAGCGATTGCCGGGGACGAGAATGGCCTCAGACGGTTCATCCAAACGGTGATTGGCCCGGCCGATGCGCTGCAACAGGCGCGACGAGCCCTTGGGCGCGCCCATTTGAATGACGCAATCCACATCGCCCCAATCCACCCCCAGATCAAGGCTGGCCGTGGCCACTAAGGCCCGCAAACGCCCATCGGCCATGGCATTTTCCACCTTGCGGCGCGCCTCAATATCCAAGCTGCCATGATGGATGCCAATGGGCAGTTTATGGTCGTTGATTTTCCACAATTCCTGAAAAATCAGCTCACACAAGCCGCGCGTGTTGCAAAAGACAATTGTCGTCTGATGCATTTCAATTTCGGCCATGACCTGCGGCACCGCATAAGCGCCACTATGCCCGGCCCAAGGGACGCGATCTTCTGGCAGCAAAATGGCAAGATCAGGTGGGGCCCCAGCATCACCCTGCACCAGCCAGACAAGGCCGCCCGGCGCATCTGCGGGGCAATTGCCTGCAACCGCGCCATGGCAAGATTGAGCAAATCCCCCCGCTTGCCTGTGGCAAAGGCGTGGACCTCATCAATCACAATCCGCTGCACCCCAGCCAACATATCGACACTTTCGGGGTAGGAAAGCAGCAGGCTGAGGCTTTCCGGCGTGGTTAGCAAGATGTGCGGCGGCTTTACCCTTTGCCGCGCCTTGCGATCTGACGGGGTATCGCCCGTGCGCGTTTCCACCCGAATATCTAGGCCCATTTCGGCAATCGGCTGCAGCAAATTGCGCCGGACATCGACAGCCAAGGCCTTGAGGGGCGAGATGTAAATTGTGTGCAGCCCCTCACGCGGGTGTTCTGCCAGATCAGCCAAACTTGCCAAGAACCCGGCCAATGTTTTGCCCGCCCCGGTTGGCGCAACAAGCAACGCGTGCTCCCCCGCCATATAGGCGTCGCGCATCTCAAGTTGATAACGGCGGGGCGACCAGCCACGCACGGCAAACCAGCCCTGAAGTCCATCGGGCAAAGGAGAGGCGGAATGCATCACACCCTGTTAATGGGCGACGCTTTCTCCACGTTCAATGCCCGATGCCGCCAGTTGCGCATCTATTTGCCCCAAGAGCCGCGCCAAACCGGCTTCATCCTTTGCCTCGGCACGCGCCACCAGCACATCTTGCGTGTTGGACGCGCGCAGCAGCCACCAGCCATCTGGCGTGTTCACGCGGGCGCCATCAGTGCGGTTCACATCTGCGCCTTCCGCCTCTAGCCGGGCCAAAACTTCTTCCACCACCGCGAATTTGCGGCTTTCATCAACTTGAAAGCGCATTTCAGGCGTGTTGATCATGGCGGGCATGGCCGATTTTAGCGCCGTCAATGAGCCGCCCAATTCGCTGACAGCTTCAATCAGGCGCAGCCCGGCATAAATGGCATCGTCAAAGCCATACCAGCAATGTTTGAAGAAGATATGGCCCGACATTTCGCCCGCGAGCGGCGAGTTCACCTCTTTCATCTTGGCCTTGATAAGGCTGTGGCCGGTTTTCCACATCAGCGGTGTGCCGCCCAGTTCCGTCACCCGATCATAGAGCGCCTGGCTGGCCTTCACATCGGCAATGATGGTTGCCCCCGGCACATCTTTCAGCACAGCTTCGGACAGGATGGCGAGAATCTGATCGCCCCAGACCACACGGCCCTCGCCATCAATTGCCCCAATCCGATCAGCATCGCCGTCAAAAGCCAGTCCGAAATCGAGCTTCTTTTCCGCGACAAGGCGGCGCAGATCTTCCAAATTGGCTTCAACTGTGGGGTCCGGGTGATGGTTAGGAAAGGTTCCATCAATATCGGTAAAGAGCAAGTGATGCTCCCCGGGCAGGCGCTTGACCAAAGCCTCAATGACAGCACCGCCCGCGCCATTGCCCGCATCCCAGCCGACACGAAAGGCACCGCCTGTAAAGTCTTGGGCGAGCCGAGCGACATATTGGTCAAAAATATCATGATCGCGGACGGTGCCGACCCCAGTCTCCCAATCGCCCGCCGCCGCGAGCGCGCCAATGGTTTGAATGTCCGCCCCGAAGAATGGCGCATGCGCATGTACCATCTTGAAGCCATTATAGTTGGAGGGATTATGGCTGCCAGTTATCTGTATACCGCCATCGACATCGTCCAACGTGGCCTCCGCATAATAGAGCATTGGGGTTGGTCCTAGGCCGACGCGCACAACATCCGCCCCGCTTTCCGTCAGTCCCTTGATTAACGCGGCTTCCATAACAGGCGAGGACAGTCGGCCATCATAGCCGACAGCGACCGTCTTGCCGCCCGCACGCCGCACGATGGTCGCAAAGCTGCGGCCAATGGCCCAGGCATCCGCCTCCGTCAGCGTGTCGCCCACAATCCCCCGAATATCATATTCACGAAGGGCAGTTGCATGGAACTGATGCGTCATTGGGCACGGCTTTCCTTGGAAAAGTGATGGGCAGCGCCTGCCCAAATCGGCAGGGGGAATCAAGTACCCCTCCAGGCGGATTAATTACTCCGGCTTAGGCCTGATCCGTCCCCAACAGCACATCACGCGCGCGGTTCACTTGGGCTGCCAAATCTGCACTGCCGCCGGCATCTGGATGCACCTTGGCGATAAGCCTTTTATGCGCCTCAATAATCTCATCAGCTTTGGCGTCTTCGGCCACGCCCAAAAGGCGTGCAGCCTCGTCGCGGCGCATGATGTCAGCAGGGCGTTTGGCGCTGCGCCACAGCCAAATTAAGGCCGCAACAATCGCAAAAAAAATTACAAACCGCATCATCCAAAGGCCAATTCGCGCTGGGCGGCATCATGTGTGGGCAGCGCGAACGCAGATATCATCTCGCGCAATTCCTGCCGCGCGGCGACGTGACTGACGGAAAATCCGCCCAATTCCTTCTTATCCAGCAGCGTCAGCCCTTTGGGGAACAGCTCACGATAAATGACACGTTCACTCAGGCCCGGCACGGTGCGAAAGCCAACCCGCTTTGACAATTCTCCCAAGGCCGCACCAACCCGCCGCATATTATGCGCATCCAGATGCTGGAGGCGGTTGCGCAGCACCACCCAATCGACTGTCGCCCCATCGGCGCGGGCGCGTTCTTTGCGCAAATCCCAAATGAGTTCGGCATAAAAGCTGGGCTTGCTGACACGGAAACTTTCCGGATCAACTTGGCCAATCAAGTCGAGATCAACAAAGCTGTCATTAATCGGCGTTACCAATGTATCCGCCCGCGCAATGGCCGCGCGCGCCACAGGATCATCGCGGCCCGGCGTATCAATAATCAGAAAATCTTGGCCCACACTTAGGCGCGCAATTTCTGCCTCTAACGCAGCCTCAGTCATGGGATTGAGCACGGCATAGAGCGGCACATCCAGCTCTGCATCGCGGCGGCGCACAGTGGCCTCGCGGTTTTCCAAATAGCGGGCCAATGTGCGCTGGCGCGTATCAAGATCAATCGCGGCAACCTTATGCCCCGACACAGCAAGCGCCACCGCCGTATGCACGGCCGTTGTCGACTTGCCCGAACCGCCCTTTTCATTGGCGAAAACGATGATGTGCGGTTTTGCCCCCGACATGAACCTGTTGCGATCCTTTCTTGATTCGCCTCCCCTACCCTCGCTAGAGACGAAAGCCCTTAATAGCCGTGCAGGAAAGACCGTGCAAACCATCCATGATCGTGCTGCGCTGACGGCGCATTTGGGCCGCTTTCGCGCCGCGGGCGAGACGATTGCCTTGGTGCCGACCATGGGCGCACTGCATGGGGGGCATATGGCCCTGGTGGCCGAGGCAAAGAAGCGTGCGACACGCGTGGTCGTCTCTATCTTTGTGAATCCCAAGCAATTTGGCCCCAATGAAGATTTTGACGCCTATCCTCGCCGGGCCGAGGCCGATGCCGCCAAATTAGGGGCGGCCGGGGTTGATATTTTGTGGATGCCAGGCGTTGACGAAATGTATCCCACGGGCTTTGCCACCAATATCCGCGTGGATGGCCTGCCCGATCGGCTATGCGGCGCAGCGCGGCCCGGCCATTTTGATGGCGTGGCCACTGTGGTTGCCAAGCTGTTCAATCAAGTGCGGCCCGATCTTGCGATTTTTGGCGAGAAGGATTGGCAGCAATTGGCCATCATTCGGCGCATGGCCGCTGATCTTGACATGGACATTGAGGTGGTTGGCTTTCCCACCCAGCGCGAGGCGGATGGCCTCGCCCTTTCCTCGCGCAATGCCTATTTGACAGCCGAGGAACGCGCCGCTGCCACAGCGCTGCCGCGTGCTTTGGGCCATGCCGCACGGGCCATTGAGGGCGGTGAAGACATTGCCAAGACGCTGTCCAGCATTGCGCCCGCCTTGGTGAACGCCGGCTTTGCCTCCGTTGATTATGTTGCGTTGGTCGACGCCGAAACCCTTGTTCCGATTGAGAAACTGACGCGGCCTGGACGGCTGCTTGCGGCGGCCCGCATGGGCAAAGCGCGGTTGATAGACAATCTGCCAGTGCGCCCCGCGGTATAAATCTTTTCGTCCATTAACTGCTTGTTTAAACCATTTTGATCCAATCCCCTCATCCAAGACGGATAGAGGATGGACGATCATGGCAGACACGTTGATCACTGGGGTATTCAAGATAAACCGTTGGCTGAGGGATGCCGCCAATGGCGCGCCCGAGGCCTGTTTTGAATTGGGCATTGCCTATGCCTCGGGGCAGGATGGCATCACCCCAGATTATGTCGAGGCGCATAAATGGTTTAATTTGGCCGCGATGAGCGGGGATGAACGCGCCCAGCAATATCGGGCCGATCTGGCAGCCGAAATGTCCGCCCGCGAGATTGCCTTAGCACAGCGGGCTGCGCGCGATTGGCTGGTCGGCACCCCCCGCAAGGCCGCTTAATCGGCTTTGCGGAACGGCGTCAGATCTTGCAGATACTCTCTATCGCGCGCAATCGCCCGGCGTTCCCGATCCAGAAAATCGGCAACAGCCGCGTGAAAGCCGGGGTGCGGAATATAATGCGCGGAATAAGTGGGCGTTGCGACATAGCCACGGGCCAGCTTATGCTCGCCTTGTGCGCCAGCTTCGACCCGCGCGAGGCCCAGCGCAATCGCCGCTTCAATGGCGCGATAATAGCACAGCTCAAAATGGAGAAAGGGAACATCCTCCGTACAGCCCCAATAGCGGCCATAAAGCGCCTCAGACCCTAGGAAATTGAGCGCCCCGGCAATCGGCACGCCCGCCCGCTCTGCCAAAAAGAGCAGAATTTGGTCGCCCATTGTCGTGCCAATTTCGGAAAAGAAACTGCGCGTCAGATAAGGCCGACCCCATTTGCGCGCGCCCGTATCTTGATAAAAATGCCAAAAGGCATCCCAATGCGCCTCAGTTATTTCAGGCCCACGCAGTGCCTTAATCTCTAGCCCGGCTTGGGCGGCCGCGCGTTCCTTGCGGATCGCTTTGCGCTTGCGTGACGACAGCGCCGCCAGAAAATCGTCAAAATCCTGATACTGGTTGTTAAACCAATGATATTGGATCCCCTCGCGGATCAACCAATCCGCGGCCTGAAACAGGTCTAGCTGATCCGCCGACACAAAGGTGGCATGGGCCGAGGACAGATCATTCTGATCGGTTAACGCTTCGGCAGCGGCAATTAACTGACGGGCAGTGCTGGCCTCTTGCGCCAGCAGACGCGGGCCGGGCACAGGTGTAAAGGGCGCCGCAATTTGCAGCTTGGGATAATATTGCCCCCCGGCCCGCTGCCATGCCTCTGCCCAGCCATGGTCAAACACATATTCGCCCTGGCTGTGCGATTTCAAATAGGCGGGCAGAGCGCCGGCGATGGCCCCATCTGGCCCATCAAGTAAAATGGGGGCCGCCTGCCAGCCCGTGCCCGGCCCAACACTGCCAGAGCGTTCCAGCGCGGCCAGAAAGGCATGCGACAGGAACGGATTGTCTGTGCCCGCACAGGCCGTCCATTGGGCGGCGTCAATCTGGGCCACGCCCTCTGCCACACGGGCGTTAATGCCTGGATCAGGCGGGCCGGATGGCGACAATGGCATCAACCTCAACAACCGCACCGCGCGGCAATACGGGCACACCCACGGCCGAGCGGGCATGGCGCCCGGCATCGCCAAAAACATCAATCATCAGGTTGGACGCGCCATTGGCAACCAAGGGCTGGTTGGTGAAATCAGCGTGCGAGTTAATGAACACGCCCAGCTTTACAACCCGCACCACGCGATCAAGGCTGCCCAGCGCTGCCTTCATCTGGGCAATGAGCATCAAGCCACAGGCCCGTGCCGCCGCCTCGCCATAGGCCTGATCCCGATCTTCACCGATCCGGCCAGTCATCACCGTGCCATTGTCAAAGGGCAGCTGACCAGAAATATGGAGCAAACCGCCGGCTTCCACAGTGGGCACATAGGCCGCAACAGGGGCCGCCGCCTCGGGCAGAGTAATGCCCAACTCAGCCAAGCGGGCTTCGGGGGATGATGCAGATGCGGCGTGATCACTGCCCATTGGGAATTCCTTCTTCAAATCGGTCTAAAATCCACTGGCGCGCGCTGGGCCAATCGTCAATGCGGGCATGGGCCTTGGGGTGCGGCTTAATCCGCGGCGCCAATCTTGGCTCCCCCACCATGTGCAGCCGCCAGACATCGGGCGCATGATCTGCCACTGAGCTGTGGTTATGGCCCAAATCATCAACAAAAACGGTGCTGCTGGGCGCATAATCGGCCACGATTTGGCGCAGCAACGGCCCCTTGCCGCCTTGATTGGTGAACACGGGAAATTCCACGCCCACGGCGCGCAGCTGGTGGATGCGGCCCTCGCGCTCATGATCGGACAAATTGGTGAGCACCACGACATCCGCGACTTGGGCAATTTCGTGAATGGCCTCTAACGCGCCCTCAATAGGATATTGGCGGTGCATTTCGGTTGCAAAAAACCCACGCAGCAGCGGCCAGATTTCATCATGGCCCAACGCCACGCCCGTTGCCTTGTGGCGCAGCGCGTTCACAAACTCACCACTTTCAAGGTCAAAATGGATATGGTGTGCCTCATCCACCCAATCGGCAAAGGGCACGACCATGTGGAGCAGCACTTCATCACAATCGGTAATTAGCAAAGGCCGCCCACTCATGCCCAATTCTCCCGTGCTGGTGGCAATAATATGGCCGGTGCAACACCAATAGCCTCGGCGCAAGCCAAGAGATCAGGCTGATGCCCCTCTAAAAAAAGTCTGACGGCATCGTGAAGACCGGGGTCGGCCAGCCGTAAACGTAAATCGTCGGGAGAAAATCCGGTCAAAGCCAAGAAGCGCTGGGCGCGGGCATCCTCTGCCAACACCCAGCCAAGCGCCATAATCGCTGCGGTTGTGACGTCTTGTTCATTTGTTCGGTCTAATTTCATCGACTAGGATAAGGCCTAACAAAATGGGATGGTCCGATGACCAAAAGGGTACTTGTTGTCGAGGACAACGAACTTAACCTCAAGCTTTTTTGTGATCTTCTAAAAGCACATGGCTTTATGGCTGAGCCTGTTCGCGATGCCCGTGAGGCGCTGGACCACGCCCGTGCGAGTCGCCCGGACTTGATTGTCATGGACATCCAGATGCCCCATGTGAGCGGCCTTGACCTGATTGAGGCCATCCGGAGCGAAGAAAGATTGCGCGACACGCCGATTATGGCCGTGACCGCCTATGCCGGCAAAGGCGATGAAGATCGGGTTCGAACCGCAGGCGCAGATGCGTTTGTGTCAAAGCCCATCACGCTGACGCTATTCATGGACAGCGTCACTGCGCTGATTGAAGAGACCGAGATGCGACTGCCGCAGTAACGCGGCAAGCCGAATTACTTGATCTTAGCTTCCTTGAACTCGACATGCTTGCGCACGACGGGATCATATTTGCGGAAAGACAGCTTTTCGGTCTGGGTCCGCGGATTCTTCTTCGTCACATAGAAGAAGCCCGTATCGGCCGAGCTCACGAGCTTGATCTTGACAGTGGTCGGCTTGGCCATGACCCGATAAACCTTCGTATCTGTTAAAAAGGGATTCGCGCAGAAGCGCGGTAAGCCGCGGCCATTGGGGGAGTGCAGCCGCTTTGTCAAGCGCTGCCAATGCCAAGACCTTGGCTTTCACGAAAAAGGGCGACCCGTTGGGGCCGCCCTTTTTACTTGGTTCGGTTTCGATCCGATTAGTCGGATGACGAAAGGTTAACGGCCGAATTCTTACCGCGATTGTCGACTTCGATGTCAAACTTCACGCGGTCACCCTCGTTCAACGTGCCCATACCGGCACGCTCAACAGCAGAAATATGCACAAAGGCATCCGGCTGGCCGTCATCGCGCTGAATGAAACCAAAACCCTTCATAGAATTGAAGAATTTGACAGTGCCTGTCGCGGTTTCACCCGTCAGCGTGCGCTGAACGCGGGGCGGACGATCGCCAAAGCCACCGCGCGACTCACCACCGAAGCGGTCCTGACGCGGGGCGCGTTCTTCCACAGGAAGCGGATCGCCCTCAATCACCAAGTCCGTCGCGGAAATCTTGCCGCCACGATCAACCAGCGTATAGCCAAGCGGCTGGCCTTCAGCCAAGCCAGCAAGACCAGCCTGTTCCACCGCACTGATGTGCACGAAGACATCTTCGCCGCTTACGCCAAAAACGCTCTTGACGTCGTCGATGACCGTCTTGAAATGAAGGTCATCCCGTTCCTGAAACTGTTTGTTGAAATAACGATATACGACGATCTTGCCATTGTAGTAATCGACCGTCACCGCAAATTCAGGAATGTCCCGGTCGTACACTCTGAATGCATCACAAGGGAATCGTTTGGCCCAAGGCTGAAGGGTTTTTAGATTCTTCTTGAGCCGGTTGGAAA
>RFZB01000061.1 GCA_009920915.1 Sphingomonadaceae bacterium | reverse complement strand
TGGCCAATGGCGGCCATATGCACACGCAGCTGGTGCGTGCGGCCCGTCAGCGGCTGCAACTCTACCCAAGCAGCATTATTCCCCGCGCGATCAATGACGCGATAGCGCGTGCGGGAGGGCGCGCCATTTTCCTCATCGACGCACATTTTCTCGCCGCCTGTCCCCGGCTGTTTGGCAAGTGGCAGCTCAATCATGCCATCTTCAATTGACGGGACACCGACAATGATGGCCCAATAGACTTTGCGGGCCGTGCGGCTGGAAAAGCTTTTGGAAAAAGAGGCTGCGGCCCGCGATGTGCGCGCGACCAGCAACACGCCCGATGTATCCTTGTCCAGCCGGTGAACAAGCTTTGGCCGCTGATCATGCTCAAACCACAGGCCGTCGAGCAGTGCATCAACATGTTCGGTTGTGCGCGTGCCGCCTTGGGTTGCAAGGCCCGGCGGCTTGTTGAGCACCAACGCCGCTTTGTCTTTGTGGATCACCAGACTTTCGGCAAAGGCAATCTGATCGTCGCTTAAGCGGGGCCGCTCCTTTTTGGGCTTGGCCGTGGCAGGCGCAACAGGGTCCGCTGGGGGAACCCGAATTTGCTGGCCAGACTCAACGCGATCCCCTGGGGCGGCCCGCTTGCCATCGACACGCAACTGTCCCGTGCGCGCCCAGCGCGAGACGGTGTTAAAATTGGCATCCGGCAAATGCCGCTTGAACCAGCGGTCCAGTCTTATGCCATCATCCTCGGCATCAACGGTGAACTGACGAACTTCTGTGCTCATGCGCGAGCCACTCCATAGCCAATGGCAAGCGCGAGAATTGATCCCGTTACAGAAGCAAGCGCATAGCCGATTGCCAGCGCCCATTGGCCCCGTGCAATCATGTTAAAGCCTTCTAAACTAAAGGCCGAAAATGTGGTAAAGCCACCCAAAATCCCAACGCCGACAAACAGGCGGACGCCCTCAGACGCACTGCCGCGCAGGACAAAAGCCGCCAGCACGCCCATTAACAATCCGCCTACCAAATTGACGAGAAATGTGCCCATGGGCCAATCCCCCCGCACCCCAAAGGCGCTGGCCGTCAGATAGCGGGCCGCAGCGCCCAAAGCGCCGCCGGTCATGACAAGAAAGATCGGGTGCATGGCCCGTGCCTTAGCCGCATTGCACGCAGAAGAGAAGCATGGCCGCGCGCACGGCCCGATTTACAGCCTAATCATGCCCGACACGCAGGTCACACACTGCCCGCCGACATACACATCCCGGCCAGAAATGCGGACATAAATTTCCCCATCCCGACCAACTTCGCGGCCTTGCGAAGCCTGATAGCTTTGCCCATCGGCCAGCGCGCCCCGCAGCAGGCGATACGCCGCAACAGCGGCATTGCCACTGCCACAGACTGGGTCTTCAGCAATGCCATCTGCAGGCGCAAAAGAGCGGACTTTGACGCCCTCTGGCCCGACGGCAAATAAAGTGAGGCCGGTGGTGTGATGCGCACGATCATAATCGGCAAGGGCGGACAAATCAGGCCCCAATGTCGCAAGGGCTTGCGTCGATCTGCATTCGCCAATCACCCAGCGAGGCCCGACATCCAGCAGCTTGGGCGGTGCGACAAGCAGGCCGGGCACCCCCAAAGCGGCCGTCAACTGATCAACGTCAGGGGCATCTTGTTCCGCATAGCGCGGCAGACGAAAGGCGCGCATATCGCCGTCAATTGTCACCTCAACCAAGCCAACAGCGCATTGTTGGACCAGCATGCCATTGACAGGCTGGGCAAGGCCCGCGTCTAAAACGGCGTGCGCGGTTCCCAAAGTGGGGTGGCCCGCAAAGGGCAATTCTGCGCGCGGCGTAAAAATGCGCACGCGATAGCTGGCTGCCGGGTCGTCAGGCGGGAGGACAAAAGTCGTTTCTGACAAATTGGTCCATTGGGCAATTTGCTGCATCTGATCAGTCGTCAGATCTGACCCATCTAGGATGACGGCGACGGGATTGCCGAAAAAGGGGCGGCGCGTGAACACGTCCACCTGTCGAAAAGCACGCATCATCATCTCCTTGGCCGGCTTGATTAAGGCCGGTGCATCTGCCGGCCAGCGCGCACCAAAGTCTAGCGTTTTTCAGAAATCAAAATTGTCCCGTTGGTCTTGCCATCTTGGGCTGCGGCAAACTCCATACGAAAATTGCCCCCATCGCGCGTTTGGCCAATCAAATTTTCCCCTGCGGCGCGCACGGCCACTGCCTTTTCTTTAAAGGCTTGTTCAAACCAGCTTTTCACAGCCGCAGGCGAGGCCGGGGCCTGAAATACGATTTTGACCTTGGCGGGATCAGCACTGGATGCGCCATCGGCCACAACCGAGACGGTCGAAATTGTGGCGCCGGGAAACAGCTTCACCCCGTCTAAATCGAAATTGCTGTCTTTCAGCATGATTTTGGGCAGGGCGATGGTTGCATCGACGCCGGGGAGTTTAACGGCCAATCGGCCCGCCTCGCCATCGGCCTTGAGGCTCACGGGTGCGCCGCTGTCTGATCTGGCGGACACAGAAATATTTGTGCCCGGCGCGTCTGAGCTATCTGCATTTTGGCTGCTGGTATCGCAGGCAGAAAGGCCTGCGAGCAGGCTCAGCATCACAAGGGATTTGACAGGCGCAGACATGACGCACTCCTCGCTGTATTAGACATACAATACAGCGAGGCGAAAAGAGGGTCAAGCGCCGCGCGGGACAATCTGCACCGGCAGGCCATCGCGCGGCTTGGGAATGGGCCAGGCCTGCCAAGAGGCCCCACTGCCCGCAGGCAGCACAATGCGATGATCGCGCAGCATATGCCACATCAGGATCTTGATCTGCATATAGGCGAAATGCAGGCCAAGGCACATATGCGCGCCGCCGCCAAAGGGCACCCAAGCATATTTGTGCCGCGCCTTCACCAGCTCTGGCGTAAAGCGCATGGGATCAAATTTTTCCGGATCGGGCCAATGCTCTGGCATTTTGTGCGTAAAGGCCGGACTGATACCCACATAAGTCCCCGCCTTGAAATGATAGCCCCCAAAATCAAAATCTTTAACCGCGCGGCGCGGGATAGACGGCACAGGCGCCATTAAACGCAGCGATTCCTTAAAGGCATAATCAGTCAGCACCAGATCATTCAGCCGGTCATAGGGCAAATCATGTCCGGCGATACCAAGACCTAACATTTCATCACGCAGCGTATCTTGCCACTCGGGATTTTGGCCGAGCAACATGATCATTGATGTCGCGGAAGACGTGATCGTGTCATGCGCTGCCATCATCAAAAAGTTCATGTGATCAATGATGTCATCATCGCTCAACAAGCTGCCGTCTTCATTGGTCGCCCGGCAAATTTGGCTGAACATATCTTGCGCGTCAGAGGCCCGGCGCTTGGGGACTTCGCGGCCAAAATAGTCCTTCAGATAGGCGCGGCCGGCCACCCCCTTCGCCATTTTGGTGCCAGGAATGGGAATGCGCACAACGCCGACCGAGGCCTGCACCATATCCACAAAAGCTTGGTTGATGCGGTCCGCCTCTGGCCCCCAAGGAATGCCCAAAAACGAGGTGGCCGCTAAATCGAGCGTCAGGGCCTTAATGCCAGCATAAAATTCAAAGGCCGTGCCCGACCAGTCTTTCAGGCGGCGGGCAATGCCTTCATTCAGTGCCGCGCAATAGAGCTTCATTGGCTCGGGCTTGAAGGCAACAGACAAGGTGCGGCGATGCACACGATGTTGCTCAAAATCCATGAGCATCAACCCACGCGGGAAAAGCAGATTGAGAATGGGGCCCCAGCCCTGTTCCGACGAGAAAACCTTGTCCCGATCAAACAGCACCAGCTCATTCGCGTCGGGGCCCAGCAACTGAACCGTCCGCCCGCCAAAGCTGCGGACACGATAAATCGGGCCATAGGTTGCGGCCATTTTGCGCGTAAAGGCGTGCGGATCACGCAATTGCTGAAATGTCGTGCCAACCAATGGCCAGCCATCGGTTCCGGGGATTTCGTCGGTGGCGGTGCGCGGCAGGCGCGGCAACCAATGCGGATTGGCATCATGCGTATGAGCGTAAGCCATAATGTTCCTCAACACTTCCTCTCAGGGGCGCGACTCTTCCGACGGTCGCTGACATTTATGTGAATTAGGGACGACAGGTCCCGCTTGCAATGGACCCATAAGAGGGTCAGGATCTCCCGATGCGCAACATGATTTCTCTTTTCATTGGCTGTGTCGCGCTGGTGATGGTGGCCATTGCTTTCATTCCCTTTTTGGGCTGGGCCAATTGGCTCATCATTCCCTTGGCCATTCTGGGCCTCGGCATTGGCGCCACATCGGGCCAA
The DNA here is from genome assembly GCA_009920915.1 of Sphingomonadaceae bacterium. Lineage (GTDB taxonomy): Bacteria > Pseudomonadota > Alphaproteobacteria > Sphingomonadales > Sphingomonadaceae > Aquisediminimonas. The sequence goes on along the minus strand of RFZB01000061.1, from coordinate 6,914 downwards.
AGCAGTGGGCGGACGCTGAACCTGATTGTGATTGTCATTGGCGTCTTGCGTCTGATGCTCGGCGGCGGCCTGTTCTAGACCTGCCAGTCCCAAATTATTTGGCGAATCACTTCGGTCTGCTTAACCTTGCCCGGCAAGCCAATTATCAGAAGGAAAAGACAAGATGGCATGGGGCAAAGCAACGGACGCGGCAATGGCCGCGCATGGCCGGTCTGTCATTGGCAATGATGTGTCCTTAACGGGCAATTTGTCTGCGGGTGGCGATGTCCTGATTGATGGTGAGCTGATTGGCGATGTCAGCTGCGCCAGCTTTGCATTGGGTGCGTCGGGCCGCATCAAGGGCAATGTGACGGCCCAACGCGCCTCCATTGCCGGCACCGTTGAAGGCACAGTAGTTGCAACCGAGCTGGTCATTGAAAAATCAGCACGCGTGCTGGGCGATGTGGCCTATGAAAGCATCTCGGTGGAAACGGGGGCGCGTGTCGATGGCCGTCTGTCCCAAAAATCAGCGCCGTCAAATGAACTGAAATTGGTCAATAGCGGGCTGGAATAGCCGCGCATCTGCGCCTAGAGCGCCTTTATGACTGATGTTCTGAACCAAATCCCAACGCTCTCGCTTGCCGATCAGGCGCGCGACCCGGATGGCTTTGCCCAAGCGATTGGCAATAGCTTTCGCACCTTTGGCTTTGCCGTTGTGGCAGACCACGGCATTGATGCCGGGCTGATTGACCGGGCTTGGGATTTGACGCGGCAGTTTTTCGCGCTGCCCGAAGACGTAAAGCGCAGCTATTATTCAGCGGAGCTGTCGGGCCAGCGCGGCTACACGCCCTTTGGCACTGAAATTGCCAAAGATGCGACGCATGTCGACTTGAAGGAATTTTGGCATATCGGGCGCGATCTGCCCCCCGGCCATCGCTTTCGCGACCATATGCCCGACAATATCTGGCCCAAAGAACTGCCGGATTTTGAGCCGACCTTCCACCAAATGTATGCGGCGTTCGATGAGGCTGGCAATCGGCTGCTGTCGGCTATTGCACGCTATTTGGAGCTGGCCCCCAACTGGTTTGACCCTGCGGTTGAAAATGGCAATTCAGTAATGCGCCTGTTGCATTATCCGCCCATTCCTGCAGATGCGCCGGGCATTCGCGCGGGCGCGCATGGTGACATCAACCTCATCACCTTGTTGCTGGGTGCCGAAGAAGGCGGCCTGCAATTATTGACGCGCGAAGGCGAATGGCTGTCAATTACCCCGCCCGATGGCGCGATGGTGATTAATGTCGGCGATATGTTGGAACGGCTGACCAACCATCATTTGCCGTCAACCATCCACCGTGTGCTGAACCCGCCGCCCGAACGGCGTCATATTCCGCGCTATTCCATGCCCTTTTTCCTGCACCTTGCGTCAGATTTTCTGATTGAGACACTGCCGGGCTGTATCAGCGCGGACACGCCCAATCTTTATCCCGAACCCATCACTGCCAATGATTTCTTGGTGCAGCGGTTGATTGAAATTGGTCTGAAAAAATAAGCGCGCACCCGCCCCAATTAGGGGGCGGGCGTAAATTTTACGGCGCGGCAAAATGGCCCAAGACAGCCCTTCACCCGCAAACTGCCATCCGGCTGTTTCTTAAGCGTAGAGCGATAGGTTTTGCCCGCACGCGGATCATAAATCTGGCCTTCCCACTCATCTCCTGATTCTTTGAAACCGGACAGAAGAATAATCCCCTCAATCGGGCGATTGCGCAAAGCAGGGTCTGGATTATTGGCATCGACTGGCTTGCCGCCATTGGGCGCCGCCCGCAAAACTTTGGCTACCTTGCCACAGACCACGGGGCCGCATTGGCCAATTTGAACAATGCTGTCTTTTTCTTCGGTATACCAACGGCCTGAGACCGATGTTGCAGCAAAGCTGGGGCTGGCTGAGGCCAGAAGGACAAGGCCGGTCAGCAAATGGCGCATCGACAACTCTCCCTAATTGAATTCAGTCTTGGCATGTCTGCCAGTTGATGCAATGCTTAGGCCATGAAATGGAGAGCGATGCAAGCCGCCGCTTGGGCCATATTGGCCGCGGCCCCCACCTATGCCGGCACCCTCAGGGTGGCCCCGGGGCCGGACGCGCAAGACCGGCTGCAATCCGCCTTAATTGACGCAAAACCCGGGGACATCGTTGAAATGGCGGCTGGCCGCTATGACTTGACGGATGGGCTTTCGCTTGATGTCGCTGGCGTGACATTGCGGGGTGCTGGCCCCGACAAAACAGTGCTCAGCTTTGCTGGACAAAAAGGCGCTGGCGAAGGGCTGCTCGTGACATCGGATGATGTGGTGCTGCGTGATTTCGCGGTGGAAGACGCCCGCGGCGATGGCATTAAATCCAAAGGCGCAGACCGGATTGTCTATAAAAATATCCGGGTGGAATGGACGGGCGGCCCCAAGGAAACCAATGGCGCCTACGGCCTTTATCCCGTGGAATCGCGCGATGTGCTGATTGATGGCGCGGTGGTGAAGGGTGCGTCTGACGCCGGCATTTATGTTGGCCAATCCCGCAACATCATTGTCCGCAATTCAACCGCCATGTTCAATGTGGCGGGCATTGAAATTGAAAACAGCTATGATGCGGATGTCCATAGCAATGTCGCAACGCGCAATACGGGCGGAATCTTGATTTTTGATCTGCCCAATTTGCCGCAACAAGGCGGGCATAATATCCGCGTGTTCAACAACCGCGTGATGGCCAATGACACGCCCAATTTTGCGCCCAAGGGCAATATTGTGGCCAGCGTGCCCACCGGCACGGGCGTGATGGTCATGGCCAATCGCAATGTCCATGTTTTTGGCAATGATCTGGCAGAAAATGGCACCACCAATATCATGGTGGTCGCCTATCAATCGGCCTTTACGGATCCGCACTATAATCCGGTGGCGCGCGATGTGCTGGTTTCGGGCAACCGCCATGGCCGGGCAGGCTTTGCCCCTGCCTTTCCCGGCGGGGTAGAGCTGGCGCACGCCATGGGGGGCAGCTTCCCCCCGGTTTTTTGGGATGGTGTCGGCGGCGTGGCAGCCAATGTCCATTTTAAAGATGCTGTACCGGCTGTCTCCCTAAACCTGCCGGCGCAAGCTGCGCCTGTCACACAGGCCCGGCCAGCCTTGTACCAGCCGCCCACCACATCGGCGCCATCAGCCCTGCCCAATATCCTTATGCCTGCCGCCATGGAGGCCGCAGCAAAGTGAAGCAGGCCGGGCTGCTGGCCGGGCTATCACTGGCCTTAATCAGCGCCAGTCCGGCGCCCCGCGTGAACGAGGCGCTGATCCTTAGTGATAGCCTGCCGCCACGGCTTCAGGATTTTGGGTTGCTGATAAATGGGCAAACTCCGGCGCCGGGCGTTGTCCGCTATCATCTGAACACGCCTTTATTTTCTGATTATGCAGAAAAATTCCGGTTTCTTTATGTGCCACAAGGCCAAAAGGCGGACGTGCAGGGCAATGGCCTTTTAAATCTGCCTGTGGGCAGTGTGCTGATTAAAAGCTTTGGCTATCCCGCAGATTTTCGGGCGCCTGATAAGGCTATCCGCATCTTGGAAACCCGCCTCCTCATCCACCGGGCGTCGGGCTGGGTCGCCTTACCCTATGTGTGGAATGCCGATGGAACAGAGGCGGTGCTGAAACGCGCAGGCCAGCGCATGACAATCCGCTGGACGCATTATGATGGGCAGCCCCGCACGATCAGCTACGCCGTGCCCAATGCCAATCAATGTAAAGGATGCCACGCGCTGGGCGAGGCTATTACGCCAATTGGCCCCAAGGCCCGCAATTTAAATGATGGCCAGCAATTGCAGGCGTTGCAGCGTATCGGGCTACTCGCAGGCCAGATCAGTGGACTCTCTCGCCTGCCAGTGTGGGACAATCCCAAAACCGGCAGCGTCGCTGCCCGTGCGCGCGCCTATCTCGACGTCAATTGCGGGCATTGCCACAACCCGAAGGGCCCGGCGGACACATCAGGCCTGTGGCTGAATTGGGATCAACCAGCCGATACCAATTTGGGCCTAAACAAGCGGCCCACAGCGGCGGGCCGCGGCAGTGCTGGGCTGGACTTTGCCATTGCACCGGGCCACCCGGACCAATCCTATCTGATCGCGCGGATGGAAAGTCTGGAACCCGGCATTGCGATGCCGGAGCTTGGCCGCGCCACCGTGCATGACGAGGGGGTGGCGCTGATCCGTCAATGGATCAAGGAGATGAAATGACAATCCGGCTCTATGATTATTGGCGGTCCTCCGCGGCCTATCGCGTGCGCATTGCCCTGAACCTCAAGGGCCTGACGTATGAGCGCGTGCCAATCAGCCTGATGGATGGTGCCCAAAAGGCCGCTGACTATAAGGCCAAGAACCCGCAAGGCTTTGTGCCCATGCTGGAGGTGGGCGATTTGCGTCTGACGCAGAGCCTTGCGATTATTGACTGGCTCGATGCCATCTATCCAAGCCCCCGTTTTCTTCCCGAAGACGCAGGTGCTCGCGCGGCAGAGCTGGGCAAGGCCTTGCTGATTGCAGCCGATGTTCACCCGATTAACAATCTGCGTATCCTAAAATATCTGCGGCATGAGCTGGGCCAGCCGCAAGACGCGGTCGACGCCTGGGCCCGACATTGGATTACCGAAGGCTTTACCGCATTGGAGGCGCAGGTTGCGCCCAACCAGCCTTTCCTATCGGGCGACGCGCCAGGATTGGCTGATATTTGTCTGATCCCGCAAATGGCAAATGCCCAGCGGGTGGACACGCCACTGACCGCTTTTCCCAAGCTGGTGGCAATTGACGCACGCGCCTGTGCATTGCCCGCTTTTGCCGCTGCACATCCAGAGGCTGTAAAACCGGATTAAACGATAGAGAGGATTGGGCCATGGCCATTACCGGACGCTGTTATTGCGGGGATGTGGAATTTCAGGCCGAAGGGCCGGGCTTTATGAAATTTGAATGCTATTGCCGCGAGTGCCAATATATCTCAGGCGGCGGGCCCGTAATTGGCATGGCCGTTTTAAAGGACGGCTTTGCTCTGACCAAAGGCGCTGTCGCTGGATTTACGCGAGATGATCTGCCCTATGCCGTCACGCGCGAGTTTTGCCCGCGCTGTGGCACACATATGTTCACCCGCGCACCGGGCCTGCCCCAAGGCATTATTCTGAAAATTGGCAGCCTTGATAATGCGGAGGATTTTGGCGGCGCAGAGTTCGCAGCCTTTTCTTGCGATGCGCAAGACTGGCACCGCTTGCCAAGCACTATCCCCGTACATGATCGCTGGCCACGGTAATTTTCCGGTCGTCAGGCCTTTCCTGAGGCGCGTGCGCCTGTCACAGGCAGCGGCATGACACTAAGATTCTCTGTCCGTGCCTTTTGGGGGCCTGCCTTTGTTGCCACAACCTTAGGGGTGCCCGCCACAGCCGCCCAAGCACGGGGCAGCGACATCATCGTAACGGGGCGGGCCTTGGCCGTGCCCATGGGCGATGCAGCCTATGATAGGACAACCGTGGACCGCGACCGGATTGTCGCCACAGCCTCGGGCCGCATTGAAGATGTGCTGCGCGATATAGCGGGGCTGGCCCAGTTTCGGCGCAGCGATGCCCGGTCTGCCAATGCCACCAGCCAAGGCGCCACATTGCGCGGGCTGGGCGGCAATGCCTCCAGCCGGGCCTTATTGGTGCTGGATGGCGTCCCGCAAAGCGACCCCTTTGGCGGCTGGATTACATGGCCCGCTTATGCGCCAGACCGGCTTGGCAGCGTGCGCGTCACACGCGGTGGCGGCTCGGGCGCTTATGGCTCGGGCGCGCTTGCTGGCACAATTGAAATGGACAGCATTGCCGCGGAAGATGCGCCTGCTGGGCTCCAAGGCAGCCTTGCCTATGGCAGCCGCCACGCGCTGGATGCAACAGCACTGGCCACCGCGCAATTGGGCAGCGGCTTTGGCTTTTTAAGTGCCAGCTTTGGCCAGGGGGATGGCTTTATTCCCATTATTGCCAGCCAGCGCGGGTCTGTGGACCGGCCAGCACCCTATCGGCAGATTAGCCTTGCTGCACGCGGTGTCGCGCCGCTGGATGCAGCAACGGAGCTTCAAGCTGCGCTGATGGGCTTTATGGATCGGCGCGAGCGCGGCACGGCTTATTCTGAAAATGGCGGTGATGGGGCAGATGCCAGCCTGCGTTTGGTGCATCGCGGCCATTGGGGCGTGCAAGCCTTAGGCTATGTGCAATTGCGCAAATTTACCAGCAATGCCGTGTCGATTAATGCCACCCGCACTGTCGCCACCCCGTCTGTTGCGCAATATAATGTGCCGTCCACAGGGCTTGGCGCGCGGCTGGAAGTACGCCCGCCTATGGCGCGCAACATGGAGCTACGGCTTGGCGCAGATTGGCGTCGCACCACGGGCGAGACCAATGAATTTTATAGCTATGTCAACGGCCTGCCAACCCGACTGCGCGAGGCGGGCGGGCAAAGCGACACCGCAGGCCTATTTGCCGAAGCCTCGGCAAAATGGGGGGATGTAACCCTGACAGGCGGCGCGCGGGCGGACCATTGGTGGATCCGCGATGGCCGGCTGATCGAAAGCCTGATTGGCGGCGTTTTTACCCGCAATGATCGGCCCGCCAACCGGCAAGATTGGGCCCCCACCGCACGCGCTGGCGTGGCGTGGGAACACGGGCCAATCACGCTGCGGACGGCCGCCTATCTGGCTCACAACGCGGTGCCGTTTCAGCTCACCGAAGAAGACCTCGACCAGGTCACGACGGGAAATTTCGTGACCAAGGTCGTCTATCTGCCCGACGCGGAGTACCAGGAACTCGCGGTCGCCGGCGTGGAAACGCTCGTCAGCACGCGGCTCGATCCTCGCGATCATCCGCATCGGCAACAAGGATCTTCAGGCGCCCGGCT
>RFZB01000007.1 GCA_009920915.1 Sphingomonadaceae bacterium | reverse complement strand
GTGGCCCAAGTTCCCGACACTGCGGAGAACCTAATCATCATGGGACCAACTTTTCAGGTGGCCCGTCAGCCAAGCCGAATTTTAGAGAGTCAGCCCGGTTCTGGATGAGATCAGCGGCGCGGTTTCAAGCTTCCCCGCAAACGGCGCATCGCCTTTCAAGAATCGCCCTAGCACAGATCGCGTCAAAGCAAAGCGAAATTATGGCTCTTTACGCAACACCAGACAGCGATCTTGACCTGCCAAATCTTGGCGCAGCTTCACGTTCAGCCCCAGCGCTCGAAAAATGTCACCCGCGCTAACGCCTTGATCATAGCCAATTTCAACACAGGCACACCCGTTCGGGGACAATAACCGGGCAATGTCAGGCGCCAGCCGGTGGTACGCATCCAGCCCATCGGGGCCCGCAAATAGGGCGGACATAGGTTCAAAATCCACCACGTCCGGGTCCAGCGGGTAAGTGTCTGCAATATAGGGCGGATTACACAGGATCAGATCAAATGGTCCCGCCAGCCCCTGCCCCCAATCTCCTATTTGAAATAGGATACGGTCCTGCATCGCTGCACGCTGCGCGTTACCTTCGGCAACATCCAGCGCTGCCCTAGATTGGTCCACCCCCAGCCCGCGCGCCTCTGGCCAGCAATCGAGTGCCGCCAGCAAAAGCGCACCAGAACCCGTGCCGAGGTCAAGAACAGTCTTTGGCCCCAGCCCACCAAAATGCGCAAGAGCGGCCTCAATCAATGTCTCGCTGTCCGGCCGAGGGATCAGAACCCCGGGACAAACCTGCAAATCAAGCGACCAGAAGCCCGCTTGGCCCGTAATATATGCAATTGGCTCGCGCTGCTGCCGTCGCTCTACGAGCGCCGCAAATGCCCTAGGCACCTGTGCGTCCAGATATGTCAGCAGTAGCTGATTACGGTCTACGCCCCAGGCATGGGCTGCCAAAAGTTCAGCATCCAGCCGCGGCGTGGCGCTGCTGGTAGCCAGTTGGTTCGTAGCCGCAGTCAGCGCATCACGCAGCTTCATCCAACCCTGCCAGCCGCTCGGCCTGATCTGCGGTGATCAGCGCGCTGATCAACTCATCCATTTGGCCCAGCAAAATCTCGGGCAGGCGGTGCAGCGTCACATTGATGCGGTGATCAGTCACGCGCCCTTGCGGGAAGTTATAGGTCCGGATCCGCTCAGACCGATCACCCGAACCCACCATCGATTTGCGTGCGCCTGACCGTTCTGCATGGAGAATTTCCCGCTCCCGCTCATAAAGCCGGGTACGCAGCACCTGCATCGCCTTGGCGCGGTTCTTATGCTGAGATCGCTGATCTTGCTGAATAACCACAATGCCCGTCGGGATGTGGGTGATGCGAATGGCTGAATCCGTCGTGTTGACGTGCTGACCGCCTGCCCCTGAAGAGCGATAAATATCAACCTTCAGGTCTTTGTCATCAATCTGGACGTCCACTTCCTCAGCCTCAGGGAGAACGGCGACGGTTGCCGCAGACGTGTGAATACGCCCACCACTTTCTGTCACAGGCACACGCTGAACGCGATGAACGCCAGATTCATATTTAAGCTTTGCAAAGACGCCTGCCCCAGTGATTGAGGCAACAACTTCTTTGTAGCCGCCAACTTCAGACTCGCTGGCCGAGATTAGTTCGACCTTCCAGCCCTGTGTTTCAGCGTAACGCTGATACATACGGAACAAATCCCCGGCGAATAAAGCGGCTTCATCCCCGCCAGTGCCGGCGCGGACTTCGAGCATGGCAGAGCGTTCATCCGCCGCATCTTTCGGCAAAAGGCGGACGGCCATATCATGCTCCGCCTCTGGCAGGCGCGCTTTTACGCTGGCCAACTCTTCCTCTGCCATATCGCGCATCTCGGGGTCATCGAGCATGACTTGCAAATCGGCATATTCAGCCCGCAACCTTTGCAAAGCGTCAGCCGCTTCTGCGACTGGCTCAACCTCGGCATATTCTTTTGACAGCGCAACAAAACGCTCTGGCGGCAAATCGCCCGACGCAAGTTGGGACTGAAGTTCGTTGCGTCGCGCAAGGATTGCGGCCAACCGATCAGCAGAAATCTGGGTCATGCGCGGATTGCTGCGGCCACGGCGTCAATCGCAACTTCCTGCTGCGCCCCAGTTTGCAAATTCTTCAGGCTGGCAACGCCTTTAGCAAGCTCATCTTCACCAACAATGACGGCATATCGAGCCCCCATATCATTGGCTTTTTGCATCCTTTTTTTCATACTGCCTTTAAACCCAAGTTCGGACGCAAATCCGGCCCTCCGCAAGCTGGCGACAATGCCAGTTGCCGCAAGCGCTGCGGCCTCGCCCATGGGAATGACGGCAACCTCCACATGGTGCAGCGGAGCCGCGTCGAGCAGCATCGCCAATCGCTCAATGCCAGCAGCCCAGCCCACGGCCGGGGTTGCAGCCCCCCCCAGGCTTTCAATCAAACCGTCATAACGGCCTCCGCCCAGCACTGTGCCTTGAGCGCCCAGCCGATCCGTCACAAACTCAAAGGCTGTGTGGCGATAATAATCCATCCCACGCACCAAACGGCTATCGCGCGTCCAGGCAACACCAGCCGCCTGCAGGCCCTCGGTCACACCGCCGAAAAAGTCGCGAGCTTCATCCGTGATATATGCATCAATATCAGGGGCCAAATCCGCAATTGGCCGATCCCGCGGGTCTTTTGAGTCTAGGATGCGCAGGGGGTTTTTTGCCAGCCGCTCGCGGCTGTCTTCAGACAGGTCAGATAAATGGTCCGAAAAATATTCAACCAATGCCGCCCGCCACGCTGCGCGAGTGCCGCCATCCCCCAGCGTATTGAGGTGAAGCGTAATGTCGTCGGCAACACCCAATTCCTGCAGCAACTGATCTGCAAAAACGAGCAATTCTACGTCTGCAGCTGGTTCTGCCGCGCCGATAATCTCGGCATCAATTTGATGAAATTGGCGATAGCGCCCCTTTTGTGGCCGCTCATAACGGAAAAGCGGACCATGTGTTGCCAGCTTTAGAGGGACATGCTGTTGCCAACCTTCAGTAAGAAACGCCCTGCAAAGTCCGGCTGTGAATTCGGGCCGCAAAGTTATGGATTCGCCGCCCCGGTCATCAAAGCTGTACATTTCCTTTGAAACAACGTCGGTTGTCTCCCCCAAAGAGCGGGCAAAAACGGCCGTTGGCTCAATCACAGGCACTTCAACCCGCTTAAATCCATAAAGGCGTCGCACGCGTTCAAACGCCTCGACCACATGGGTAAAGCGGTCAGCCATATCGCCCAGCATGTCCTGCGTGCCACGGATCGGTCTTGGGGTTTCAATCTTCGCCATAAAAGCGCCCCTATAGCCACTGGACCGTCCACGCAAATCCTTGCATGGGGTACACAGATAAATTTCGAGGATCGCATGAAAGTTTCTGTTCTTTTCGCGCCACTTGCTCTTGTCGCAACAGGCGCACTTGCGCAGCCAATCCCACAGGCGAAAGACGTGCCTTTTCCCGGCACTATGACATTGGATGTCGACGCCACTGATACAGATCAGGGCATTTTCAGGGTGCGGCAGACCTTGCCGGTTCCTGCCGCTGGGCCAATGGTGCTGCTTTTCCCCAAATGGCTCCCCGGCACACATGCCCCTCGCGGCCAAATTGAAAAACTGGCCGGGCTCTTGGTGAAAGCCAACGGCAAAACATTGGAGTGGAAACGAGATGCCGAAGATGTCTTCGCATTCCACATCAGCGTTCCCGAAGGTGTAAAACAACTGGACCTGAGCTTTCAGTTCCTGTCTGCGACCGAGCCTGATCAGGGCCGCGTCGTCATCACGCCCGACATCATCAATCTGCAATGGCAGGATGTCTCTTTATACCCGGCTGGGTGGTATACGCGGCGCATTCCTGTCTCGGCGAGTGTGACGTGGCCGACCGGTTGGAAAGCAGCAACTGCTCTTCGCGCTGCGTCAGTTAGTGGCAATATCGTCCGCTATCAGCCTGTAGATTATGAAACATTAGTCGACTCCCCTGTCTTTGCCGGGCGGCACTTCCGGGCAGAGCCACTCGCGCCGAATGTCACGCTGAACATGGTGGCAGATGCGGCCAAATATCTTGCTGCAACCCCCGCCCAAATTGAGGCACACAAAAAACTGGTTGATCAGGCAATCAAACTTTTCGGCATGACGCCTTATGATCATTATGATTTTCTGTTGGCGCTGACAGATCAGCTGGGAGGCATTGGCCTCGAGCACCATCGGTCTTCCGAGAACAGCGTCAATCCAGAATATTTTACCGATTGGAACAGCGGCCCCGGCCGCCGAAATTTGCTGCCGCATGAATTCAGCCATGCGTGGATCGGCAAATATCGCCGCCCTGCAGGTCAAATCGTCCCCGATTTTCGGACCCCGCTCGTCAATGATTTGCTCTGGGCTTATGAAGGGCAAGACCAGTTTTGGGGCTATGTGCTGGGCGCCCGCTCTGGCCTGTTCAGCAAGCAAGAAACCCTTGATGCGCTGGCCAGCATTGCCGCCGCCCAAGATGTCCGCCGGGCACGCGACTGGCGCGATGTAGAGGATACAACACGCGATCCAATCATCACCGCCCGTCGGCCCAAAGGTTGGGTCAGTTACCAGCGCAGTGAAGACTATTACAATGAAGGCTTGCTAATCTGGCTTGAAATTGACGCGACATTGCGCGCCCGCACCAAGGGCGAAAAGGGCATGGATGATTTCGTCCGCCTGTACACCGCCGGACCAAACGGCACATGGGAGGCGCGCGGGGCAACAGTTGAAGAAATTGCAGACACGCTAAATCGCCTGTCTGCTTATGACTGGACTGGCCTGCTGAGGGACCGACTGAATGGCAAATCTCCCAATGCGCCATTATCTGGTCTGACGTTGGGCGGATATCGGCTGGTCTACACTCGCGAAGCGACACCATTTTTCCGCGATGCAGAAAAGCGCAGCAATGAAGCCAACCTCACCTATTCACTTGGCCTGACAGTTGGCAAAAATGGGCATGTGAACACAATTTTGTGGGACGGACCTGCGTTTAAGGCAGGTCTAACGACTGCGGCGGAGATTATCGCCGTGAACGGGCGGGCCTTTACGGATGAGATTCTACGAGACGCAATTGGCGATGCTGAAGGCGGAAAAGAGCCAATTCGTCTCATCGTGAAGTCAGGCAAGCGGGTCCGGGAAATTGCAATTACTTGGAATGGTGGGCACCGATTCCCCCGCTTGGAAAAGATTGGCACAGGCGATGGCAGTCTTGATCGGCTGCTGATGCCAATTAATTAATCCCGCAAATTAAGACATTAGTCACAACATGGCATAAAACTGCCATGTTGTGACTTTGCCGCGCCGCACAATAAGGCTAAGCGCGCTTCCATCATGAGAATCGATCTGATCCCAGCGGGGGATAATCCGCCTGAAACTCTGAACGTCCTCATTGAAGTTCCCATCGGGGGAGAGCCCGTCAAATATGAATTTGATAAGGCCTCAGGTGCGCTCTACGTTGATCGTATCTTGCATACCCCGATGCGTTATCCAGCAAATTATGGCTTTATTCCCCATACTCTGGGCGATGATGGCGATCCGTTGGATGCGCTAGTCATCACGCGATCACCGATTATGCCGGGCGCCGTTATCAAGGTCCGTCCCGTGGGGGTGTTGCTGATGGAAGACGATGGCGGCGGGGATGAAAAGCTGATCACTGTCCCGCTCGACAGCACCTTCCCATATTATAGTGAAGTGTCTGGCCATGATGATCTGCCGCCTATTGTGACGCAGCAGATTGAGCATTTCTTTACCCACTACAAAGATCTGGAACCTGGAAAATGGGCCAAGATCATTGGCTGGGGCAATTCAGAAGATGCCAAGAAGATCATTCGGGCTGGCATTGAGCGCGCCAAAAAAGTTGGCTTCTGAACCGCGTTAAACGGCGGCAGCCTCGACATGGTCGGGCTGCTGCCGCGCCGCGATCAAGCACCCAGCGACAATCAGCACAGCACCAGCAACCGTGCTTGTCGTCACAGGTTCAGCAAATGCGACCCAGCCGACAATCGCGGCCCAAATGAACGCAGTATATTCGACTGGAACGAGGACCTGAGCCTCAGCTCGACCATAAGCCCAAGACAGAAGCATGATCGAGACAAAGGAGAGAAGTGCCGCTGCAAAAATGCTCGGCATATGCTCTGCCGATGGCACAACAGCGAGCCACGGCGCTGCTACAGCAATGGTCCCCAGCGAAAATATATTCAGGAAGAAGCCCACTTCAACAGGGCCTGCAACCAATGACTGCTGCCGCTGCAAAATCAAATTATATGCATAGAGCAGCGCAGAAACAAAAATAGAGCCCATGCCCCAAAGTGCATCGGGATCACTTTGCCCATCGCCAAGCCGGGCCGTCGCAATAACCAACACGCCCGACAGCCCCAATAACGACGCAAGAATGGAAGACCGTCTGATCCGCTCTTTCAGCATAAAGGCTGCTAAATAGAGCGTGATAAGCGGCGCGATAAAGCTCAGCGCGATGCCTTCTGCCAAAGGAACCCGAGCAATACCCCAGAAAAAGGTAAAGGCCATGAGACCTGCGACGACCCCACGCAGCATATGGAGGCGCATATTTTCCCGGCTTGGCCAACTGCCCTTTTTCGCCACAAAGGTCACGCCGCCCATGAAGCACGTCAGCATTTGACGCCACAACATTGCGTTGTACGCGCCAATGGCAATGGCAAGGCCCTTCATCACGCCATCCATCACAGAAAACAGCGCAATGCCAATGCAGGCAACTAAGAAGGCTGCGGCTTGGGAGGCTTTTGGCTTAGACACGTGTATCAGCGAAATCCATTTGAACCGCCGCCATCAATGTTCAGCTTCTGGCCAGAAGCATAGAAATTGCTGGGCGATACAAACCACAGAACAGCGGCCGCCACATCTTCTGGCACCGACACGCGCCCAAATGGGAAGCGGGCATCAAGCTGATGAATATCAGCAACGCCCGTTACCGCCTTGGCCAAGCGTTCACCCATATCTGATACAGTCAGGCTGGGCGCAACGATATTCACGCGCACGCCATTTTTCTGCTCTTCCTTGGCAAGTGTTAGAGCCAGCGATTCCATAGCAGCTTTGCCCATATTATAGGGCGCCCCATTCGCCGCATGCGTAAGCGTTGCAATGCTGGAAATCATGACGATGTCGGACCGGGCGTTTTTCCGTAAATGCGGAAGAGCGCATTTCGACATATAATGCGGCGCGAAAGCATGAACACGCACCACCCGCTCTAGTTCGAGCGGATCGGTATCGGCAACGGATTGGCCACGGCTTGCAATACCCGCATTGTTGATCAGGATGGACAGCCCCCCAAAATCAGCGGCCACAGCCTCCACCATCTGCGCACAAGCTGCAAAATCATCAACCGCTGCTGCATAGGCCTGCGCTTTGCGGCCCATAGCGCGGATTTCAGACACGACCTTTTCGGCCTCTTCTGCTTCGCGCCGGTAATTGACGGCAACATCTGCTCCCGCCTGGGCCAAAGCGAGCGCAATCCCGCGACCAATGCCACGTGATCCGCCCGTTACCAATGCAATGCGTCCGTCTAAAGGCTTTGCGCCCACCGCCGTCTCTCCCTGTTTTATGTCCAGAGAAGTGATGAACGCGGATGCGCAGGAGAGCAAGGGGGGCCAAAGCCCCCCAAGCAGATATTACGCCGCAAGCTTACGCAGCACGTAGTGCAGGATGCCGCCATTCATGAAATATTCGACTTCATTGGCGGTATCGATGCGGCTCAGCGCCTTGAACGTGAAGCTGGAGCCATCCTTGCGGGTGACCTTCACCTCGACTTCCTGACGCGGCTTCAGATTGGCGACACCGGTGATGGTGAAGCTGTCGTCACCCGTCAGACCCAGGCTGGTGCGTGTATCGCCGCCAAGGAACTGCAATGGCAACACGCCCATGCCGACCAGGTTGGAGCGGTGGATGCGCTCAAAGCTTTCAACGATCACAGCGCGGACGCCGAGCAGATTGGTGCCCTTAGCCGCCCAGTCGCGTGAGGAGCCGGTGCCATATTCTTTGCCGCCGATGACGACGAGCGGGGTGCCGTTTTCTTTGTGCTTCATCGCGACGTCGTAAATCGGGAGGACTTCATCGCCATAGCGCGACATGCCGCCTTCGATTCCGGGGACCATTTCGTTCTTGATGCGGATGTTGGCGAAGGTGCCGCGCATCATGACATCGTGATGGCCGCGCCGCGCGCCGTAGGAGTTAAAGTCCGCCTTGGAAACTTGCCGTTCCATCAACCACTTACCAGCAGGGCTATCCGCCTTGATGGAGCCTGCGGGGCTGATGTGATCCGTCGTGATCGAATCCCCCAAGATCGCCAGCGGCTTTGCCTCGACAATGTCCGCAACGGGTGCCGGCGTCA
Organism: Sphingomonadaceae bacterium; assembly: GCA_009920915.1. Lineage (GTDB taxonomy): Bacteria > Pseudomonadota > Alphaproteobacteria > Sphingomonadales > Sphingomonadaceae > Aquisediminimonas. Next base: position 29,099 of record RFZB01000007.1, on the reverse strand, counting down.
TCGTCATGCCCTCAAAATAAGGCGGGTTGGCGACATAGGTGGAGCCACCGCGCCACTGATAGGTTTCCGAACCTTCAACATTGATGGCCTGCCAGTGCTTATCACCCTGATAGACATTGGCGTAGCGCGCGAGGAACATATCCCGATCAATGCACGCCGCCATGGCGTCCGCCACATCCTGATTGCTGGGCCAGATATCCTTCAGATAAACGTCCTGACCATCCTTGCCCTTGCCAATGGGCGTAGTCACGAAATCTTCGGTCACCGTGCCTTTGAGCGCATAAGCCACAACCAGCGGCGGCGAAGCGAGGAAGTTCGCCCGCACATCGGGCGAGACGCGGCCTTCAAAATTGCGGTTGCCCGACAGGACCGAGGCCGCGACAATATCGCCGCCATTAATCGCCTTTGAAATCGGCTCTGCCAGCGGGCCGGAATTGCCAATGCAGGTCGTGCAGCCATAGCCCACCAAGTTAAAGCCAATGGCATCGAGATGCGTCTGCAAGCCCGCCTTGTTGAGATAATCCGTCACCACTTGCGAACCCGGCGCCAGCGACGTCTTAACCCAAGGCTTTGGCTTTAGGCCCAGCTCATTGGCTTTCTTCGCCACCAAGCCCGCCGCGACGAGAACGCCGGGGTTCGATGTGTTGGTGCAGCTGGTGATGGCGGCAATCACAACATCGCCATCGCCAATGTCATGATCCTTGCCTTCAACCGCCACGCGCTTAAAGCCCGCATGCTTGTAAACTTCGGCCAGATCCTTGTTGAACACATCGTCCACATCGGGAAGCGCCACGCGATCCTGCGGACGCTTTGGCCCGGCAAGCGACGGGACAACGGTGGACATATCCAGTTCCAGCGTATCCGTGAAAATCGGGTCGACGCCGTGCGGATCAAGCCACAGGCCCTGTTCCTTGGCATAGGCCTCTACCAGCGCGATCTGATCTTTATCGCGACCCGTCAGACGCATATACTCCAGCGTCTTATCATCAATGCCAAAGAAGCCGCAGGTCGCGCCATATTCCGGCGCCATATTGGCGAGCGTCGCACGATCGGCGAGCGTCAGATGCTCCAGACCCGGGCCAAAATATTCGACAAAACGGCCCACCACACCCTTGGCGCGCAGCATTTGCGTGCAGGTGAGAACCAAGTCAGTCGCGGTGACGCCTTCGGGCAGACGGCCCGTCAGCTTAAAGCCGACCACTTCGGGAATAAGCATAGAGACAGGCTGGCCAAGCATGGCCGCCTCTGCCTCAATACCGCCCACGCCCCAGCCCAGCACGCCAAGGCCGTTGATCATCGTCGTGTGGCTGTCTGTGCCAACGCAGGTGTCAGGATAAGCAACAGTCGCGCCGCTGCCATCTTCCGACGTCCACACCGCTTGCGCAATATGTTCCAGATTGACCTGGTGGCAAATGCCTGTGCCCGGAGGAACAGCCTTAAAGTTCGACAGCGACTTTGAGCCCCATTTCAGAAAGTCATAACGTTCGCCATTGCGGTAATATTCAATTTCCACATTTTGTTCGAACGCCTTGGGGTGGCCGAATTCATCGACCATGACCGAGTGGTCAATCACCAAGTGGACGGGCACGAGCGGATTGATTTTTGACGTATCGCCGCCCAGCTTTGCAATCGCATCGCGCATGGCCGCCAAATCAACAACGCAGGGCACGCCCGTAAAATCCTGCAACAGCACGCGTGCCGGACGATATTGAATTTCGTTCTGCGATTCCTTGGGGTTCTTCTGCCAATCAACCAAGGCCTGAATATCGCTGGTGGCAACGGTGAAGCCGCCATCTTCAAAGCGCAGCAGATTTTCCAGCAGCACCTTCATCGAGAACGGCAAGCGCGACACATCGCCCAGCTTTGCCGCCGCTTTTTTGAGCGAATAATAAGCGTAGCTCTTGCCCCCAACGGTCAATGTATCGCGGGTGCCGAGTGTATCTTGGCCAGTGGTCGTCATGTGATGCGCGTCCTCATTCGTCGCTGAAATGCCCCGCGCCGGTGGGGAGGACGAGGCCGAAAAATCAGCCCCTAAACCCGGCGAAAAGCAGGTTTAAATCGCAGGCGTTGCCGTTGCGGCGAAAGGACGAGAGAGTCAAGGGCGGATGGGTGGACGCCGCAGCGGGTGGCGCAGTTTTTAGAGACTTTGGCAGAGACGGGCTGTGTCCGCGATGCGGCGCGGGTGGCAAGCCTATCCAAAGCCTCCGCCTATCGCTTGCGTGCGAAATCCCCCGCTTTTGCCGCGCGCTGGGCGCAGGCGATGGAGGCGGCGCAAGAAGGGCTGGTCGCCATAGCCTATAAGCGCGCGGTGGAAGGCAAAGAGACGATCATCATCCGCAGGGGCGAGGAAGTGGAGCGGCACATTTGCCCATCTGACGCGATGTTGAGCCTGTTGGCGAAGCGCGGCGATTTATCAGGCGAGCGAGCGACGAGCGCGGCCATCAGCTTTGAAGAGCATGAGCAAGGCTGGTATTTTGAGAAGGATGACCGAAAGGTCAAAGGCCCATCTTTGGCGGAACAGGCAGAAAGTAAACGCCCTGCGGATCAAGTGACGGGCAAGATCATGCGGATGCACGCTATTTATTCGGCCCAATTACTGGCGGAAGGAGGGCCATGTCAGCATTGTGGCGGCCCAATGACGCAACAGCTGCGCGACACGTGGCAAGCCAAAATAGACGAGGCACACGCAGAGGCCGAGGCCTATTTCAATGGCACCCACGATGATGACGCCGAAGATGACTCTGACTACAATAGGGGGCAAGGCCTGTGGCGTGGGAAAGGCTGGTGCCGGCTGCAGGATTCGAACCCGCGGCCCCCTGATTACAAATCAGGTGCTCTACCAACTGAGCTAAGCCGGCACGCTGGGTGCGCCTCTAGCCTTAAATGCAGCCAAAGGTCCAGCCCTCTGTGCGGGCAATTTCATCAGTGAGGCCAGATGGCTGCCAAAGCGCCGGGTTTTCGGCCACGGCGCGGAGCCACGCCGTCGATAACAGCGCGTCTGTGGCATGATCATTATAACGGGCAAGCGGCGCGTGCGGGCGGCAGCCCAAGGCGGCCAAAGCAGCATCAAGGGCCGCGCCATCACGCATTTTGCTGCGCCCGGCGCGGATGCCAGCGGCGCGGGCGGCAAGGCTGGTGTAAATTTCCACAATCACGGGGCCTGATGCGGGCAGAGGATCAAACGGCCAGACGGGCACGGCCCCGCACAGCCGATGCAGCACGCGCATCCCAGTGAGGCTCGATTTGCCCACTTGCGCCGCCCCGACCAGATTGAAACTGCTGTAGGGGGAAAGGCCCATTTCCTTTTGCACAGCCTCGCACTGGCGCAATCGGCCGCGGCCCGTGCCAAATAAATCGCCACAATCGCCCATTTGCCGGAAATGGCGGCGCGCTTCGCTATGCGCGATGAACGAGGTGGCGGACAAATGCGGATCATCCGCCGCCAGCCGATCGACCAGCGCCCAGAGCGCGGGGCCATCATCCGGCGTGGCGTGCCAGCCGGGGAAATAGGCGCCATGATCCAAAAAGGGGAAAGCCGGCGAGAGATCGAGCCCAATCAGCACGCGGGCCTGCTGGCGCGCGAAACCTGCAATCCAATCGGCCAGATCAGCGCGGGACCAGCCACCGGGCGGCGCAATCAGCCGCGGGGCAGCCTCGCCCCGTTCAGCGAGCGCAACCGCCAGCCCCGCCGGGCGCGCAACCGCCTGGCCCGACCAATCAATTGCGGCAAAGGCATCAAATTCAATCAGCGCGCCAGCCCCGGTTCACCACATTTGCGGGCATTATAAACCCCCTTTTTCGACCAACAGCCTGCCGCCATGCTGGGCAAAGGCCGCATGGGCAGGCGCGCATCGGGCGGAAGCACATCAAATTGCGCCTCGCCACCTGCCTTCAGGCTGGCGCGCAGCGCGCCAAGCCGCGTCATCGCAAAGCCTGCCAATTGCCCGCGCGGCACGGCCAAGCTCTCCCGACCCACTTGGCCTGCCATATAACAAAAGGCCGCTTGGCTCTGCACGGTGGAATAGACGCTGGTGGTGCGCGTGGCGAATTGGTCAAGCGCGTCTTGCGCCGCCTTGGGCTGGCGCAGCGTGCGCGTGAAATAGCCAGACAGAGTGCGGAACGCACCCGTCAGCTCTGCCGCGTGGTTGCTGAGCAAGGCGTTGTAATTGCTGGTGGTCAGCAGCGTGGGATATTGGCTGTGGCATTGCAGCGCGCCCAAAAGCAACGCCTGCCGCAGGCTCCAGACCAAAAGCGCCTTTTGCTCTGCCGGCGTGGCCCTGGGCATAACGGGATCAAAAGCCGGGTCGGGCGCGGAAAGCACGGGCGCGGGAATGGCAGGCGGCTTGTAAAACACCTCTGCCTGAAGCGGCGGCAAGCGTCCGCCCAACACACCCAACGCCACTGCAAACTGGGCTGTACGCACTACTCGCATAAAAAGGGCATCCCTTTGGAAGCGGAAAGCCCAGCCTTTACGCTGATTCGGGCCGGAAGTGAATCCGCGCAGGCATAGAAAAAGGGCCGCCCGGCATGCCGGACGGCCCTAATTCTGTAATGCTATTCAGCGATTACTGAGCGTTCGTGGCTTCAGCGGCGTTGCCAGCTGCAGCATCAACGTTCGTCATCGTGTCGTTAGCAGTGCCTTCGGTGGCAACAGCTTCGTTGAGTTCAGTCGCGTTGGCTTCAACGGCTTCTTCCTTCTTGCCGCAAGCAGCAACGGTGAGGCCAGCGGCAACGAGCGAAACGATCATCAGCTTCTTCATAATATCAACTCCCTAGGCAGATATGATCTGGAGAGGGGCGCGCCCCCTAAATACCCAAATCGGGGTGGACATTTATAGATTTCCTGTCCCGGGCTCAAGCTTTTTTGTTCGCTTTCGCAATTGCGTCAAGAAATGGCGGAAATGCACGCCTTAGAGCAGCATCCAGCGTGGCCATATTGGCCCCTAGATCCAAAGCGGAGAGACTTGTTACCGGAAATTCGCCGAGTCCACAGGGCACGATTCCCGAAAAATGAGTCAAATCGGGAGTCACATTGATTGAAAAGCCATGAAAGGTCACCCAGCGGCGCACGCGCACGCCAATGGCGCCAATTTTCGCCTCTTGGCCACGATCGTCAGTCCAAATCCCAACCCGGCCCTCTGCCCGACGCGCCGACACACCCAAATCTGCCAATGCGGCAATCAACCAGCCTTCAAGCGCATGAACAAAGCAGCGCACATCTGGGCCACGCTTCTTCAAATTCAGCATAACATAGCCAACTCGCTGGCCCGGCCCATGATAGGTATAGCGCCCGCCCCGCCCCGCCTCAAAGACAGGAAAGCGCGGATCGAGCATTTCTGCCGGGTCGGCACTGGTGCCGGCCGTGTACAAAGGGGGATGTTCTAACAGCCAAATTTGCTCAGGCGCAGCCTCTGCCGCAATCTCCGCCGCCACTGCCTCCATCTCTGCCAAGGCCGTTGCATAGTCGGTCAGGCCGGGCAAAATCCGCCACACGACATCCGAATCAGCGATATCTTCCATAGCGGTCAGATCAACTGTGCCGCGCGCGAGTGCAAGCCTTGCCCCATGCTTGCCGATTGTCCCCACCCCCAGAATCGCGTAAGGAAAGCGCGCAAAAGCGGCACAGGATGAAGAAAGCGTAACCATGAAGTTATCTTATGATGCCGTTTGGCAAGATGTGATGCGGCTGCTGCGCGCCCATGCGGATATGATCTTGGTGCTGACGGGCGTGTTCATTTTCCTGCCCTGGTTGGCGCAGGCGCTCTATTTTCCGCCACCTGTTATGGTCCGCTTTGATGCCACATCGTTGCAGGCCTATCTCACCTATTTACAGGGCAATTTCCCCGCAATTTTGGCCCAACGGCTGATGGGCCTGTTGGGCACGGGGGCAATTTTGGCGCTGTTGATTTGCACAGACCGACCCACGGTGGGGGATGCCATAAAACGCGCCGGGCGGCTTTTGCCCAGTTTGTTGCTGATTGATATTTTGGTGCAGACCATGTGTACGCTGGGCCTTTTGGCGCTGATCGTGCCGGGCCTTTATATCATGGGCCGAACCTGCATGAGCCAAGCAGCAATGATGGCAGAGCATATTGCCAACCCGCTGCGCGCAACGGCACGCAGCTTTGCCCTGACTCATCAGATTGGCTGGCAGGTCTTTGGCTTTATCGCCATTATCGGGATTGTGACGTGGATTGGCACGTCAGCGGCCATGACCGTGATTGGTGTGGTGGCAAAATTGCTGCTGCCCGCCGAGGCAACCGCACAAATTCACGCCGTGCTTGCAGCCCTAAGCACCAGCCTGATTAGCATCGTTGCCATTCTTGTGCCCGCAGGCCTGTATCGTCAGCTCTCGGGCCGCAATAACGGGATGTGAGGCGCCGCGCTTTCCGGCAAAAGGCCCGTAAGGCGCGGATCGGGAAACTGCTCTACCGCGCGGGCAAAGGGCACAAAGCCTGACTTCATATAAAAATTAAGCGCGGACGGCGCGTCAAAGGTGCAACTGTGCAGCCAAACCCGCGTCACGCCGGGCCGCCAAGCCGCCGCCATGGCCTGCGCCATGAGCCAACGGCCATAGCCCTTGCCATTTAACTCTGGCACCAGCCCGAAAAAGACAATCTCACAGTCCCCCGCCGTGCGAAAATCCAGTTCCAAAATGCCGACTTCAATCCCTGCACGATCACACACGGCCCAAATCATCACATCGTCGTCATGGATGATGACCGTCAGGTCGGCATCTGACAGGGCAAGGCGCGAAAACCAGAGCCAAGGCGCGCCCACGCGCAGGAACAGCGCACGATAGGTCGACAAGGCAGGCTGTTTCCAGCGGACAAGCGACAAGGGCGCCTCTGGCAAAGGCGCAGGCTTAGGCCGCGCCCGCATGTCCAGCGATGTGACAATAGTTGCCAGTTCACCCGGCGGGAGTGGTGTCAGTCCCATTGCGCTTCGGGCGGCAGGCTCATCAAAATCGCATCAATATTGCCGCCGGTTTTAAGGCCGAACAGCGTCCCGCGATCATAGACCAAGTTAAACTCGGCATAGCGGCCGCGCCAGACAAGCTGCTGATGCTTTTCCGTCTCTGTAAAAGACAGCCCCATGCGCTTGCGCACAATTTGGGGGAAGATATCCAGAAACGCCTCGCCCACATCGCGCGTGAAGGCAAAATTCGCCGCAAAGTCGCCTTCCAAATGATCGTAGAATATGCCGCCCACGCCGCGATGCACCTTGCGATGCGGAATGTAGAAATAATCATCGGCCCATTTTTTGAACCGATCATAATAATCTGCGCCATGCGCATCGCACGCCGCCTTCAGCCGGGCGTGAAACGCCTCGGTATCTTCGGCATAAGGCAAAGGCGGGTTGAGATCGGCCCCGCCCCCAAACCAGCGTTTTTGCGTGACCAAGAAGCGCGTGTTCATATGGACTGCAGGGACATGAGGGTTGGCCATATGCGCGACCAAGCTGATGCCCGTTGCAAAGAAATTGGGATTGTCGCCCGCGCCGTGAATCGATTTTGCAAAATCTTCTGAAAAGGCACCGCCCACTGTGGAGACGTTCACCCCCACTTTTTCAAAGACTTGGCCCTTCATCACCCCGCGCACGCCGCCGCCGCCTTGGGCCGCCGGATCATCGTCGCGGTTCCATGCGGTATATTCAAACGCCGCACTGCTGCCCGCTTCGCGCTCAATTGCCTCAAATTTGGCACAAATGCGGTCACGCAGGCTCTCAAACCAAGACCGGGCGGCCTGTTGTTCATCATCGAGCGCGAAAGGGACATTGGGTCTATTCATGGCGCGCGGCATTACGCACAGCGGCGCTGAACGCAAGTGGGCACGCATCAGAGCGCGCTGCTTTGGCGCGGCGCGTCGTGCCAATGGATCCTGAACCAAGTTCAGGATGACGGGGGGGGAAGATGGACTATCTTCTCTGCGTGCTTTGTGCCTTTGCGCGCACAAACATCCGGATACGGAAGCTCCCTACCCCTTTGGCAACTGCCCCGTCTGGCGCAGTGCATCAAACAGCGCGATTCCCGTTGCCACCGAAATGTTGAACGAGCGCAGGCCCGGCATCATCGGGATTCGAATGGCGGCATCACACGCGGCGCGGACATCATCGGGCACGCCGGCGCTTTCTTGGCCCATCAGCAAGGTATCGTGCGGCTGAAAGGCAAAAGAGCCAATCAAATCCGTGGCCTTGCTGGTCATGAGAACCAAGCGACCGGGCACCTGTTGGCGGAAGCTGTGCCAATCAGCATGGCGGGCGATATCGACTTTTTCAGCGTAATCCATTCCGGATCGGCGCAATTTTTTATCTGAAAAAGCAAAGCCGCAGGGATCAATGATATCCACAGGAACGCCCAAACAGGCGGAAAGGCGTAAAATTGCCCCCACATTTCCTGCGATTTCTGGTTGGTAAAGTGCAATTCGCATCTGAATGCGTTAAGCAAAGCGTGCGTCATGGGGCAAGCGCCTCGGATTTGGTATTTGCAAGTTTTTGCAACATCGCTATCAGGCGCGCAAATCTAACGGTTCCGGGGGTCGATGTTCTGACTTTCGCGCGGAATTCCAAAAATGGACCGCAAGGCAGGCTGGGCAAAGGTCGAATCAGGGATAATGGAAAGCATGGCAAGTTTGACGGAAGACAGCGCAACCGCTGGCGGTGATCAGGGCGGCGTTCGTCGTCGTGACTTTATCAACGTCGCAGCGGCAAGTTTCGCAGGCGTGGGCGCCGTATCGGTGGCCCTCCCCCTTATCAATCAGATGAACCCTTCGGCGGACGTGCTGGCCGAAGCATCAACTGAAGTTGATGTTTCTGCGATTGCACCCGGCCAGGCGATCAAGACAATTTTCCGCAAACAGCCGCTATTTGTGCGTCATCTGACGCCGGCAGAAATTGCTGCTGCAGAAAAAGTCCCGACGTCGGAACTGCGCGACCCGCAATCGCTGGAAGATCGCACCAAGGCTGGCCACAAGCAGTGGCTTGTTACCATGGGCGTCTGCACCCATTTGGGCTGCGTGCCGCTGGGCGCTGCTGCTGGCGAAGTAAAAGGTGAATTTGGCGGCTATTTCTGCCCGTGCCATGGCTCACACTATGATACGGCAGGCCGCATCCGCAAAGGCCCGGCCCCGACGAACCTGATGGTTCCGGAATATGCCTTTACGTCTCCCACTGTCATCAAAGTCGGCTGAGGATCAGAGCTATGAGTTTTCCTTGGGCTAACGAATATAAGCCGTCCAACGCATTCACACGCTATTTGGACGAGCGGCTGCCTTTGCCGCGCTTCGTGTACAATGCTGTTGGGGCTGGCTATCCCGTCCCGCGCAACCTGAACTATTTCTGGAATTTCGGCGTTCTCGCTGGCGTTGCTTTGATGGTGCAGATTGTAACTGGCATTGTGCTCGCCATGCATTATGCGGCGGAAGGCACAATTGCCTTTGCCTCAGTGGAACACATCATGCGTGATGTGAACGCTGGCTGGTTCATCCGCTATGCGCACGCCAATGGCGCCTCGATGTTCTTCATCGTTGTGTACACCCATATTTTCCGTGGCCTGTTCTACGGATCATATAAGCCGCCGCGCGAAATGGTGTGGCATCTGGGCCTGGTTATCTTCTTGCTGATGATGGCGACTGCGTTCATGGGCTATGTGCTGCCTTGGGGCCAGATGAGCTTCTGGGGTGCCAAGGTGATCACGGGCCTGTTCGGCGCCATTCCTTTGGTGGGTGAGCCGATCCAGACCTGGCTGCTGGGTGGCTTTGCGCCAGATAATGCTGCGCTCAACCGCTTCTTCTCGCTTCACTATTTGCTGCCCTTTGTGATCTTGGGTGTCATCATCCTGCACATTTGGGCGCTCCACATTCCGGGCTCTTCCAACCCGACAGGCGTGGAAGTGAAGTCTGAGCAGGATACAGTGCCGTTTCACCCCTATTACACGGCCAAGGATGGCGTTGGGGTGGCTGCCTTCTTCCTGCTGTTTGCAAGCTTGGTGTTCTTTGCCCCGAACATGCTGGGCCACCCCGATAACTATATTCCGGCCAACCCGATGTCGACGCCGGCGCACATTGTGCCTGAATGGTATTTCTGGCCGTTCTACGCCATTTTGCGTGCCTTCACAGTCGACTTCTTCTTCATCCCGGCAAAGCTTCTGGGCGTGTTGGCGATGTTTGCCTCGATCCTCTTGCTGTTCTTCCTGCCTTGGCTGGATACGTCGGCAGTGCGGTCGGGCCATTATCGCCCGCTGTTCCGCAAGTTCTTCTGGTTTGGCCTGGTGCCCTGCGTGATCATTCTCGCATGGTGCGGCGGTGCCCCGGCTGAAGAGCCCTATGTAATTATTTCGCAAATCGCATCGGCTTATTACTTCGCGCACTTCTTGATCATTCTGCCGATCATCGCGCGCGTCGAAACGCCGAAGCCGCTTCCCAACTCCATTACCGAAGCTGTTCTGGCTAACCATGCCGGCACCAAGCTTCAGCCTGCTGAATAAGGACCTTTCGACATGATCCGCATTGGTGCATTTCTTGTTGGGCTTTTTTTTGCTGGCTGGCTTGTTGTCTCGGCCGTGATGGGAGCATTTGCCTTCGTTTCGGAACCCCCGGCGAAAACCGCCGAAAAGGTGTTCCACAAATATCCCAAGGATGTTGACTTCTCGTTCAATGGTCCGCTGGGCAAATATGATCGCGCTCAGTTGCAGCGTGGCTTGCAAGTGTTCCGCGAAGTTTGCGCAGCATGCCACAGCCTTCATTATGTCTCGTTCCGCGATTTCGCGCAGCTTGGCTATAGCGAAGGCCAAGTGAAAACGATCGCGCAGGAATGGCCTGCTGAAACCCCGTCGATCAACCCGGATACGGGCGAAGCGACAACGCGCAAGCCCATTCCTACGGATAAGATTCCGGCGCCCTACGCAAATGATGTGGCTGCACGCGCTGCCAATAATAATGCTATTCCGCCAGATCTCTCGCTGATGACCAAGGCCCGTCATGATGGCTCGGCCTATGTCTATTCGCTGCTGACGGGCTATCAGAACCCGCCGGCCGAACTGGCGAAGAAATTCCCCGAAGCCATGCCGGGTAAGACGACGCACTATAACCCCTATTTCGCCAACCTGAACCTTGCGATGGCGGCGCCGCTGCACACGGATGGCCAGGTGACGTATGGCGAAGGTGCGCCCAAGCCCACGGTCAATCAAATGGCCAAGGACGTTGCGGCGTTCCTCACCTGGACAGCTGAACCCAAGCTGGAACAGCGCAAGCGTGCTGGCACAGCTGCGGTTATCTTCCTGCTGGTGTTCCTCGGCCTGTGCATTGGTGCCTATAAGAACATCTGGGCGGACAAGAAGGCGCAGGCCTAAACCCGCTTGGGGAAACTCAATACCCAAGAAACGGGCCCGGTAGATACAATCTGCCGGGCCTTTTCTTTTGCCCGTGTAACCGGCAGATATCTGGTCCCCAGACAAGAAATGGAGAGCCACGCCATGACCCTGCCCCTGCCCTTTTCGCTTGCTGGCCGCACCGCGCTTATCACGGGGGCATCATCTGGCCTTGGCGCGCATTTTGCCCGGCTCTATGCGCAGGCTGGGGCCAAGGTGGTGCTGGCCGCGCGCCGGACAGACCGGATTGCAGCTCTGGCGCAAGATATTGGCCCAGCTGCCCATGCCGTTGCGATGGACGTGACATCAGAAGACTCCATCACCTCTGCCTTTGCGGCGGGTGAAGCGGCCTTAGGCCCAATTGCTATTGTTGTGGCCAATGCTGGCACCTCCGCCCCGGGCCGGGCAACGCATGTCAGCGAGGCCGGCTTGCGCATGGTGACCGACACCAATTTCACAGGAGCTTATCTCACGGCGCGCGAAGGCGCACGGCGGATGATGGCTGCAGGCGTGAAAGAAACAGGCCAAGGGCGCATCATCCTTATCGGCTCCATCACGGCGCTGCTGACAGGCGAAGGCGATAGCGCCTATGCGGCCACCAAAGCCGCCATTGCCCATTTGGGCCGCAATTTGGCGCGCGAATGGGTGCGCCAAGGCATTAATGTGAACACAATTCAGCCCGGCTATATTCAGACTGAAATTGCCGGAGACTTTTTTGAGACTGATTTGGGCAAGGCGAAAATCGCTGCCTTTCACCGCCGCCGGATGCAACCCATTGAGTCGCTGGACGCCATGATGCTCTATTTTGCGTCCGAGGCCTCAGCCTGTGTAACAGGCGCTGTGATCAATGTTGATGATGGCCAATCGCTTTAACTAACCCGCCGCATCTGGGTGTGGCGCGGCTGGGTCTGTTGCCTCGCTAAGGCCCGGCAGCCCAGCCAATAGCGCAATCCGCACAGCGGCCGAGGCCGTGCGCACGCCCAATTTATCCATTAACGTCGCCCGAAAACTCTCAACCGTGCGGGTGCTGAGATTAAGCTGGTAGGCAATGAGCTTATTGGGCAGGCCATCCAGCAGCCCCTGCATCACCTGCCGCTCCCGATTGGACAAACGGGCGATTTTTTGCCGTGCAGTATCGGCTTTGCCCGCATCCAAGATACGCTGGTCGAGCAGCGCAAAGCCGGCGGTCAGTGCGGCAAGCAGCTCAGCCTCATCATAAGGCTTCTCCAGAAACTCAATCGCACCATTTTTCATGGCCCGAACCGCCCGACCAATATCGCCCTCGCCCGTTAGAATAAGGACGGGAAAGTTGATGCCGCGTTGGTTCAACTGCTCTTGTGCGGTCAGCCCGTCCATATCGGGCATACTGATATCCAGCATCACACAACCCGGCTGATCCACGTCTATCGTCGCCAAAAAATCCGCCGCACTGGCAAAGCTGGCAACTTATGCTGCCAAAGGCAACCGCAGCCGCGCCAAAAGGCCGCCCATATCCTCGCTCTGCTCAAGCGAGATGGACCCGCCATAAATTTCGGCCACATCGCGGACAATGGCCAGGCCAAGCCCCGTGCCGGGCTTTGACGCATCTAAGCGGACGCCACGGTTGAACAACCGGTCACGATTATCCGTGCTGATGCCGGCGCCATCATCCTCAATCAACAATTCCACATCATCGCCCGCGCGTTGGACCGTCACAAATACGCTGCCGCCGCCATATTTGGCAGCATTTTCAATCAGATTACCCAGAATCTCATCTAAATCCTGCCGCTCAACCCGGGCGGCCAATGCTTTATCGCCCGCAATATCAAGCCGAACATGGCTGTACAGCCGCGCCACGGCCCGCTCTACGGATTGCAGCGAGGGCCAAATATCTGCCCGGCTGTGCGCATGGCCCCGCCGCCCCACGGCACGGGCGCGGGCCAGATGATGATCCACCTGCCGCCGCATGGTTCCCGCCTCCCGCAGGACAGTTTCACCAAGGTCGGCCGCATCCGCCGTGGCGGCATTCATAATCACAGTCAGCGGGGTTTTGAGCGCATGGGCCAAATTGCCTGCATGTTCGCGCGCTTCTTGGGCCTGTTTTTCATTGTGTTCGAGCAGGCCGTTCAGCTCGGCGACCAGCGGCTCCACTTCATCTGGCAGCGCCTGTGCCTCAATGCGCTGGGCCCGGCCCGCGCGCATTTCCGCAATGGCACGTTGTAGCTTGCGCAAGGGCCACAAGCCATAAAGCGTTTGCAGGGCGGCCATGCCAATGAGCCCCAGCCCCAGCAGAACAAAGCTCTTTAAAATGGTGCTGCGCAGGGTTTTGATTTGCGCATCCAAGGCATCACGCCCCTGCGCCACTTGGAAACGCCAGCGGGTTTTGGACGTGGGCAGATAAATATCACGCTCCACAATGCGCAGAGGCTCATCCGCGAATTCATTACTATCGTAAAAATGCGCTTTGGTATCGCCATGCGAAGGGTTGATCAGCAACGTCTGATCCCACAGGGATCGCGAGCGGAACGGATCATAACCGGCCCCGCTGACTTGCCAATACATACCGGAATAGGGCTCTAAGAACCGCTGGTCGCCCAAAGGCCGGTTCAACCGCACTTCGCCATCAGGCCCAATTTCAGCCGAGGCAACCATCTGCGTCAGCACATATTCCAGCGCGGCATCAGAATTGTTAGTGACAGCCGTCGTCAAGACGCGGTCAAGCGCCAGCCCGCCGCCCAAGAGCAAAAGCGAAATCCACCCCGAAGCAATCAGGATCATGCGTCGGCTGAGCGAGCCGCCCGTCCGGTGCAGAGCCGCTTTTGGCATATCAGGCCGCCGGATCTTCCAAACTATAGCCAAGGCCGCGGATGGTGGTGATGACATCTTGGCCCAGTTTCTTGCGAATGCGCGTCACAAACACTTCTATCGTATTGGAATCCCGATCAAAATCTTGATCGTAAATATGCTCAATCAACTCCGTCCGGCTGACAACCTTGCCCTTGTGATGCATCAAATAGCTTAAGAGCTTATACTCCTGTGCCGTCATCTTCACGGGTTCACCAGCCAACGTGACACGGCCCGAGCGCGTATCAAGATGGACATCGCCTGCCACCAATTCTGACGAGGCATTGCCTGAGGCACGGCGGATGAGCGCGCGCAGCCGCGCAATGAGTTCCTGCGTTTGGAATGGTTTGGCAAGATAATCATCGGCCCCGGCATCCAGCCCAGCGACCTTGTCTGACCAACTGTCCCGTGCAGTCAGCACCAGCACTGGCGTGGTGCGACCTTCTTTGCGCCAGCGATCGAGCACCGTCAGCCCATCGACTTCGGGCAGGCCCAGATCCAAAATGACGGCGTCATAATTTTCCGTCGCGCCCAAAAAATGACCCTCTTCGCCATCTGCAGCCAAATCAACGGCATAGCCCGTTTGCTCAAGCGTGGATTTGAGCTGGCGGCCCAGATTGGGTTCATCCTCGACGATCAGAATGCGCATGGCTGCCTCTTGGTCTGTTGGGAAAGGAAATTAGGGTCAATTGCCGGCCTGAGCAATGATCTGGCCCGACCGGCCATCAACATCAATCCAGATGACAGATGATCCGCGAACGAATTTCAGCCGATAACGCCGCGAGTTAGGCTCAAACTCTGCGCCAATATAATTGGCGCCGCGCCGCTGCATCCCCGGCACAATCGCCCCTTCAATATCGCGCAGCGACTGAACAGAGCCGCGCCGCGTGGCATTTAGGGCAGCATCTTGCTCATCCCGGCGGGCCAATTGCGCCTCTGCCGGGCCTACCAAAAAAAGCAAACACGCTGCCGATGCCAGAGGTTTGAGAGAGACGTTGAAGTTTTTCACAATTTCAGCGCATAGCATGTTGGTTTGAATAAGCCATGAATGGACTGGGTCCGCCCAGTCATCAATTTAAGTCCGGTCCGAAAAGATGTCAGCACCTGTTTTAAGTTATGAGGGCCTTGGGCTTGTCCAAGGGTCCGGCTGGTTGTTCCGCAACCTTGATATTTACATTGGCGAGCGCGATCGGCTGGCGCTGATTGGCCGCAATGGCGCGGGCAAGACCACTTTATTCAAATTGCTTGCCAACCGGATTGAGGCCGATGAAGGCCGCCGCACAATCGTGCCCGGCACCAATGTCGTGCTGCTAGAGCAAGAGCCAGACCTGACTGGCTTTGCCACCTTGCGCGATTACACAATTTCGGGCGCAGGCGCGCCACCGCTGCACGAGGTGGAGTCTATTGCCGGGCAATTGGGCATTGATTTGTCGCGTGAAGCCGCCACGGCATCCGGCGGGGAACGCCGCCGCGCCGCGATTGCCCGCGCACTGGCGATGAACCCCGATGTCATTTTGCTCGACGAGCCGACCAACCATCTGGATTTGGGCGCGATTGATTGGCTTGAAGACTGGCTCAACCGGTTTCGCGGAGCGTTTATTGTCATCAGCCACGACCGAACCTTCCTGACCCGACTGACCAAACAGACTTTGTGGCTGGACCGCGGCAATGTGCGCCGGGCCGAAGTGGGCTTTGGCGGCTTTGAGGCATGGCAGGAAAAAATCTATGCCGAAGAAGCACGGGCTGCCGAAAAGATGGACGCCAAGCTAAAGATTGAGCTGCATTGGCTGCAACGCGGGGTGACGGCACGGCGCAAGCGCAACCAAGGCCGATTGGAAAAGCTGCACCAAATGCGCGCCGTTCGTGCCGCGATGATTGGCCCAGCAGGGGCCGCCAAGCTGGCGGTGGAGAGCGATGACGTCCGATCCAAATCCGTCATCACGGCTGAAGGCGTTAGCAAGACCTACGGTGAGCGCACGCTGATCAAAAACTTTACGCTGCGCATCCAGCGCGGCGACCGGATTGGCATTGTCGGTGCCAACGGCACGGGCAAAACCACTTTGCTCAAGCTGTTGACGGGTGAAATTGAACCCGATCAAGGCAGTATTGGCCGTGCCAAAACGCTGAATGGCATTGTCATTGACCAGCAGCGTCAATTGCTGGGCGGCGATAAACGGGTGCGCGATGTTCTGGCCGATGGCGGCGATTGGGTAACGGTGCGCGGCGAGAAAAAGCACATCAAGGGCTATTTGAAGGAATTTCTGTTCGACACCGATATGGCCGAAGCGCGCGTGGCGACGCTGTCGGGTGGGGAACAGGCCCGGCTGCTCTTGGCGCGGGAATTTGCCCGGCAATCCAACCTATTGGTGCTGGATGAACCGACCAATGATCTGGATTTAGAAACGCTCGACCTGCTGCAAGAAGTGATTGCCGATTATGACGGAACGGTGCTGATTGTCAGCCACGACCGCGACTTTCTGGACCGCACCGTTACGCTGACATTGGGCCTCGACGGCAGTGGCAAGGTGGACATTGTGGCAGGCGGCTATGCCGATTGGGAGCGTAAGCGAGATGCGCCCAAAACATCAGCGGCCAAATCCAAAGCCGCACCAGCGGCTCCGTCTGTGCCCGAAAAGCCCAAGGCGCAAACCAAGCTAAGCTATAAGGACCAGCGCGATTATGATCTGCTACCCGGCCGAGTGGAGGAACTGGGCGCAGAGATTGCGGCGACCGAAGCCGCACTGTCAGACGCTGATCTTTACAGCAAAAACCCCGCGCGATTTGCGGAACTGACCCAGAAAATGGAAAGCCTGCGCACCGAACGCGAAGCAGCGGAGGAGCGCTGGCTGGAGTTGGCGGAAATGGTGGAACAACTGGGCGCTTAATGCGCCGCTTCCACGTGCTCCGCGCTTGACCCGGAGCCCAGATGGAACCGCACGCTAGGCTCCGGCTCAAGGCCGGAGCACAGATATAACGCCCTAAATCTTTTTCCCCGCGCGGCCCGCGAGTTCGACTGCATAATGCCATGCAATGCGGCCCGAGCGTGCGCCGCGTTGGGTGGCCCAGGTCAGTGCCTCTTGCGGATCAAAGCTGAGGCCCAGCTTCTTCGCATAGCCCGCGACCATCTCTAGCCATACATCTTGCGTACAGGCGTGGAACCCAAGGCTAAGCCCAAAGCGATCTGCCAATGCCAAATTATCATCCACGGCGTCACGCGGATTGATGGCGCTCGATTGTTCTTCCAAATTGCGCGGCACGATATGGCGGCGATTGGCGGTGACATAGAGCCGGACATGACCGGGGCGCGCGGATATGCCGCCATCCAAGACCGAGCGGATATGCCGCATCTGCGGATCGCCCTGTTCAAACCCCATATCATCTATGAAAACAATGGCCGGACGAGCATCGCGTGCCAGCAAGGCAAAGAGATCGGGTAAACGCTCCAGCTCATCACAGGCAGCTTCGACAAGACAGAGGGTGCCGCCTTCAGCCTGCACCGCGGCCACGGTTGATTTGACAAGCGCAGATTTCCCAGCGCCACGCGCGCCCCAAAGCAATATGTCATGCGCGGCATGGCCCGCGGCCAAGCGCCGACTATTTTCGAGAACAGCCGCCTTTTGCGCATCAATACCAGCCAGCAAGTCAAGCGAGACAGGCGCAAAGCCCGTGGCCGCACGCAAGCTGCCTTGGTGCCAAATATAGGCTGGGGCATTGGCAGGTGCCGGATCGGATACCGGCGGGGCCAATCGTTCCAGCGCTTGTGCAATGCGCGTTAAAACATCTTGATCCATGGCAAAGCGATAGGCGGAGCACTAGGCCCCTGTCAAAGAAACATGGCCCGCTGCTCAGCGCGCGCCTGTGCGCCAAATCAGCACCCGCGCCGTTTGCAGTAGGATCAGGATATCCAGCAGAAAATGAGCGTGTTTGACGTAGAAAAGATCAAATTCCAGCTTGGCGCGAGCATCCTGAAGGCTGGCGGCATAGGGATAGTTGATTTGCGCCCAGCCAGTAATACCGGGGCGCAAATGATGCCGTTCGGAATAATAAGGGATTTCAGCCTCTAGCTGGATCACAAATTCCGGGCGCTCGGGCCGAGGGCCAACAAAGCTCATCTCCCCGCGCAGAATATTCCAAAGCTGGGGCAGCTCATCGATATGCAGCTGGCGCAGCCAGCGGCCAAGTCGCGTTACACGAGGATCATCTTCCTCCGCCCAACGGGCTTGCCCATCCGCTTCGGCATGGACGCCCATGGACCGCAGCTTTACCAGCCAAAAGCGGCGACCAAATTGGCCCACCCGCTCTTGCCAGAACAAGGCTGGGCCGGGGCTTTCAATTCGAATGGACATCATCACCACGGCCAGTAATGGCGCAAGACTGACAAGCAGGCACAATGCCAACACCAGATCAAGGCTGCGCTTGACCACAGCCCCAAAATCCCGCGCGGCAAAGCCCTGCGGGCCGCGTCCAGCGCAAATCAATGCACCCAATTTCGCGTTCAATAAACGCCGACACATCCATCACGCGAACCCCCGCCATCCGCAAAGGCACAAGCGCGCGCACCGGCCAATGCTGCCGACAAGTGGTGGCCAAGATCAGCTCATCCGCCCCCTGCCCCAAAATGAACTGAGTCACCTGCGCGTCAGGCGCCTCTGCGGCAGCCTCAACCTCCAAATGCCCCAACAGCCTCAGGCCGGGGCGGTGCGCCACAATGCTGGCAACACGGGCATAGCCATCCGACGTGCCCAGCACAAAAAGGCGGCGAGCAAAATAGGGCGTATCCGCCAAATGAGAAAAAGCGAGGCGCGACAGGCAGAGCATTGGCAAGTCAAGCAATAGCATAATCATTTGCGCGCCAACGGGTCGCGCAAAGCCGGGCTGCGCTATATGACCTATGGCCAGTAAAATGGCGCCAAGGGACAGGCCAACCATAACCCGCACCAGCATATCCGCCCGCGCGCGAAGCCCATCGGGAGACACAGCGCCACAGCCAATCAAGCAAAGGCATAACAGCGCAAGAATTGGCCAGACTGGGCTGCGCTCTGCGATAGGGGCGTGCAGCCATTGCCACAGGGCTGGCCCGCCACTGCTGGCCACCCAGAGCAAGCCGAGATCCACCAGCACAACGCACAGCGCCCGCAGCGAAATGGGCAAAGGAAAAAGGCGACGCAGCATGAGCAACGTCTTTGCCAGCCAGATGTTAAGGAAGATTGACCGTTAATCGCCTGCAAAGGCAAAGGGTGTCAGGCCCCGTTCGCGTTCATTAAAGGTGAGCACCCGGCCCTGGGGTGGTGAACTGCGCTGGGGGCAATCTGGCCGCAGGCATTGGCGGCAGCCCAGCCCAATGGCCGTGGCGGCGCCAGCTCCCAAATCCACCCCGCGCGCAGCCGCCAAAGGCGCGGCAAGGCCGGCATCAAGGCCCAGCCCCACAACAAATTCGGCCGTGACACCGCCTGCGCCGGCACCTTGAGGATGAACAGTGCGCGCCAAAGTGAACCAACGGCTGCCATCTTCCAATTCCACCAACTGGCGTTGCAGGCTGCCGGGCCGATCAAACGCATGATGCAGTTGCCATAAGGGGCAGCGCATATCGGTTTCCACCAGCGGTGAATTGCTGGCCCCGGCATACCGTTTGGACGATTGGCCCGCACGATCAATCCGCAGCATGAAGAAGGGCAGGCCGCGCGCGCCCACGCGCTGGAGCGTCGTCAGCCGGTGCGCGACTTGTTCAAAGCCCGCGCCAAAGCGGCGTTGCAACAAATCCAGATCATAGCCCGTCGCCTCGCACGCGCGCAGGAAACGGGCATAGGGCATCATCAGTGCTGCTGCAAAATAGCTCGTCAAATGCCGCCTGTAGAGCCGTTCGCCCGCGCGTTCCGCAAAGGTGGCGCCCGACACAAGCGCCTCAATTTCATCGCGTGTTTCCAACTGGGCGAGCTGAAACCCCGCCGCAAAGGTGCGCGAGGCCGGGTCGAGCAATTCCGACAGCTGCACTTGGCGGGCGTGCAAATCGAGCCGCCGGAGCCGATCTGGCATGACATCAACAGGCAAGATGCGAATGGTCAGCTGGTGCTTGACGCGCAGCCGATCGGCAATCGCGCCGTACAAATCCGCCGAGCCAAGGCGCAACTCATCCGCCAGCGCCTCGGCCTGCGCGTCCAAATCTGGGAAGTGGTTGCGCCAGCGTTCAATTTCCTGCCGAACTTCGGCAATTGGATCGCCCAGTGTCAAAGCGGCACTGCCCGCCCCTGCCCCGGCCCGATCAAAAGCGCGGGCAAAGGCCTCAACCGCTTCGGGCGCAAAGGCCATCCAATCGGCAATGGCGGCGCGGTCCAGCCCCAAATCCGCAAATGCAGGATCAGCCAGACGCCGCCGGACAGCCTCTACCCCACCACCCGGCGCCGTGCCCGACAACGTGCGCGGGTCAAAATCAAACCGGTCTGCCAGACGCAGCATCAGCGCCGCCGTCAACGGCCTTTGATTGCGCTCAATAAGATTAAGGTAAGACGGCGAAACGCCCAGCGCCTCGGCCATCGCCGATTGGGTGAGGCCCGACGCGCGGCGGATGCGCCGGACGGCATGGCCTGCGAAAAGCTTTTGATCGGACATGATCTCATTTTGTCATATCTTTACAGAATGACAAGATAAAAGCGATTTCTGCACACGCAATCACAACAATTTTTACAATATCTACTGGCTGACCGGCCCGGAAGACGGGAAGATTGGCCGCATAACTTATGGATTCGCCTCCCCTTGCCGGATCCGGCCAGAAAGGATTTGTAAATGTCGTACCAACAGCACATCAAGGACATCCAGGCATTGCGCGCCACCAAGGGCGGCACTTGGGACGGCATTAATCCGGAATCGGTCGCGCGGATGCGGTTGCAGAACCAGTTCCGCACGGGCCTCGACATTGCCCGCTATACCGCCAAGATCATGCGTGAAGACATGGCCGCTTATGACAAGGATCCGGCCAATTACACCCAGTCGCTGGGCTGCTGGCATGGCTTTATTGCCCAGCAAAAGATGATTTCCATCAAGAAGCATTTTGGCACGACCAAGCGGAAATATCTGTATCTGTCGGGCTGGATGGTTGCCGCGCTGCGGTCCGAATTTGGGCCGCTGCCCGATCAATCCATGCATGAAAAGACCAGCGTCCCCGCGCTGATCGAAGAGCTTTACACCTTCCTGCGTCAGGCGGACTCGCGTGAACTGAACCTGTTGTTCCGCGATCTGGATAAGGCGCGCGCTGCGGGGGATGCGGCAATGGAAGCTGAGGCTCAGAGCAAGATTGACAATTTCCAGACGCATATCGTGCCGATCATTGCCGATATTGACGCGGGCTTTGGCAATGCCGAGGCGACCTATCTGCTCGCCAAGAAGATGATCGAAGCAGGCGCCTGTGCGCTGCAAATCGAAAACCAAGTGTCGGATGAAAAGCAGTGCGGCCACCAAGACGGCAAAGTGACGGTGCCACATGAAGACTTTCTCGCCAAGGTGCGCGCCTGCCGCTACGCCTTTCTTGAGCTGGGCGTGGAAGATGGCATCATCGTCACGCGCACGGACTCGCTGGGCGCTGGCCTGACCAAGCAGATCGCGGTGTCCAACGAACCCGGCGATATTGGCGACCAGTATAACAGCTTCCTTGATTGCGAAGAAATTGACCCCGCAACCGCGCGCAATGGCGATGTTGTCCTCAATCGCAATGGCAAGCTGCTGTGCCCGAAGCGTCTGCCATCCAATTTGTTCCAGTTCCGCCCCGGCACAGGCGAAGACCGCTGCGTGCTCGATTGCATCACCTCGCTGCAAAATGGCGCGGACTTGCTGTGGATTGAGACGGAAAAGCCCCATGTCGAACAAATTGCGGGAATGATGGACCGCGTCCGCGAGGTCTTCCCCAATGCCAAGCTGGTTTACAACAACTCGCCCAGCTTTAACTGGACGCTCAATTTCCGCCAGCAAGTCTATGACGCCATGGTCGCCGAAGGTCTGGACGTGTCAGCTTATGATCGCGCGGACCTGATGAACGCCAAATATGATGAGACGGAATTGGGTATTGCCGCGGACAAGCGCATCCGCACCTTTCAAGCGGATGGCGCAAAGCGGGCTGGGATTTTCCACCACCTGATCACGCTGCCGACCTATCACACGGCCGCCTTGTCGACCGACAATCTGGCCAAGGAATATTTCGGCGAAGCTGGGATGCTGGGCTATGTTGCAGGCGTGCAGCGCAAGGAAATTCGCGAAGGCATTGCCTGTGTGAAACACCAGAATATGTCCGGGTCTGACATTGGCGATGACCATAAGGAATATTTCGCAGGCGAAGCCGCGCTGAAGGCCGGTGGCGTCCACAACACAATGAACCAGTTCAGCTGAGCCAAAGCCCCATAGCGAAAGGCGTTTTTATGACAACATCACCTGAACCCGCACGGTCCCGCGCCGTTCTGTCGACCGAGGATTTTGAGCTGCTGCGTGAAGCGGTGCTCCATTATCTGGAAGTTGTTAAGGACAAGCCAGAATCCATCAAATTCTCGCGCCTCTACCACCGCCTTGGCAGCGCGATGGGCCGCTAAAGCCCAACCAGTTTCCTGGGGAGGAAAAGGTGCCCGTCGGACCCGTCCGGCGGGCATTTTGCATCAAAGAGATCGCGCCTGTACTCCGGCGCAGGCCGGAGCCTAGGGGGAGCGCAAGAGAGTGGTCGCGCAAAGACGCAGAGGACGCAAAGGTCATCACCCCGTGCTCCGGGCTTGACCCGGGGCCCAGCGGCATATCGCGCGGTTAGGCCCCGTCCCTTTGCAGGGGGTTTTCTGACACGCGCGCTGCGCTATAGCTGACCGCATGACCACTGACCGCATCTGGACCGCCGCCCTTGCCGTAATTGGCGATGAAATCCTCTCAGGCCGCACGCAGGACAAAAATGTCAGCCAGATTGCCCTGTGGCTGAACTTGCAGGGCATCCGCCTGCGCGAAGTGCGGATTGTGCCTGATGTGGAGCAGGAAATTGTCGATTGCGTCAACGCGCTGCGTGGCCGCTATGACTATCTGTTCACCACGGGCGGCATTGGCCCAACGCATGATGACATCACTGTGGATGCGATTGCCAAGGCACTGGGCGTGGATGTTGTGATCCATCCAGAGGCCAGCGCGATGCTCCATGCTTATTATGAAAGCCGCGGCGGCCTGACCGAGGCCCGGCTGCGCATGGCGCGCGTGCCCGATGGGGCAGAGCTGATCCCCAACCGCATGTCAGGCGCACCGGGCATTCGCCATGGCAATATCTTCATCATGGCAGGCGTGCCGCATATCACGGCGGGGATGCTTGATGCTCTGACCGGCACGCCTGCCATGATGAAGATAGGGTGCCAAATTGGCAGCTACCCCTTTTTCCGCGAAGGCAAAGTCGGCTCCAACTTCGTCATCCGCTCGGTCGATCAAGCCCAACTGGACCAATGCGCCGCCGCCCTGGTGGCCGAACTCGCCAAGCTGGGCCGGGAGAGTGTGGTTGGGGGGATTTAAGACGCTGCAATTTCTCGCAACTTCTGGTTGAGGTGGGTCACGAATAAAGTCGGATCATCAAGTCGGAAGTCAAAGAGAGAGATTTGACGCGTACCGTGCAGCAATGACGTATCATACAGCGGCTCTCGCAAGACCAAACGAACATTGGGCGGATCAATAATCGAATACTCTAGACGTTCTCCCTTTACGATGCCCTCTGGCGCGCAGCATTCCGCTCGGTCGATCATCGCAAGCTGGATAGTCTTGCTGCGAAGCAAGCCAAGCCGGACGGTCAGGACAACGTCACCGATTGTTGTGGGCATGATCCTAAGTGTGCGGGCTATCCCAAACAGATAGAGGAGCCCGACAATTGAAAGGAGCAAGAGAATAAGAGCAGCAACGGGGAATCGGTGTACCAAGAGCAAATGCACCGTCGACAGTTCGATGACACCAATTCCCATCAAAACCCGCATGGCAAACACATCAGAGCCAGTGAAACCCATGGAAAACGGCTCACCGGAAATTCCCGTCGTCAGGGCAGGCGGCCACAGAATAGCCAACCAAATTTGCCCCTCCTTCGCTGCGAAGCGCCTTAGAACATCTGGCAACAAATCCAGCAGGGATCCCCAAAGCCGATCCTTAAAGTCTCCCTGCTGCTGCCGGACGCTAAGGCCCAAAGCGACGACGTTCCAGACCAGAGCCACTCCCCCAATCACCACAATTAGAGCGACAAAGCCCTGCGGCGTCGATGCGCCCGAGCGGCTGCTGACCAACAAGCCAGCGCACGACATCCATGCCCCTTCCGTCAAGAGCGCGCGGACCTGAAGGGTTTCCTTAAGAGCTGCGGACCAAAGAACGCCAACACCCGCATACGCCATCACGACCAGAATAGCCTCTGGCGTATGATCCATCCAAGGGAGGTGGGCGCGCGACCACAAGAAAAGGACGTCCGAAAGCAGCACCAGCCCAACATAGCGCAGAATTATGCTGCGTGTTTGCCGCATGGATGATGCCATCACGCCCCCTATTAGGAGCGGAAAGCCAAGCGTTTCTGCGGGTTACAGGCCACAAAAGTTATCATTTTCACGCAGTGATGCGCGCAAAATGGGTCTAAATTTTTGGGATATAAGCGAAAGAATTTTGGAGCGGGTGAAGGGAATCGAACCCTCGTCTTAAGCTTGGGAAGCTTCTGCTCTACCATTGAGCTACACCCGCTTGGGTGGAGCGCCCCTGCCATGCTGGCGCAGAGTCGTCAACCAAGGCGGTTTATCTGGGTGTGGGGACTTGCCTTTTTCGGCACATCCGCATAACAGCGCGCTCTTCCGCACGATTGTAATGCGATCGGCCTGGCTGAAAGGGCTGCCATGGCTGATGCGAAATCGTCGAACTTGAAAGGACGAAAATGCCCAAACTAAAGACGAAGAGCGGCGTTAAGAAGCGCTTCAAGATGACCGCTACCGGCAAGCTGAAGCACGGCGTTGCTGGCAAGCGCCACCGCCTGATTAGCCATAATGGCAAGTATATCCGCCAAAATCGCGGCACCTCTGTGTTGTCCGATGCCGATACGGCAACGGTCAAGGCATGGGCCCCCTACGGCCTGAAGTAAGGAGCGCTAGACCATGTCACGCATTAAGCGCGGTACAACCACGCACGCCAAGCATAAGCGCATCCTGAAGGACGCGAAGGGCTATTATGGCCGCCGTAAGAATACGATTCGCATTGCGCGTCAGGCCGTCGAAAAGGCTGGCCAATACGCCTATCGCGACCGCAAGGCGAAGAAGCGCACCTTCCGCGCGCTTTGGATTCAGCGTATCAACGCTGCGGTCCGCGCCGAAGGCCTGACCTATGGCCTGTTCATGCATGGCCTGAAGCTGGCCGGCGTTGAACTGGACCGCAAGGTTCTGGCCGATCTCGCCATGAACGAAGCTGGTGCGTTTAGCGCCATCATCGCGCAGGCGAAGGCGGCGCTGCCCAAGGCAGCTTAACGATCCACTTTCGTGAATGCGCACATGGGCGTGAACGGTGCTTGCCGTTCGCGCCCATTTGCTTATCAGGCACAGGCTATGACCGATCTCGCATCTTTGAACGCACAGGCGCTGGCCGCCATTGACGCTGCCGCATCGTTGGACGCGCTGGAAGCTGTCCGCATTGAAACCTTGGGCAAGCAAGGCAGTGTGACGGCGCTGCTCAAATCCTTGGGCCAAATGTCGCCCGAAGAGCGGCAGACTCAAGGCCCCGCGATCAATGGCCTGCGCGAAGCGGTGACCAGCGCAATTGCCGCCAAGAAGGACGCACTGGAAAGCGCGGCGCTGAATGCGCGGCTGGCAACTGAGCGGCTGGACATGACACTGCCTGCCCCTGATGCGGCCGCAGGCTCGGTCCACCCGGTAAGCCAAGTGATGGATGAGCTGGCCGAAATTTTTGCCGATATGGGCTTTGCCGTCGCCGAAGGGCCGGAAGTGGAAGATGATTGGCATAATTTCACTGCGCTCAACATCCCGGAAACGCACCCGGCGCGCGCGATGCACGATACCTTCTACTTCCCCGAAGAGGCGGCAGTGGATGGCAAGCGGATGCTGCTGCGCACGCACACATCGCCCGTGCAGATCCGCACGATGCTGTCTCAAAAACCGCCCATTCGCGTGATTGCGCCGGGCCGCGTCTATCGATCAGACAGCGATGCCACGCACACGCCGATGTTCCACCAGATTGAAGGCCTTGTGATTGATAAGGGCATTCATATGGGGCATTTGAAATGGACGCTGGAAACCTTCCTCAAAGCCTTTTTTGAGCGCGATGATGTCGTCCTGCGGCTGCGGCCCAGCTATTTCCCCTTTACCGAGCCAAGCGCCGAAGTGGATGTGGGCTACACGCTGGTGAATGGGAAGCGCGTGATTGGCGGGTCTGAAGGCTGGATGGAAGTTTTAGGCTCCGGCATGGTCCACCCGCGCGTGATCGCGGCCTGTGGGCTCGACCCCAATGAATATCAGGGCTTTGCCTTTGGCACCGGCGTCGACCGGCTGGCCATGCTGAAATATGGGATGGATGATTTGCGCGCCTTTTTCGACGGTGATCTGCGCTGGCTGAAGCATTATGGCTTTGCGGCCTTGGATATCCCCACATTGAGCGGGGGAGTAGGCGCATGAAATTCTCTTTGTCTTGGCTGAAAGAGCATCTTGATACGAGCGCCGATATTCAGGGCGTGGCGGATGCGCTGAACCGCATTGGCCTTGAAGTTGAGGGCATTGAAAACCCAGCCGAAAAGCTAAAAGGCTTTACCGTTGCCAAGGTGCTGACGGCGGACCGCCACCCACAGGCCGATAAGCTGCAAGTGCTGACCGTAGATGCGGGCCAAGGGCCGTTGCAAGTCGTCTGCGGCGCACCGAATGCGCGTGCTGGCTTGGTGGGCGTCTTTGGTGTCGAAGGCGCGGTTGTCCCTGCCAATGGCATGGTTTTGAAAAAGGCCGCCATTCGCGGCGTTGAATCCAATGGCATGATGTGTTCGACGCGTGAGCTGGAATTGGGCGATGACCATGATGGCATCATCGAACTGCCCGCAGACGCGCCCATTGGCGTAAATTTTGCCGATTATGCGCGGCTGGATGACCCCATTATTGATGTGGCCATCACCCCCAATCGGCAGGATTGCATGGGCGTGCGCGGCATTGCGCGGGATTTGGCGGCCGCGGGCCTTGGCACGTTAAAGCCGCTAAATGTCCCCGCCATTGCGGGCAGCTTCCCCTGCCCCACGGATATCCGCATTGCCGACCCAGAAGGCTGCCCCGCCTTTTATGGGCGCGTTGTGCGCGGCGTGACCAATGGGGAAAGCCCAGATTGGATGCAGGCGCGCCTGAAGGCCGCGGGCCAACGCCCGATTTCCGCACTGGTGGATATTACCAATTATGTAATGCTCGATCATGGTCGGCCCAGCCATGCCTATGATCTGGCAAAGCTGACCGGCGCTGTCTCTGCCCGCCGCGCAACGGACGGCGAGACTGTCACCGCGCTCAACGGCAAAGACTATCGGCTGACCGCCGATATGACAGTGATTGCCG
The DNA here is from genome assembly GCA_009920915.1 of Sphingomonadaceae bacterium. GTDB lineage: Bacteria > Pseudomonadota > Alphaproteobacteria > Sphingomonadales > Sphingomonadaceae > Aquisediminimonas. Next base: position 1,364 of record RFZB01000007.1, on the reverse strand, counting down.
ATGAGGCCGGCGTGCATGATATTGCCGGCATCATGGGTGGCGAACATTCGGGCTGTGCGGAAAGCACGCGCGATGTTCTGTTGGAAGTCGCCTATTTCACGCCAGAGCGGATTGCGAAAACCGGCCAGTCGCTTGCCCTCACATCGGACGCGCGCAGCCGCTTTGAACGCGGCGTTGACCCTGCCTTTTTGGAGGATGGTCTGGCGCTGCTGACCGGCCTGATCCTCGACATCTGCGGCGGCGAAGCGTCTGAAATTGTCCGCGCGGGCGAACCGCCCTTGGCGCAAAAGACGCTGAGCTATGATTTTGGCCTGTGCGCGCGTCTGGGTGGCATGGATGTGCCCGCAGATCGGCAGACAGCCATTTTGGAATCGCTCGGGTTTGCTGTCGCCGGCACGCAAGTCACTGTCCCGACATGGCGCCGCGATGTGGATGGCCCAGCCGATTTGGTGGAAGAAGTCATCCGCATCATTGGGCTCGACAACGTTCCGTCAACGGCACTGCCGCGTGCCGAAGGCGTGGCCAAGCCCACCGCAACACCGATGCAAAAGGTTGAGCGCCGGATGCGCCGGACAGCCGCAGCACGTGGGCTGAACGAAGCCATTAACTGGTCGTTTCTGCCCGAGGCGCAAGCAGCTGTATTTGGTGGCGGGACATGGACGCTGGCCAACCCGATTAGCGAGGACATGAAAGCCATGCGCCCCTCGCTGCTGCCGGGCCTCCTGTCTGCAGCTGGCCGCAATTTGGACCGGGGGGCAAGCTCTGTCCGCCTGTTTGAACTGGGCCGCCGCTATCTGGCGGAGGGCGAAAAGCTGACCTTGGGGCTTGTGCTGGCGGGCGAACGCCAAGCGCGTGGCTGGGCCAGTGGCAAGGCGCACAGCTTTGACCCCTATGACATCAAGGGCGAAGTTCTGGCGCTGCTTTCAGCTGCCGGGGCGCCGGTTGATAATCTGCAAGTGATGGGCGACGCGGGCGACCATTTCCACCCCGGTCAATCCGCCACGCTGCGCCTGGGGCCGAAAACCATCCTCGCCAGCTTTGGCGCACTCCACCCCAATGCCGCTAAGGCCTTTGATTTGGACGGCGCAGTGATGGCAGCCGAAATCTATCTCGACGCCATCCCCGCCAAACGCGGCGGCGGCAATGGCTTTATGCGCCCGGCCTATACGCCGCCCGCGCTGCAAGCCGTGACGCGCGATTTTGCCTTCCTTGTGCCCGCGGACCTTGCGGCAGGCGATCTCGTCCGTGTGATTAAGGGATCAGATAAGGACAATATCACCACGGCCCGCCTGTTCGACCAGTTTATGGGTGCAGGCGTGCCCGAGGGGCAAAAATCGCTGGCGATCGAAGTGACGCTTCAGCCC
>RFZB01000060.1 GCA_009920915.1 Sphingomonadaceae bacterium | reverse complement strand
ACCGCTTCGTCAAAGCGGACCTCGTGGAGCAGCTTTTCATAATCCGCCAAGGCCCGAATAAATTGGGCAATCAGCGAAATGTCATCGCGCGTTGCGACACGAATGGACAGGCTCATGCCGCCCGTCCGTGAAGCGTATCCATGCTGACAGAGGTGCCTGCTTCGATCTCCGCAGCTTTGGCTTCCACCAGCTTGACGATGTGGTCAATCATATTGGCATCTTCGACATGATGGTCTGTCACGCCAGAGAGGAACACCATATGTTTCCCATTGCCGCCGCCGGTAATGCCAATATCCGTCTCCCGCGCCTCACCGGGGCCGTTGACCACACAGCCGAGGACGGAGAGCGACATCGGCGTTTTGATATGTTGGAGGGCGTCTTCCAGCTTTTGGACGGTGCGGATAACGTCAAAGCCCTGCCGTGCGCAGCTGGGGCACGAGACAACGCGGACACCGCGTGTCCGCAGGCCCAGCGCTTTTAGAATCTCATAGCCAACACGCACTTCCTCTTCCGGCTCCGCCGAGAGCGAAACGCGGATGGTGTCGCCAATGCCTGCCCAAAGCAGGTTGCCAATGCCAATGGCAGATTTGACTGTGCCGCCGATCAAGCCGCCTGCTTCGGTAATGCCCAAATGCAAGGGGCAATCCACCGCTTCGGCAAGGCCCATATAGGCGGACACAGCTAGGAAAACGTCAGACGCCTTCACGGCGACTTTGAATTCGTGAAAGTCCCGGTCTTGCAGCAGCTTGATATGGTCCAGTGCCGATTCCACCAGTGCTTCGGGGCAGGGCTCGCCATATTTTTCGAGCAAATCTTTTTCGAGGCTGCCGGCATTCACGCCAATGCGGATTGCGCACCCATTCGCCTTGGCGGCGTTCACGACTTCGTTCACGCGTTCGGCCGAGCCAATATTGCCGGGGTTGATGCGCAAACAGGCGGCGCCCGCATCGGCCGCTTCCAGCGCACGCTTATAATGAAAATGGATGTCCGCCACGACGGGGACACGCGCGGCACGAACAATTTGCTTCAAGGCCGCTGTGGAGGCCTCATCCGGGCAAGACACACGAATGATGTCCACGCCCGCGTCCTCACACCGGCGGATTTGGTCAATTGTCGCCTTGGCGTCCGAGGTCAGCGTGTTGGTCATCGTTTGGACGCTGATGGGCGCATCGCCCCCTACGGGCACGCTGCCAACCATGATCTGACGGGATTTGCGGCGCGCAATCTCGCGCCAAGGGCGTATTGAAGACATGGATACCGCTATACCGCCTGCGTCATCACATAGCAAAGACCCAAAAGTTGAGGGGCCTAAAAAGCGATTACAATGCCTGGAGCAGTGCGCGTGCCACCCAGCCCGCCTTGGCTGCTTTGGATGTTACAACGCGGTGGTCCCATGCCGATGCGCCCCGCCGAGCGACTTCTCGGGCGATGTCACCATAAATGCCCGCAGCGGCCAGCACGGCCCAGCGGCATCGAAAGGGCAGGCGGCGGGCGCCAATTCGCGCGCTGGCCTCATAGCCTGCCGCCATATGCGCCATGCGCTGCGCAATTTTCGCCATTGCCGGCCGGGAATGGGTTTTCATGTGCTCACCCGGCGCAATATCGGCCTCGGCCAGCCAATCCATTGGGATGTAGCAGCGCCCGGCATCAGCGTCCTCACTCAAATCGCGCGCGATATTGGCAAGCTGGAAGGCAAGGCCAAGATCATTGGCGCGGCCCAGCGTATCGGTGTCGTCCGCGCGAACGCCCATCAGGCACGCCATCATCAGGCCGACTACGCCTGCAACATGATAGCAGTAGGTCAACAAGTCCGCTTCATTGCGCGGCGAAAAACCTGCCGCATCCATTGCAAAGCCTTGGATAAGGTCGCGCGGCCATTGGTGCGGAATGCCGCATTCGGCGACGACCAGCGCCAGCGCGTCAAAAGCAGGCACGCCGGTGGCTTTGCCTGCCAATGCCTGTTCCGTCATATCCCGCAAATAGGCGAGGCGTTCTTCCGGGTTGTCGACAGGGTGCAATGTGCCCCCATGGTCTTGCCCATCAGCAATATCATCGCATGCCCGGCACCAGCTATAGAGCAGCCAGGCTCGTTCTCGCGTGACCGGATCAAACAGTTTAGATGCCAGCGCAAAAGATTTAGAACCCAAGGCAATGCTATCGCGCGCATGGGCGGCCAGCGCTGCACGATCAAGGACAGGCGCGTTCAGAGGTCTTTCGCCTTCATGGCAAAGATCGTCTGATGCGGTTCATAATGTGCCATCCGTTCAAGCAAATGGTCCAAATTTGCATCGACGATCAGGATGTTCTTATGCTGCGGCCGGATGAACCCAACGGACACCATATGTTCGTTGAATTCAATCAGCTTATCATAGAAACCCGCCGTATTGAGCAAGCCGACCGGCTTTTGGTGGTAGCCCAATTGTGCCCAGCTAATCGCTTCCCACAGTTCATCCATCGTACCCACACCGCCGGGGATGGTCAGGAACCCATCGGACAAATCGGTGAACATCCGTTTGCGCTCATGCATGCCGGGCACGACGTGCAGTTCAGTGCAGCCTGTATGCGCAACTTCACTGCCCACCAGTGCCTCGGGGATCACGCCAATAACGTCGCCCCCCGCGTCCAGCACGGCATTGGCCACTGCGCCCATCAGGCCCAGCTTGCCACCGCCATAGACCAGCCCAATGCCGCGGCCAGCCAGTGCGCGGCCGACAAGCTGGGCTGTTTCGATATAAACAGGGTCAGCGGGCGTTGCTGATCCGCAATAAACTGCAATGCGTTTCATCCCCGCCCCATGCCTCGCCCGCGCACAGACCGCAAGTCACACGTCAGGCGAGATCGTCCAGCATGAGTGCCGCTGTCGCTTTTGCACTGCCCACAACGCCTGGAATGCCGGCCCCCGGGTGCGTGCCCGCGCCGACAAAATAGAGGTTGGGGATCACATCATCCCGATTATGCGCGCGGAAATAGGCGCTTTGCCACAGCACGGGTTCAAGGCTGAAGGCGCTGCCCAAATGGGCATTCAAGTCCCGCCCAAAGTCTGTCGGCGCATAATGGAAGCTTGTAACCAAACGATCTTTAAGATCTGGAATCAATCGCTTAGAAATTTCTTCTAAGATCGACTCTTTAAATTTCTCGCCAAATTCCCCATCCCAATCGGCTTTGGCTTTGCCCAGATGCGCGACGGGCGCGAGGACATAAAAGGTGGAGTGTCCCTTGGGCGCCATGTTCGGGTCCGTCACGCTTGGGTGATGGAGGTAGAGCGAGAAATCCTCTGGCACGCGGCCGTTCTTGTAAATGTCATCGAGCAGCCCCTTATAGCGCGGCCCGAATAAAATCATGTGGTGCGGAATTTCGGGGAAACTGCCTTTCAACCCGAAATGCACAACAAAGAGCGACGGCGACCACCGCTTGCGCTTCAGAGATCGCGCTTGCTTTGCCCCGCGCGGATGATTGCGCAGCAAATCTCGATAATTGTGCATCAAATCGCCGTTGGAAGCGACAGCGTCAGCCTCTAGCCGCCAGCCGCTCTTGGTGCGGACTGCTGTTGCGCGATTGCCATCCGTCTCAATTTCTTCAACGGGGTCATTCAGCCGCAGCGTGCCGCCGAGCCGTTCAAATAGCGCGACCATGCCGCTGACCAGCTTATTGGTGCCGCCCTTGGCAAACCAAACACCGCCGCGCTTTTCGATGGTGTGGATGAGCGCGTAGATGGAGCTTGTTGTCATCGGATTACCGCCGACCAGCAGCGTCTGGAATGACAGCGCCTGACGCAGTTTCTCATTCTTCACATAAGACGAGGCAATCGAGTAGACAGACCGCCAAGCTTGATAGCGCGCCAAGGCAGGTGCTGCCTTCAACATGGAGGTTATGTTCAGAAACGCAACTGCACCTAGCTTTTGATAGCCTTCGCGTTCAACGCCCTTTGAATATTCTTGGAACCCTTCATAGCCCTGCAGATCATCGGGCGCGATTTTGCGAATTTCGGCGCGCAGTGCCTCTTCATCATTCGCATAATCATAGGTTGTACCATCGGGCCAATGGAGCCGGTAAAAGGGCTTAACTGGCAGCAAATCCACATCAGTTGAGATGTTTTGACCAGAAAGCGCCCATAGCTCTTCAAGGCAAGGCGGATCGGTAATGACAGTGGGGCCTGCATCGAAGATGAAGCCCTTCTCATTCCAATGATAGGCACGGCCACCTGGCTTGTCGCGCGCTTCGACAATCACGGTTTGGATGCCTGCAGATTGCAAGCGAATAGCCAAAGCGAGGCCACCAAAGCCTGCGCCAATCACGATTGCCGTCTTCACTGTCTTTTCTCCAATATCGCCCGGATGGCGCGCCCAACAGGCACGGGGGGCTTGCCGGCCAGCACACGCAGCTTGTCAGCCCAGGTTGAATGCCCCGCATAGAAGCGCGTAATCAACCCCTCCGAAAGTCCGTAGAAGCGCTGCAAGATTCGATATCGCTCTTGGGGCTCTGCGGCACGGAACAACATTGCATCAAGCATCCGGTAAAATCCGCGCGCGCGCCAAATCTGTTCGGCATGCTCAAATGTCATGCCAGGCTTGGGGTGCGGGTCGGCGGCAAAGCGGGCGGCAAGGCGGACAGCATCAGGCAAAGAATAGCCCGTCACCGGCTGACATAATCCGGCACGAAGTCCTGCTTTTTCAATATTTTGGTTGGATGACTTCCAATAATTTCTAAAGTTTCCCCCAATGATTACGGGCAAAACCCCAGTTTCTTCCCGGCCTGTCTGGGCAACCGACCAGCCTTTGGCATCCGCATATTTTACAATCCGTGCCCGGATGGCAGGCACATCCAGATCGGGCGTGTCGCTGTAATTTGTATCTTCGACAAACACCGTCTGGGCATCAAATGGCAGGCAATAGACAAACCGATAGCCGTCAAGTTGCGGCACAGTTGCATCCATCACTATGGGTCGGATCAAGCCATGCCCGCCCTTAATGGTGAGGGCTTGACCAACAAATTTCTGCCAGCCTGATTGCAGGACGGAAAGGTCGCCCGGCCCACGCGCGTCGACAACCAACCGGGCGGAAATTGTTCGCCCATCGGCAAGCGAAATGTGAGAGGGGCCTAGATCCGTAACTGTCCCGGTAAGGATATGTCCAGGGGGCAGCGCTGCGCGCAGCACCTCATCTAACCGGTCGGACTCAATGCTGTTATAGACCGTGTTCAAGGTCCGGCTGTGTGCGGGGAAATGGACGTCATAGCCTTCCCAGCGATGGCAGATGAGAGGTTCTACAATCCACCGATTTTCGGGTGCGATGTCGCTGTCAAAAAAGGACCAGACATGGTTCCCGCCCAATTTCTCGCTTTGATCAACTATGCGCAGATCGAGTTCAGGATGCCGCTGTGACAGAGCATAGGCGATCAATCCTGCAGATAAACCGCCGCCTGCAAGCGCTATATCGCAATCAAGGGTGACTTTTTCCACAACCGCGCTTTAAAGGCCCCGGACGAAAAGCGAAAGGGAAAGCATGACACCGTTTCATCACTTGCTTGCTGGGCTTAGTTTTGCAGGCGATGGGCAATGGACCGTCAATGCAAGTGAGGATTGGCGGCAGGGCCGGACGCTCTATGGCGGGCTGTCTGCCGCATTATGTCACGCTGCTTGCTTGGAACTAGTGGCAGATTTGCCGCCGCTTCGTTCTGCCCAGATTGCTTTTATTGGCCCTGCGGCGGGTGAGGCGCTTTTACGGCCCTCGATCCTTCGTCAGGGAAAGTCGGTTAGCTATCTCAATTGTGATCTTATTGCAGAAGGCGCACTAGCGACCCGGTGCCTTTTTGCTTTTGGGGGAGAGCGTCCATCGGGCTTTCGTCTGGACGCGGCTGCCGCACCTTCTGTTCCATCGCCTGAGGCTTGCGATCCCTTTTTTGGAGACCGTTATCCAGCCTTTGCTGCCAATTTCGATATGCGTTTGGCGGGCGGGGCAAGGCCAGTAACAGGGTCTGCCGCTGGGGAAATTCTGGTTTGGGCGCGACATCGTGATCCACAGGCCCCTGCTGGGCTTACTAGCTTGCTGGCTTTGGCAGATGCGCTGCCGCCCGCTTCTATCACGCGGTTTTCGGCACCTGCTGCTATCAGCTCGATGACATGGCAGGTCGATCTGGTCGATGCTGGTCGCTATCAGCCTGACCAATGGGTTCTCATGCGGTCCTGTGATGAGGCGGTGCAACATGGCTATTCCGGCCAATCCATGATGATGTGGGACGCCTCTGGCTCTCCAATCCTGGTTGGACGTCAATGCGTGGCAATCTTTGGCTGATGCGCCTTTGCGGCGCCCGGCTGATCCGCTAGGGGTGGGGAATGACTGCATCGATCAGCCTGTTCGGTTCTGCCCTTGCAATGACCCTTATTGTCGGCGTGCGTTATCTGTTGACGAGCGGTGCTTTTGCATGGGCAACCCAGTTACATCATCCCGGCTTGTATGCAGGGCAGGGGCGACAAATACGCCGTGAAGTGCTTTGGAGCCTAGCTTCTGCTGCCATTTATGGCGTGCCCGCAGGCATTGTCGCTTGGGGCTGGCAGGTCCATGGCTGGACGCGAGTTTACACGGACATCGGCGCATATCCCCTATGGTATGTGCCCGTATCCGTCTGTGCATACCTACTACTGCATGACAGCTGGTTCTATTGGACTCATCGATGGATGCACCAGCCTTGGCTGTTTCGCGCAGCTCACGCCGTGCATCATGAGAGCCGCCCGCCGACAGCCTGGGCGGCGATGAGCTTTCATCCATGGGAGGCCGTGACTGGAGCAATCGTGATTCCAGCGTTGGTCTTTATCATTCCCATTCATGTGGCTGGGCTGGGATTGGTTCTCACAATTATGACCATCATGGGCGTTGGAAACCATATGGGGTGGGAGATGTTTCCCCGCTGGCTGGTTCATGGTCGGTTAGGAAAATGGCTGATAACGGCAACGCATCATGAAAAACACCATCAGGCGTATAGGGGAAATTATGGGCTCTACTTCCGTTTTTGGGATCGGCTGTGCGGCACTGATATTGGGCTCGGCAATTTTCCCCATCAGCGCCCAAGCGGCAAATGAGCTTCAGCGGGCAACCGTTGAAGTTGATATTTCCAAAGTCCGTAACGCAAAAGGTAAGGTGCTGGTGTGCCTGACAAGCAATGCCAAGGCCTACCCCGATTGCGGCAAGGATCCCGCCAGTCGAAAGCTGGCTTTGCCGGCCAGTGCAACTTTAACCGCACGTTTTGAAGATGTGCCCCCCGGCACTTATGCCATCGCCTTGATCCATGACGAGAATAGCAACAACCGAATGGATTTAGCGCTTTTCCTCCCCAAAGAGGGGTTCGGCATGTCACAGAATCCAAAAATTGGTATGGGTCCGCCCAAGTTCAAAAACGCCCAATTTGTTGTCAATGGCGGCAATATTCGGCTGCCAGTCATGATGCGCTATATGCTGTGACGTGGCGCGCGTGTCAGGCAACCGCCGTCCGGCCCATAGGCCTCACCCAGCACGTCCTCCAACAGATTGAACATGATGCCTTTTACGCAAACCCATCCTTGGTTGCCTCTTCGCCGGCCCCTGCCGGTTTTCCTCAATAAAACGGCTCCCCTAACAAAAGATTTATATCGCCTGGCCTTTCCTACTGCGCTGCGAGCGACTATCTTGCAGCTATCCCCGGGGAGCCAGCTTTGGCTGAGAGGTGTGGGTAGGCGCCACACGACCCGCTGAACCTGATCCGGCTAACACCGGCGGAGGGAGCGGAGCGCGCTATGATCCAACAGGCGCACGCCAACCGCTTTCTTCGAATATGAATTTGAGGAGACGAGCTGTGGCAGACATTTCGGCGCGTACGGAAATTGGCGTGACAACGGGCCCGATCCGCGGATCGAAGAAAATTTACGTTGGCCCGCACCGTGTCGCGATGCGTGAAATTCATCTGGAGCCCGGTTCAGGCGAGGCGCCCGTGCGCGTCTATGATACGTCAGGCCCCTACACCGATCCTGATGCCAATATCGACATCGCGGCAGGCCTTCCAGAAATTCGTCGAGATTGGATCCGCGGCCGCGGTGATGTGGAAGAGGTGATGCAGCGCGAAGTTCGGCCAGAGGATAATGGCCAGCTTGGCCCTGACCGGTCGGGTGGCGTGCCGCCCTTTCCCAATGTCCGCAAAACTGTCCTGCGCGCCAAGCCGGGCATGAATGTCAGCCAGATGCACTATGCGCGACGCGGCATCATCACGCCTGAAATGGAATATGTGGCCGAGCGCGAAAATTTGGGCCGGGCGCGTTTAAAGGAATATCTGCGCGATGGGGAAAGCTTTGGGGCTGCCATCCCCGATTATGTGACGCCGGAGTTCGTTCGCGATGAGGTGGCTCGTGGTCGGGCGATCATCCCCAGCAATATCAACCACCCGGAAAGCGAGCCCATGGCGATTGGCCGCAACTTCCTGGTGAAGATCAACGCCAATATCGGCAATTCCGCGGTCGCCTCTGATGTGGCTACCGAAGTCGATAAGATGGTTTGGTCGATCCGCTGGGGCGCGGATACAGTGATGGACCTCTCCACTGGCCGCAACATTCACGACACGCGCGAATGGATCCTGCGTAACTCCCCCGTGCCGATTGGGACTGTGCCAATCTATCAGGCGCTCGAAAAGGTCGGCGGCGTGGCTGAGGATCTGACGTGGGAGGTCTTCCGCGATACGCTGATTGAGCAGGCGGAGCAGGGCGTTGATTATTTCACGATCCATGCGGGTGTTCGCCTTGCCTATGTGCCGCTGGCGGCCAAGCGTGTGACAGGCATTGTATCGCGTGGCGGCTCGATCATGGCGAAATGGTGCCTCGCGCATCACAAGGAAAGCTTCCTCTACGAGCATTTCGACGAGATCACAGAGATCATGAAGGCCTATGACATTGCCTATTCGCTGGGCGATGGCCTGCGTCCGGGCTCCATTGCCGATGCAAATGATGAGGCGCAGTTTGCCGAGCTCTATACGCTGGGCGAACTCACCAAGCGCGCCTGGGAACAGGACGTGCAGGTGATGATCGAAGGCCCCGGCCATGTGCCCATGCACAAGATCAAGGAGAATATGGACAAGCAGTTGGAAGCGTGCGGGGAAGCGCCTTTCTACACGCTTGGGCCGCTGACCACCGATATTGCCCCGGGTTATGACCACATTACCAGCGGCATCGGCGCGGCAATGATCGGGTGGTATGGCACGGCGATGCTCTGCTATGTCACACCCAAGGAGCATTTGGGCCTGCCAGACAGGGATGACGTGAAAGTGGGCGTCGTCACCTACAAACTCGCCGCCCATGCAGCTGACCTTGCCAAGGGCCACCCAGCGGCGAAGGTTCGGGACGATGCGTTGTCGCGTGCGCGGTTTGAGTTCCGCTGGCGCGATCAGTTCAACCTCAGCCTCGATCCCGATACGGCGGAGCAATATCACGATCAGACTCTCCCTGCAGAGGGCGCCAAGACGGCCCATTTCTGTTCGATGTGCGGCCCTAAATTCTGCTCCATGCGGATCAGCCAGGAAGTCCGCGATTTTGCCAAGCTGCAAAATCAGGGTGCCGAAGGCTTTGTCGCATTAGAAGAAGCGGAAGCGGGCATGGCGCAGATGAGCAAGGTCTATGATGAAACTGGCCGGGAGCTATATTTGGGCGCTGGCGATCGAGAGCGAGATTGAGCAAGCCCGAGATGGCGGAGGTTAAGCCCATTGCTCCAGCTTGGGTCTGGATGCTGCGCGCGGCGGCGGCCTATAACCTGCTGGTCGCTTTGCCACAGCTTTTGGCGTCGGCGACGCCCAGTTCAGACCGTATTGTTAGTCTCCTCGTCAGCTGTTTTGGGCTGATTTATGCCTTGGTCAGTTGGCAGCCCCACCGTTTTGCGCCCATGCTTTGGGCAGGGATTATCGGCAAATTGGGCATTTTGGTGATTTTAGGGCCGGACGTCCTGCAGGGGCAGGCGGCTCCGGGGGCGGTACCTGTTTTGGCAGGTGATCTGCTTTTCACGCTTGGCTTTCTTGCCTTTTTGTGGCGACACCACCAAAGCCCAACCAGCTAAATGCCGAAGGGCAGAAGGCACGGGGGAATGTGCCCTCTGCCGGGGTTGCACGGACCAGATGGCGGGTTCATGTTCCATTTTTCATTCTAACTTGGTGTCGGCAAGTTCAGTCTGGTCCAAATTCGAGAAATTGAGATGTGCTGCTTTGACGCAGTTAGCAGGGAGCTTTCAGAGGATCACATGTGCAACCTCTATCGTGTTGATGCGCCTGCTAATGTTCTCGGCGATGTGTTCGCGGCCGAGGTGGGTGGGGATGTTTGGGCAGGCGGCTATGTCGCCCCTGGAAAGCCCGCCCCCGTCATTGTGCGGCAGGATAATCGCGTGCGGGCGATTGTGCCACGCATCTGGGGCGTGCCGCCGCCGCCGCGCGTTGAGAAACCCATTACGAATATTCGGAATTTGGAAAGCCCGTTTTGGATTGGTAATCTGCGCTATGTCGGCTCTCGCTGCCTTGTGCCGGTGACCAGCTTTCAGGAATGGGGCGGGAGGCCAGGCGCACGCACGCAGCATTGGTTTTCGCTGCCTAGCCAGCCAGTATTCGCCTTTGCCGGCATCTGGCGGGACAGCGAAGTGCCGAGCTTTGCTTTTCTAACAACGGAACCCAATCCACTGGTCGGCAGTGTCCATCCCAAGGCTATGCCGCTGATCCTTCACCCCGAAGATTATGAGACATGGCTAGCCGCCGATTGGAAGACGGCCTCGCGGCTCGTCTCCCCTTATCCGTCCCAGCTGATGCACATGGATGGCGAGCCAGCCACCGGGGCAGGGGCAGAAAAGCGGGCCACTTCCCCTGTACCAGCCATTGACCTTTTTGGCCCACGCGACTAGGGACCGCCTCGCCCGACCGGAATGGTGCGTGTGAGAGATTCTCGCAAACCCCAGGACTTTCGGGCATTACATAGCGCTTGAACACTGTTTGTGCGGGAATTTGCCCCGGGCTTTTGCCTTGGGGCCGATTCGTGTTTTCTTTTGGGAAGCACCTTTGCCGGGCATCAGAGTAACTTCGTAAAGGTGAAGGGCTTCATGCCAACAATTAATCAGTTGGTCCGCAAGGGCCGCGTCGCTCAGAAGGCGAAATCCAAAGTTCCCGCGATGGAGCAGAACCCGCAAAAGCGTGGCGTCTGCACGCGCGTGTACACCACGACCCCGAAAAAGCCGAACTCCGCTCTCCGTAAGGTGGCGAAGATTC
>RFZB01000059.1 GCA_009920915.1 Sphingomonadaceae bacterium | reverse complement strand
CGCAAAGGCCTGTTCGGTCATCCGCGTGCGGGCCGACGGCGCGAGCGCATTGGCAGTGATGCCATAGCGGCCCAGCTCTGCCGCCTGCACCAAAGTCAGCGCGGCAATCCCGCCCTTGGCCGTCGAATAGGCGGCTTGGGCGATGGAGCCTTGCAGCCCTGCCCCCGATGAAGTGTTGATGATGCGGGCGTCCACCGCATGGCCTTCTTTCTGCCGAGCCCGCCAATAGTCCACGGCATGGCGCGAGAGGCAGAAATGCCCCCGCAAATGGACGTGCATCGTCGCATCCCATTCATCGAGCGTCGCAGATACGAACATCCGATCGCGGACAATGCCCGCATTGTTTACAACAACATGCAAGTCGCCAAACGCCGCAACTGCGGCATCCACAATGCGCTTGGCGGCATCCCAATCGGTAATGTCTTCATAATTGGCGATGGCCTTGCCGCCGCCTGCAATAATTTCAGCCACCACGCCATCAGCGGCGCTGGTGTCACGACCTTCGCCGTTCAGCGAGGTGCCGATATCATTGACGACGACATTCGCACCTTCCGCTGCAAAGGCCAGCGCATAAGCGCGGCCAAGGCCACGCGCTGCGCCTGTGATGATCACTGTTCTGTTGTCGCAAATACCCATTAGAGCCTCTCAATAATCGTCACATTGGCCTGCCCGCCGCCTTCGCACATCGTTTGCAGGCCATAGCGGCCGCCCGTGCGTTCCAGCGCATTGAGCAAAGTCGTCATCAGCCGTGCACCCGTGCCGCCCAAGGGGTGGCCCAGCGCAATGGCGCCGCCATGAATGTTCACTTTTTCATGCGGAATGCCGAGTTCCTTCATCCATGCCATCGGCACCGAAGCAAAGGCTTCGTTGCATTCAAACAGGTCGATCTGATCCAGCGTCATGCCCGCTTTTTTGAGCGCATATTGCGTCGCGGGGATGGGGGCTGTCAGCATCCACACCGGGTCATCCGCGCGGACGGAAATATGATGCACGCGTGCACGCGGCTTCAGCCCATGTTCCTTAACGGCACGTTCCGACGCGATGAGCAAGGCCGCTGCGCCGTCGCAATTCTGGCTGGAAATCCCGGCGGTGATTATGCCGCCTTCTTGCACCGTCTTCAGCGCGGCCAAGCCTTCCAGCGTGGTCTGCGGGCGAATGGTTTCATCCTTCGCAAGGTCCGCCATCGGCGCGACTTCGGCATCAAACCAGCCATTGTCCCACGCCGCTTGCGCGCGCTGGTGCGAGGCAACGGCAAAGCCTTCCATTTCTTCCCGCGTCAGGCCCCATTTCTGGGCAATCATCTCGGCGGAGTTGATCTGGTTCAACAGCCCATCGCCATAACGCGCAATCCAGCCCGGCGAGGTGTTGAACGGGTTGGAAAATCCATAAGGCTCCCCCGCATACATCGCCGCTGAAATGGGGATGGCGTTCATCGCTTGGCTGCCACCTGCCACCACCAAATCCTGCGTGCCCGACATAACGCCTTGCGCCGCAAAATGGATCGCTTGTTGCGAAGATCCACATTGCCGATCAATCGTCGTGCCCGGCACGTGCTGCGGCATCCCCGCGACCAGCCAGACAGTGCGACCAATATCGCCTGCTTGCGGGCCGATTGTGTCGCAGCAGCCCCAGACGACATCGTCCACAGCATTGGCATCAATGCCCGTGCGTTCGACCAGTGCCTTGATGGGGTGCGCCCCTAAATCTGCGGGGTGAAGGCCGGCAAGGCTTCCCTTTTTGCGCCCAATGGGGGTGCGGACAGCGTCAATAATATAGGCTTCGGCCATGATATATCCTCAGGCAAATGTATGTTCAGGGCCAACGGGATGGCTGCCCCCAAGGACAGCCGCATCGACGCGACGAAGGTGGAAGGCGCGGCTGCCCCAAGCGCCCGACAAGGCCCAGCTGCGCTTCATCCAAAAGTGCAAATCCACCTCATAGGTATAGCCCATGGCGCCATGGACTTGGATCGCGGTTTCAGATGTCAGTTGCGCGGCGTCAGTTGCCGCAACCTTGGCATGGCTGACATGGACAGCCGCACTGTCCAGCCCATCGGCCAATGCTTGCGCCGCGCGCCACAGCACAGGCTTTGCAAATTCAATCGCGACCGCACAGCTTGCCAATTGGTGCTTCAGCCCCTGAAACGCGCCAATCGGCTGGCCAAATTGCGTCCGGATTTTGGCGTACTCGACCGCCTGCGCCAGCATGGCATCTGCCAGACCGACCAACTGCGCGGCAGACATTAATGCCCCGAGGTTAAGCAGCAGCGGATCATCGCTGCGCTCTGCCGGGGCCGCGGTCAAATTGCGCAACGGGTCAACACTGGTCAGCGCCGCCCCCGTGCCATCGGCCACCCATGGGTTGATGGCATGCGACAATTCCGGCTTGGTCGTTCCCGCCAGGATCGCGGCCAATTCTGACGTGCGCCCCTGTGCCACCAGCCATGGCACGGCAACAAACGCCGTTTCCACCAGCGGTTCGGCCAAACACGCGCGGCCACATTCCACGGCAATCAGCGCGGCATCCGCTAGGCCCATGCCCAGCCCACCTTGATCTTCGGGGATCAACAGGCCCGTCAGGCCCATATCGACCAAGCCCTGCCAAATCGCCGGATCACGATTGCCATCGACATCCAGACGGCGAAGCACCTCTGGCCCATGCGTGCCGGCCAGATAATCTCGCACGGTCTCGGCCAGCGCCAATTGATCATCAGTAAAGAGCATATCCATCGCCCGCCCTCCTTAACCCGCGCCGACGCGCGGCAGGCCGAGCAGGCGCTCTGCCGTGATGTTACGTTGTACTTCGTTCGACCCCGCATAAATCGGGCCAGACAGCGAGAAGATATAGCCTTCCAGCCACGCATTGATGGAGCCATCATCAAAGCGTTTCAGTTCGGCATGCGCGCCCAAAAGCTGCATCGCCGTGCGGTGCATCGCGCGGTCCAGTTCGGACCAGAAGATTTTGTTGAGGCTCGCCTCGGCACCAATTTTGCCGCCCGCCATGATTTTTGCGGCAACGGCATAAGTATTATACGCATAGGCTTGGGCGGCCATCCACGCCTGTGTCACGGCTTCGCGTGCAGTGGGAGACGCCTCGGCCTCATGCTGGCGATACAGCTCCACCAGTCGCTTCGCTGTCGCTTGGAAACGCCCCGGAGAGCGCAGCATCAAGCCGCGTTCAAAGCCTGCGGTGGCCATGGCGACGTTCCAGCCCTCGCCCTCACCCGCCAGACAATTTTCCACCGGCACGCGAACTTCATCAAAGAATAATTCGGCAAAGCCCGTGTCGCCATGCAATTGGCGGATCGGGCGGCGCGTGATGCCCGGGCTGTTCAAATCAAACAGGATGAAGGTAAGCCCCTTGTGGCGCTTGCTCTCCGGATCAGTGCGGAACATGCCAAAGCCCCAATCGGCAAAGGCCGCGCGGCTGGACCATGTTTTTTGGCCCGTAATCACATAATGATCGCCATCGCGCACAGCTTTAGAGCTAATCGCCGCCATGTCAGACCCGGCTCCGGGTTCTGACCAAGCTTGCGCCCAAATCACTTCGCCCCGCGCCATGGGCGGCAGGAAACGAGCTTTTTGCTCTTCGGTCCCAAATTCCATGATGGTGGGGCCAAGCAGGAAGATGCCGTTCTGGTTCGCCCGGTTGGGGCCGCCCGCACGGAAATATTCTTCCTCAAAAATCAGCCATTGAATGAGGTCCAACCTCCGGCCACCAAAGGCCTCGGGCCATGTCACCATGCCCCAATTGCCGCTCGCCAACGTGCGCTCCCACGCGACATGCTGGTCATAGCCTTCACGGCATTCCAACGTGATCAGTGGCTCTTTGGGCACGTGCGTTTCCATCCACGCACGCACTTCGGCCCGAAAAGCCTGTTGTTCCGGAGTATAGGTCAATTGCATTAGAATTTGGCCGCCTTGCCGGTTTCCACAAAGGCGTCGCGCGATTTCTGGCTGTCTTCATGCATGTACATTTCAAGCGTGAAGCCCTGTTCCCAGCGATAGCCGCGATCCACATCACGCGGCTCAAGCCCGTTCAGGGCTTCCTTTGCAATCACCAGTGCCTTGCGGCTCTTGCTGGCAATGACGGCGCAGAAGGCGCGCGCTTCGGCTTCCAGATCGGCCCGCGGCACAATTTTTTCCACCGCGCCCAAGCGATAGGCTTCCTGCACGGGGATATTGCCGCCGGTGAAGAAGGCCGCCCGCACTTTGTGCAGCGGCAACATGCGCGACAAATGGCTGGCACCCCCCATGGCCCCACGATCGACCTCAGGCAGAGAGAAATAGGCATCATCTGCCGCAATAATCGTGTCGCTGGCGCCGCAAATGCCAATGCCGCCACCAATCACAAATTTATGGACAGCGCTGACCACGGGCACTTCGGCATCACGAATGGCTTTAAACGTCAGGTAATTGCCGCGATTAAGAACGGTAATCCGCTCTGGATGCGCCTGCATTTCCTTAATGTCGACGCCGCCACAAAAGCCCCGGCCTTCCGCGCGGATCAGCACGCAGTTTACGTCCTCGCGCCGCGCGGCATTGGTGATGATGTCGGGGATCGACATCCATGTCTCGCTGTCAAAGGCGTTGACGGGCGGCACATCAAAAACGATTTCCGCAATGCGGTCTTGCACAGTGCATGTAATGGGCATGGGTTATTTCCCTGCTGTCAGCGCGGCAATGCGTGCGCGCGCTTCGGTTTCAATATCAGCCAACAACTGAGCACAGCTTGGCAAGTCTTTCAGGCGCCCTGCGACAACGCCCGTTGCCATCAAGCCATGCTCTGCATCGCCCGATACAACAGCCCGCTGGATCATCATGGGGGCCGCCGCTGCCATCATCGCTTGCGCCAAGGGCATTTCGCCATGCGCAGTCATGCCGCGCGCAGTGGAGATCACTTGCCCCCAGCTCATGCCCGATTGACGCTTCATTTCCAGACCCGCCTCAACAGCGCGCAGCCACATGGCAAGCGTGCCAGAGGCTTCAATGCGCTTCAGCAGCGGGTTCAAAATCATCCGCTGCGGGATGCCGTCGACTTTGGTGGAGACAGCAATATCGCCCGTGCCCGCCTTGACATAGGCCCCCTTTGGCGCCTGCGGCACCGGGCTTTCCGCCGTCATTAAAAAGCGTGTGCCCATGGCAATGCCCACCGCGCCATAAGCCAAGGCGGCGGCAAGCCCGCGCCCATCGCCAAAGCCGCCCGCGGCCACAACGGGCACGTCCACAGCATCCAGAACCTGTGGCAACAACACCGTGGTCGGCACGGCGCCCGTATGGCCGCCGCCTTCCCCGCCCTGCACCGTCACCATCTCACAGCCCAGCTGCACCATTTTCTCGGCGTGCTTCACGGCACCGACAGTCGGGATGCAGAGGATGCCTGCATCGCGGAACCGGCCAATCATCTTGGCATCCGGCCCACGCCCAAAGCTGACCGCGCGGACGCGATCCTTATGGGCCAAGATCAACTCAACAATTTCCGCCGCCCCGGGCTGAAAACTGTGGAAATTCACGCCAAAATTATGCTGCGTTAAATCGCGCAACCGGGCAATTTCCTCACCCGCTTCTTTGGGCGTCATCACTGCGCACGCCAAAAAGCCAAAGGCCCCGGCATTGCTGGAGGCGGCGACCAGCTCTGGCTTTGCCACCCAGCCCATCGCCGTCTGGATCACCGGCAGGCGGCAGCCCAGACGCTCGGTCAGCGCAGTTGCAAGTACATCAGTCATCAGGCCTTTTTGGCCTCCGCCTTATTGGACGATGCAGCGGACTTGCCACTCACCCCGCCAATGGAGTCGCCTGTCACCAAATCATTCTGCGCATGGGCAAAATGGTGCATATGGAACACGGCATCCATGGCCGCGCGCTTGCCCCGCAACTCTTCCACATGGTTCACAGACTGTTTGGTCAGCCAGTTGCCCAGACGGCCTTGGCCCGCCAGCTTCTTCGCCCAAGTTTCGGTCGCGGCGCGCAGTTCATCGCGCGGGACAACCTTGTTGACCATGCCGAACGAATAGGCGCGCTCAGCACTCATCCGTTCCCCCAGCAGCAGAAATTCTTTCGCCACGCGGGGGGGCAGTTCATAAGCATGCGCGAAATATTCGACGCCCGGAATGCCCATCAGTGGATTGACTGGGTCTTGGAAAAAGGCGTCTTCGGACGCGACAATCAGGTCGCACACCCAAGCAAGCATCAGCCCGCCGGCAATGCAGGCGCCCTGCACCATCGCAATTGTCGGCTTCGGGATGTCGCGCCAACGGCGGCACATGCCCAAATATTGCTCTTGCTCACGCGTATAGAGCAATTCCGCGGCAGGCTTGTTGATATGCGGCGGGATCATCAAGCGATTGTCAAAATGCTTGTGCAAATCGCGCCCCGGCGTCCCAATGTCATGCCCGGCGGAGAAATGCTTGCCATTGCCAGCCAGCACGATGCAGCGCACATCATCATCCCGCACGGCCCGGTTAAAGGCATCATCCAGCGCATAGGTCATCTGCCCATTTTGCGCGTTGTTAAAGCCCGGCCGATCCATCGTGATCCAGGCGACATTATCCACCACCTCGTACAGCACGGGTGTGTCTGTCTCATATTGAATGTCGACCTGCTTTGGCGTGACAAGATCGCTCATGATCGGCCTCTCCTCAATTCGCCCGAATGGCGGGCGGATTATCTTTGATAACGCTGGCGCGGATATTGTGCGGGTCCAGCTGTGCGATGATGGCCAGCGCCTCGGCATCGGGCAATGGCGTCTCCGTCAACGCACCTTTTTCTAATGGAAACCCTGTTGCGGCCTGAACTTCGTCAAAGGTGACGCCGGGGTGAAGCGAAACAACGCGGATCGCGTTGTTGGTGCCGCCAAAGTCCATCACGCACAAATTGGTCACAATCACGCGCAGATCGACGCCCGAATAATTGCCGCCGGGCACGCGCTTGGCCGGGTTATACCCCACGCCGGAGACCATATCGACTTCGCCTTCCACAAAGACGCGCGATGTGTGCGCGGGGAAGAAGAAGCTGTTGGGGTGATAAATCGTGTTGCCCGGAAAACCGCGCACACCCAGCATCTGCGTCTTCGGCTGCTTATGCGTGCCGCCCAATTGCGAGAGATTGATCTGGCCAAAGCGATCAATTTGCGTCGGCGTCACCATCGCATGGCGACGGCCCGACCAAACCGCGCTGTCAAAGAAGCGCGAAAAGGGCAGATAGCCTGCAAATTTGGGCTTATAGTCCCCGCGCGGACCCAGAGGCACGGGCTGTTCAACCAGATAGGCTTCGCCATCAGTCATCATCAGTTCCGGGCTGTGTGTCAGCTTAGCGAGACTGGCGGCCAAGCGCGGCACGGGGCCAACGCCTGTGGCGACGACTTCACCATTATTCCGAAAAGCCTCAGAGGCGGCAAAAATGCAGAGTTCTGCAAGTGTTACGTCTGTCATCAGAAAATCGGCAACGGCAGAGCCGCAACCGCCTCCTTTCCGCCTACGGAGTTAAGATAATCGGCCTCGCTCTTGCCAACAAAACGATCGGCAACAGCTGCCCAATCGCCGGGCTCTTTTGCCGCGTCTGCATAAGCTTTAAAGGCCTTCATGTCCCAGCCATAGCTGGGCGGCATGGAGCTGGGATGTGCGCCACAGGGCATTTCAACGACACCCGTGACAAAGCAGCGTTCAAAGATATTGGCTTGTGCCGCGTCAGGATAATGGTCTTCCATCCGGTCAACCAATTCCTCACAACTGACAAAGGTCTTGGCCGCAGCCTTGGCAAACCATTCATCATAATAGACGTCGGGCCCAAAGAGATGGACATTGCCCCGCCAGTCTGACCGATTGACGTGCAGCAAGGCGGCATCCAGCTTCAACGCGGGCATGGCGATCAATGTCTCGCCGTCAGAATAAGGCGAAGTGACTGTCTTCAGGCCACCCAGCGCGGCCAGATCGGTGCCTAAGCCGACGCGCGTCGGCAGGAAGGGAACACCAAAGGCCGCGGCCTTCAGCCCCCATTGGAACATGCCCTCATCAAGCTCCAGCACTTCAATCTGGCCAGCTTCGCGCGCCTTGCGGAACCACGGCTCAAGCGGAATGGCGTCGAGCGAGACAAAGGCGAAAACCAGTTTCTTCACCTTGCCCGCTGCACAGAGCATACCGACATCCGCGCCGCCATAGGCAACGATGGTCAGGTCTTTCAGGTCAGAGCGCAGAATTTCGCGCACCAGCGCCATGGGCTTACGCCGGGGGCCCCAGCCGCCGATGCCCAGCGTCATGCCATCGTGCAATTGGCTGACAATGTCAGCCGCAGTCATGCGCTTATCAAGCATGTGCCTGTGCTTCCTTCATGGCTTTCTGCCAGGCCCATTCATGGCCCCAAATGCTGATGGCTTCATGCTTAGTGGTCTGCCAGTTGGCGGGATCAATCACGAGGCTGTCACAGCCAATTTCCAGATCAAAGCCGCCGGGCGTCTGGACGTAAAAGCCCACTGTCTCATCATTCACATGGCGGCCGAGCGATGCGCTTTCGGGATAGCCCAGCGCCTTCATGCGGTCATGCGCTTTGCCGACTTCCGTGAGGTTGGGATATTCCAGCATCACGTGCACGGCACCCGTTGGCGGCACTGGCCCCTCACCCACGGCGATGCTGTGGTGGCGGCCATTGTCCGCGTGCATGAATGCAAAGCCCATGGAGGGACCATCGGGGCCCATCAGATTAAAGCGCGGCATATCAGTTTCATGGAAGCCGACAACATCGCGCAGAAAGCCAATGGTTTCATCGAAATTGGGCGCCGAGAACACGGCATGGCCCATGCCCATATCGCCCGTCACAAAATTGGGGACACCCAAAGGCGACACAAAAGGCTCCGCCGCTTTGGCCCGCCCGTAGAAAAACTCAAGGCCATTACCGGCCGGGTCAGATGTGCGGAAGCCGCCCGCCACTTGGCGCAAAGTCGCTTCCTCGGCGGACAATGACGTGACAGGACGACCAGCAGCGGCAACAGCCTGTTGCAACGCGGCCAGTGCGGCAGCATCAGCCACCTCATAGCCTGCGGCCTGAAACCATTCCCGACCGGTTGCTTCGATGCGGAACCGGAAGGGCGCATCATCAATGCGATATTGTGCCGCGCCGTCGGCTGCGTCCGGCGCACGCATCACGCCAGCCACCTGCGTCAGAAATTCGTCCCATTTATCTGGTTGTGCCGTCTCAATGACGACATAGCCAAGCGCCTTAATGCCCATCGGCCTTAGCCTCCCTTCACAAGATCTAGAAAATATGGCCGCTCTCCACCGCCATCGACTTGAAGGCGCGCACCACTCACCCATTGCGCGTCATCGGAACTGAGCCAGAGCACGGCTCCAGCCAAATCGTCTCCTGTGCCCATCCGCCCCAAAGGCATGGATCGGCCAACTGCTGCCTGCGCTTCGGCATCACCATAAGTCGCTTCGGCATTTTCGGTTGTCATCAGCCCGGCAATGATGGCGTTCACGCGAATGGCATCGCGGCCCCATTCCTGCGCCAGACTTTGCGTCATATTGATCAGCCCGGCCTTTGCCATGCCGTAGATGGTCGTGCCCGGCGATGGCCGCGCGCCTGAGACGCTGGCGATATTGATGATGCTGCCGCCCTTTTGCGCCACCATGTGCGGATAAGCAGCCTGCGCCATATAAAGCGGGCCAACCATATTCAGCTTTAAGATCGCATCGACAAAACGCGGGCCGGCCTCTGCCACCGCGCTGGCAGGTGAGCCACCTGCATTGTTCACCAGAATATCAATCCGACCATGTTGCGCGACGACAGCGTCAACAAAGACTTTGGCTTGATCCGCATCCCGCACATCCGCCTGATAAAAGGTGATTCCGCCGGGTAGGTCATCGGGTGCCGAACGACCGCAAACAGCAACCGCACAGCCAGCTTCGGCGAGCCGCACGGCAATTTGCCGCCCCAACCCGCGCGTGCCCCCTGTGACAATCGCCACCTTGCCGCCGAAATCATATGTAACTTGATGTGGCAACTGACCTCTTATCCTCTCAAAGCGGCAAAGCTGAATCACGCGATACCTGCCAATAAATTACGCATTATCGCCTAGACACCCGGAATTCAATTGACGATTTGCGTATTAGATGACAAAAAAAATTACGAATGCCCCCATCGACTGGAGAGAGCGAGTCGGGCCAGATAAGGAGGAGGTTGTCAGACCATGGCTACCGTAGTTTCGATGAAGTCGCGCGTCGGCGACATCCCGACGCCCCAAGAGCTGGTTGATCGCGCGCGCGCGATGATGCCGACGCTGAAGGCCCGGGCCCGTCAGTGCACCAAGGATTACAACGTTCCTGCCGAAACCATTGCCGAAATGAAGGCAGCTGGTTTCTTCAAGATCCTCCAACCAAAGCGTTGGGGCGGCTATGAAATGCACCCGAATGTGTTCTTCGATGTGCAAAAGCTGCTGGCCGAAGGCTGCATGTCCACAGGTTGGATGTACGGCGTCGTTGGCTGCCACCCCTATGAACTGGCCCTGTTCCACGACGAAGCGCAGGCCGAAGTCTGGGGCGAGAACAGCGATATGCTGGTTTCCTCGACCTATCAGCCTGTCGGCAAGGTAGAGCCAACTGAAGGTGGCTTCTATCTCTCTGGCCGTTGGGGCTTCTCCACTGGCTCGCTCCATTGCGGCTGGGTGCTGCTGGGCGCGCTCGTGCCCCCGCAGGAAGAAGGTGGTGCGCCGGATATGCGTACCTTCCTGCTGCCGCGCAGTGATTATCAAATCATTGAAGGCACATGGGATACCTTTGGCCTGCAAGGCACTGGCAGCTTTGACATTGTCGTCGATCGCGCCTTTGTGCCAGAATATCGCACACACCGTGCGGTTGATGGCTTTATGTGCAACAACCCCGGCCAAGCCGCCAATGATGGCCCGCTCTATACCTTGCCATGGGCGCAGGTGTTCGTCCGCTCGGTCTCTACAGCGGCCTTTGGCGGTGCGCGCGCGGCGGTCAACGCAGCAATGAAGATCATGCAGGAGCGTGTTTCAACCAATACCGGCAAGGCCTCTAAGGCCGACCCGATGTTGCACGCCGCCATTGCCAAAGCGCACGCTCAGATCCTGGAAATGGAACTGACGCTGAAGACAAGCTTTGAAGATCTGATGCATTATGCCGATTGCGGCCAGCCCATCCCGATGGAAAAGCGCGCGCTGTATACCTATCAATCGTCCAATGTGGTTCGCCGTTTGGCCGAACTGATTGATGGCATTGTGCAATTGCTGGGCGGTCGTGCCATTTATATGTCGAGCGAGATCATCCAGCCTTGGCTCGATATTCATGCCGGCCGTGCGCACGTTGACCCCGGCGCCCGACAGCACCTTGGCGATGTCGGCGAGCAGCGACGGGCGATCC
>RFZB01000058.1 GCA_009920915.1 Sphingomonadaceae bacterium | reverse complement strand
TCTCGCGCGCGCGCGAGATGGTGGGCGTGGTCTGGGAAGAAGCGGCGCTTCCTACGGAAACCGTGGGCGATAACCGGCTGCGCAATGTGATCGAGGTCTATGATCTGCCCCCTTTGGGCGCGCCTTTGCGCCGTCTGATTGAATGGACGGCGGACTATTATCTCAGCCCCCCGCAAGCGGTGCTGCGCATGGCCTTGTCGTCTGCGGCGGCACTCGAAGGTGGGCGGACGGTGATGGAATATCGCCTGTCGGGCAAAAGCCTCGACAAGCTGACGCCGCAACGTGCGCAAGCCATTGACCGCATTGGCGAACGCCAAGGTCTGATTCGCGAACTCGCCGAAATTGCCGATGTGTCAGAGGGCGTGATCCGTGGGCTGGCAAAGGCGGGGGTAATTGAGGGCGTTGAAGTCGCACTCGACACGCCCTTTGTCGCGCCGGACCCCGGTTTTGCACCGCCCACATTGTCCGATGTCCAACGGGCCGCAGCGGACCAATTGGTCGAGATGGTCCGTGCGCAAGATTTTGCGCCCGTGCTGCTCGATGGCGTCACAGGATCTGGCAAGACCGAAGTCTATTTTGAAGCTGTGGCAGAAGCCTTGCGGCAGGGGCGGCAGACACTGGTTCTGTTGCCGGAAATTGCGCTGACGGAGCCGTTCCTGCGCCGCTTCATGGATCGCTTTGGCCATGCGCCTGTCGCTTGGCATTCGGACTTGCGCCAATCCCAGCGTCGCCGGGCCTATCGTGCCATCGCAACGGGGGAAGCACTGGTCACTGTTGGTGCGCGCTCTGCCCTGTATCTCCCTTATCATAATTTGGGGCTGATTGTCGTTGATGAGGCGCATGAAACCAGCTTCAAGCAGGAAGATGGCGTACAATATCATGCCCGCGATGCCGCGGTGATGCGCGGGTATTTTGAAAAGATCCCCGTCGTTCTCGCCACTGCCACCCCGGCCATTGAAACCCGCCAGCAAGTTGCCCAAGGCCGCTATCAGGAAATCAAATTGCCCGGCCGCTATGGCGCGGCGCAAATGCCTGATGTGACAGCGATTAACTTGGTGCAAACTCCGCCCGATCGTGGCCGCTGGCTGGCCCCAC
Source organism: Sphingomonadaceae bacterium (assembly GCA_009920915.1). Lineage (GTDB taxonomy): Bacteria > Pseudomonadota > Alphaproteobacteria > Sphingomonadales > Sphingomonadaceae > Aquisediminimonas. The sequence goes on along the minus strand of RFZB01000058.1, from coordinate 10,295 downwards.
CGCTGGTTGCCGCAATGACTGAGACGCTGGCGCGGGGGGAACAGGTGCTGCTGTTCCTCAACCGCCGGGGCTTTGCGCCGCTGACCTTATGTCGCCATTGCGGCCATCGCTTCCAATGCCCCAATTGCACGGCGTGGATGGTGGAACATCGGCTCACCAATCGCCTGCAATGCCATCATTGTGGCCATGTCGAGCCGCCGCCCCGTGCCTGCCCGGAATGCAATGAGGAAGACGCGCTGGTTGCCTGTGGTCCCGGCGTCGAGCGCATTTCGGATGAAGTCGGCAGTCTCTTTCCCGAGGCGCGGCGGGCCATTGTGACATCTGATACGCTGTGGTCGCCTGCCAAGGCCGCTGAATTTGTTGGCCGGATGGAAGCGGGGGATATTGATATTGTTATTGGGACCCAGCTTGTCACCAAAGGCTATCACTTCCCCAATTTGACATTGGTTGGCGTGGTTGATGCGGATCTGGGCCTGCAAGGTGGGGATTTGCGCGCGGCGGAACGCAGTTTTCAGCAAATCATGCAAGTCGCGGGGCGCGCGGGGCGCGGGGTGAAGCCCGGCCATGTCTATCTGCAAACGCATGAGCCGGATGCGCCTGTGATGCGCGCGCTCGTCTCTGGTGATGCAGAGAGTTTCTATGCCGCAGAAACTGAGGCGCGCCGCATGGCCAATGCCCCGCCCTTTGGCCGCTTTGCCGGCATCATCATTTCGTCTGAAAGCTTAAAGCAGGCGGAAGAAGTGGCGCGCATGATTGGCAAGTCCGCCCCTGAGGTGGACGGGATGGATGTCTATGGTCCCGCCCCCGCGCCGCTGGCCATGCTGCGCGGCCGCCACCGCCAGCGCCTGCTCGTCCATGCCCGCCGCAGTCTGGATGTGCAGAACGTGTTGCGCGATTGGCTCGGCACGCTTGACTGGCCGCGCAGCGTGCGCGTGAGTGTGGATATTGATCCCTATAGTTTTGTGTAGCGGTCAATTTGATCTTGTAGTTTTGCGACATTTCAAGGATGATGATGTGTACGCAACTCTATGAGGCTTTTCTTGCGGTATCTTTTCCTCATTGCGGCCGCTCTATTATCGGGCTGCGACTATATGGAAGCGCGGGATATTGAGCGTACTGTGCGCAGCCATCATAGAGATCCTGATGCAACGCTGTTTCGTGGTGTAACGCGCTGCGCACCAAATTCAACGATTTGGCAGGGTGAATTCAATGCGAAAAATGCCTATGGTGCATATGTTGGGTACCAAAGCTTCATCTACGAGGATGGTAAAGTAACAACCGTTAGCGACGGGGAGGATTACGAAGACGGCAGCATTTATACCTTTGGAGATTCTAGTGACGGCTATCTCGATGCGCTAACGCGATGCACTAACGCCTACACGTCCCAAATTGAAACTAGATTACGGTCACGATCTACGGGGTTCTGATTCGCGGCTTTTTGTTTCCGCTATGATAGAATTTTCATCGGTCGCCAATTGCGCCTAACCTGAGACCCCCTTTCTTACCCGCACATCCGGGCCTACATCGGCCCTATGTTAGACGCCCAACACGCTGCCGCCACGCCTTCCATCATTCGCCGTGAAGACTATACGCCGCCCGATTGGTTGGTGCCTGATATTGCGCTCGATTTTGATCTGGACCCGGCAAAGACGCGGGTGCGCGCCACGCTGAGCGTTGTGCGCAATGGCGCGCATGATCGGCCCCTGCGGCTCGATGGGGATGGCCTCACGCCGCTGTCCGTGCGTGTCGATGGGAAAGACTGTTCGGCTTGGTCGCTGGAAGATGGCGCGCTTGTGATTGCGCTGACAGGAAATCAGGCTGTTGTTGAAACTGAGGTGGAGATTGCGCCCGAGGCGAACACGCAGTTAATGGGGCTTTATGCCTCGGGCGGGCTGCTCTGCACGCAATGCGAGGCGGAAGGGTTCCGTCGGATCACGTTCTTCCCCGATCGGCCCGATGTGCTTGCGCGCTATGTCGTTAAACTGACAGCGGATAAGGCCGCTTATCCGGTGCTGCTCGGCAATGGCGATTGCACCGCCTCGGGCGATTTGGCGGACGGGCGCCATTGGGCGGAGTGGACCGATCCTTTCCCCAAACCCAGCTATTTGTTTGCGCTGGTCGCAGGCCAGCTTTGCGCCAATCGCGATCAGTTTACTACGGCATCTGGCAAGACTGTTGATCTTGCGATTTGGGTGGCTGAGGTAGACTTGCCCAAGACGCAGCACGCAATGGATGCGCTCAAGGCCAGCATGCGCTGGGATGAAGATGTCTATGGCCGCGAATATGATTTGGGTCAGTTTAACATTGTGGCGGTTGCGGATTTCAACTTTGGCGCGATGGAAAATAAGAGCCTGAATATCTTCAATTCGCGCTATATTTTGGCCGACCCTGATACCGCGACCGATGCCGATTATGATGCCATTGCTGGCGTGGTGGCGCATGAATATTTTCACAATTGGTCGGGCAACCGCGTCACCTGTCGTGATTGGTTTCAGCTGAGTTTGAAGGAAGGCTTCACTGTCTTTCGCGACCAGTGTTTTTCGGCGGATCAGGGCTCGGCGGCGGTCAAGCGGATTGAGGATGTTCGCGTGCTGCGGGCGGCGCAATTCCCAGAAGATGCAGGCCCTTTGGCGCACCCGATACGGCCCGATAGCTATATCGAAATCTCCAATTTCTATACCGCCACCATCTATAATAAGGGCGCGGAAATTATCCGGATGCTCCATATAATTTTGGGGCCAGTGGATTTCCGCAAAGGCTGTGATCTGTATTTTGATCGACATGATGGCACTGCGGCCACCTGCGAAGATTTTGTCCGCGCGATGGAAGAGGCCAGCGGGCGGGACTTAGGGCAATTCCGCCTTTGGTATTCCACAGCAGGTACGCCGCGCATCACCGCGCGGATGGAGGGTGATGATCTGGTGCTCGCGCAGGCGACCCCAGAAACGCCGGGCCAAAGCGATAAGCCTGCACTGGTCATTCCCCTCAAGATCGCCGCTTTTGATCGCGTGACGGGCACCCATGCGGGGGAACAGCTGATCCTGCTCAACCAGCCTGAGATGCGCGTGCCAATAGGCGTGACGAACGGTCCCCCCGTTCTGTCGCTCAATCGCGGATTCTCGGCACCTGTGGTTGTTGAGGCGGACCGCACAGCAGCAGACCTTGCCTTCCTTTCCGCGCATGATGACGACCCCTTTGGTCGGTATGAGGCGATGCAGCAGCTGATGCTCAATACGCTGGTGACGGCAGTTGAAACGGGCGAGGCGGATCATGCCCCCGTGTTGGATGCGGTGCGCAACACCCTGACCAACAATGCGCTTGATGCCGCCTTTGTGGGGGAGGCTGTGCTGCTCCCCTCGGAAGCATTTATTGGCGACCAAATGGCTGTGGTTGATCCTGATGCAATCCACCACGCGCGAGAGGCGCTGCGGCGCGATTTGGGTGCGGCGTTGGCGGACCAGTGGCAGGCGACCTACGCGGCGCACGCAGCGCAGGGCTTTGCCCTAACGCCCGAGGCCAAGGGCGCACGGCGCTTGCGCAATGTGGCACTCAATTATCTGGCCGCTGGGCGGCATGATGATGCAGGGGACATCGCCTTTGCGCAGTTCCGCGCGGCCAATAATATGACTGATCGCTTGGCGGCGATGATGACGCTCGCCAATGGCGATGCGCCCCAGCGGGCCGATGCGCTGGCCGAATTTTATGCCCGCTATCAGGACAATCCGCTCGTGATTGATAAATGGTTTGCCGCCCAAGCGACATCATCGCGCAGCGACACATTGGCGGCGGTGCGCGCGCTGAAAGACCATCCGGACTTTACGCTGGCCAACCCCAACCGCGTCCGCGCGCTGGCAGGGGCATTCTCCATGAATCAGCTGCATTTCCATGCTGCCGATGGTGCAGGCTATCGCTTCTTGGCGGACGTGTTGCTGGCGCTGGACCCAATTAATCCGCAGACGGCTGCAAAGCTGCTCCCGCCGCTGGGCCGGTGGAAACGGTTTGACGCCGACCGGCAGGCGCTGATGCGGGCCGAGCTAGAGCGGATCTTGGCTGCCCCCAATCTCAGCAAGGATCTGTTTGAACAGGCGTCGAAAAGCCTCGCGGGCTAGGCATTATCCGGCAAAGAGTTGTGCGTAGCTATCGCGCAGCAGCGCCTTTTGGACCTTGCCCATTGTATTGCGTGGCAAATCGTCTGCGATAAAGACGGCCTTGGGCTGTTTGAACCGGGCGAGCCGGTCTGTCAGCCCGGCTTTGATCTCGGCTTCGGTTACGTCCGTGCCGACGACCACGGCGACAACCGCCTCGCCAAAGTCCGGGTGCGGCACGCCAATGACGGCGGATTCGATCACGCCGGGGATCGCGTTAATTTCGCTCTCAATTTCCTTGGGATAGATGTTGAGCCCGCCGGAAATGATGAGGTCTTTGCCCCGGCCCACAATCACCAATTGACCGTCTGCATTGAAGTGGCCGAGATCGCCCGTGATAAACCACCCATCCGCGCGCAAATCTGCGGCTGTCTTTTCCGCGTTGCGCCAATAGCCCGTGAAGAGATTTTGCCCGCGCACTTCAATCATCCCCGTCTCACCGTGCGGCACGGGCTGATCGGTTTCGGGCAGGGTGATCCGTACCTCAACCCCGGGCAGGGGCACACCCACGGTGCCGGGGCTGCGTGGCCCCTCATAGGGGTGGGATGTGTTGATCTGCGTTTCCGTCATCCCATAGCGTTCGAGGATGCTATGGCCGGTCATGGCGGCAAAAGCGTCATGCGTTTCGGGCAGCAGCGGGGCCGAGCCGGAGATGAAGAGCCGCATCGTGCGTGTCGCATCGCGCAGCCTATCGGGCGCTTGCAGCAGCCGAGTGTAGAAGGTGGGCACTCCCATCAGGACGCTGGCATTTGGCAAATCAGCGAGCACGGCGGCGGCATCAAATTTGGCGTGAAACCGCATAGAGGCTCCCGCCGCGACCACGGTATTGGTTGAAACAAATAGGCCATGGACATGGAAAACAGGTAGGGCGTGGAGCAGCACATCCTCTGCAGTAAAGCGCCACAGCGCTGCCAAACTCGCCGCATTGGTCGCCAGTGCGCGGCGGGGGATCATGGCGCCTTTGGGCCGCCCCGTGGTGCCCGAGGTGTAGAGCATCGCCACCTGGGCGCTCTCGGGCAAATCGGCACGGGGGAGCTGTGAAATTGTTGGCAGCGCATCCATCAGCGTGCCTGTGCCCTCTGCCGAAAGCGTCAGTGTGCGCACGCCCTTGGGTGGGGTTGCGGCAGGATCATGAATGTACAGGGCAGGCTCTGCATCGCTGACAAAATAGTCGAGTTCCGCCGGGGTATAGCCGGTGTTGAGTGGCATATAGACAGCGCCCAGCCACAGACAGCCAAAATAGAGGAAGAGCGCCTCGGGCGATTTTTCGATTTGTGCGGTCACCCGATCGCCGGGGGCAACGCCCAAGGATGTCAACCCTTCGGCAAAGCGTCGGGTTTCGGCCAGCAGGTCGCCATAGCTGACGGCGCGGCCCGCCGGCGTGATCAGAAAAGGCCGCCCGGGGTCTGATGCGCCAAGCGCGTCAATCCGGGCGGCCAAATCTGTCATCAGCGATGGACCTTAAAGGCCCAGCTTGGTCGCTTCGCTGAACGGAATGTCCTTATCCGGGCGAATTTCACCCGGCAGACCAAGAACGCGTTCGGCAATGATGTTGCGCAGGATTTCATCCGTGCCACCCGCAATGCGCAACCCGGCCGAGCCAATATAGCTCGTCTGGAAGCGTGTCAGATGCGGCAAGTCCGGCGCGTCATCGCCCATCATCAGGCCCGCGCTTTCGCACAGGTCCGCCGCAAAGGCGCCCATGTCCTGCATGTTATTGGCGATCACGATTTTGGAGATTGAGGATTCCGGCCCTGGCGTGCGGCCGGAGGACAAGGCCGAGATGCGGACATGGCTTTGTTCAAGCGCGCTGCCTTCGGCAAAGTCGATGGCTTTCGCCAGCTCAATCATTTCCTTCACGCCCGGTGCGCTCGCGGGTTTGCCGCCAACGGCCAGACGTTCGTGCATCAATGTGGTGAGCGAGACTTTCCAGCCTTCACCCACTTCGCCCAGACGATGCGTGTCCTTAATGCGAACATCAGTGAAGAAGACTTCGTTAAACTCACTGCCGCCCGACATTTGCTTGATCGGACGGACTTCGACGCCCGGTGCCTTCATGTCGACGATGAACATCGTGAGGCCTTTGTGCTTGGGCACATTGGGGTCAGTGCGGGTGACGACAATGCCAAAGTCAGACAGATGTGCGCCCGAGGTCCAGACCTTTTGGCCATTGATCACCCAGTCGTCGCCATCGCGTTCGGCACGGGTGCGAATGCCCGCCAAGTCAGACCCGGCAGCCGGTTCTGAAAAGAGCTGACACCAGACTTCCTCGCCCTTCATCGCAACGGGCACATAGCGCTGGGCAATCTCGGGGCTCAGCGCGTGGCTGAACACCGTGGGGATGCACATGCCAAGGCCAATGGCATAAAGGCCTGTTGGCGCATTATATTTGGCTTCTTCTTGATTGAAGATGATCTGCTGCATCGCGCTGCCGCCCTGGCCGCCCACGGCCTTGGGCCACGTGATGCCGACATAGCCGGCCTCATATTTACGGGCCTGCCATTTTTTGGCGGCAGCAACTGATTCCGCGCGGCTGCCATGGTCCCGATCAGGCAGGGCATCCTTGTTCGCTTCGATCCACGCGCGGACTTTGGCGCGATAGGCGGCTTCTTCTGGAGTATCTTCGAAATCCATTTTCCGTCTCCCTTATGCGGCCATCATTGTGTTGCGCTGTTCAAGCGCACGGACGAGCACATCGGCCCAATGTGCTTTGGCACCAAGCATCAACGTCAACAGACGCGCTCGGCGATAATAAAATTGGCAATCGCTTTCCCAGGTAAAGCCAATGCCGCCATGCAGCTGAACATTTTCTTCGGCTGCAAATTGATAAGCGTCCATCGCCGCCAAACGCGCGCCGGCGGAGGCTTGGACGAGCTCATTCGCACCTGTCAGCAACGCCCATGCGCCATAATAGGCATGGCTGCGCGCCAGCTGGTTCTTGATATACATATCAGCCAAGCGGTGCTTCACCGCCTGATAGCCTGCAATTTTGCGGCCAAAGGCGACGCGTTCTTTGGCATAACCCAGCGCCATCTCCATTGCGGCATCGGCGCCACCCAGCCCTTCAAAGGCCAAAAGAACGGCGGCGGATTGGAGGAAATGCTCCAGCCCCGCTTGCCCGCCATTGAGCGGTTCAACGGCAGCGTTGTTGAGCGTGACGCGCGCAGACAGGCGGACCAGATCAATGGTCTCAACGCCGTCCATCGTCACACCCGACGCACCCGTTTCGACCAGATACAGGCCATCGGCACCGGAGAAGATGATGAAATCCGCCACCTTGGCATCGGCGACAGGCACTTTGACGCCCGTTGCCTTGCCATCGACGATTTTCACCTTGGAGCGTGTGCCCGGCGTTGCTGTACCTTCGGCCAGAGCCACTGTGCCAATTGCCGATCCATCGGCCAGCTTGGGCAGCCATTTGGCCTTTTGGTTGTCGGTTCCGTGCGCGATCAGCGCCTCGGTTGCCAGCAGGACCGACGAGGTAAAGGGCACGGGCGAGACAACACGGCCAACTTCTTCGGCCAGCACGCACAGTTCCAGAACCGACAGGCCCAGCCCGCCATGTTCTTCGGGAATGCGCAGTGCAGTCCACCCCAGCGCCACAATTTCGGCCCACAAATCGCGATCAATGCCGCTGTCAGCCGTCATTACCGCGCGCGCCTTTTCACGCCCTGAGCGATCTTCCAAAAAGCGCCGCGCCTGTTCACGCAGGGCTTCTGCTTCTTCTGAAAACTGGAAATTCATGCCGCATCTCTCCGCTACTGTTTGGATCTCTCAAAGATCGTCCATGCCCGCCTGTCAATTGGCTTTTCGCCCATATCGTGCGCTGCCTTTGCTTGACGTTACGGCAGGGCCATCCTCCTCCTGTTTGGGGCTTAACGCCTCTGTAACTTCGTTCCGGCAAAAGGGCGCGAACGACATTGGGGGCACATATGGCCGAGGGCAGCAACGGGCAGACTCACGACCGCATAGAGCCAATAATGGCGGATATGCTGATGGCGGGGGACGACCGCCGGATGCAGGTGCGCGCCTATAAATTTTGGTCCAGCCTGCTCCACGGCCAAGATGTTCCGCGTGTGGCGGATTTGCCGTTGGATGCGCTGCCAGATTTTGGCCCGTGGTCGATCCTTATTGATTTGCGCGGCCCGCACCCCTTGATCCGCTTTTTAGGAGAGCAATTGCGCATTGAGGCGGGCTTGGCCGTACGCGTCGACTCACTGGCACAAGTGCCGCCCCGCTCGCTTATCTCGCGCCTGACGGATCGATGTGCCGAATTGGTAACCTGCCAGAGCGCGCTTGGTTTTGAGGCGGAGTTTTTATCGCACCAGGGCCAAGAGACGCTCTATCGCGGCTTGCTCTTGCCCTTTTCATCGGATGGCATTCAGGTGGATTATGCCTATGGCGTCATCAGTTGGAAAACCCGTGCAGAGCCCATCTTGCGCCAGGTGCGGCCGGGGGGGCGCAGTGCCGGGCTGTTGCGGGTAAAGCCAGAGCAGTGCTTGTGGCGCAATGCCTCGCCAGCAGACTGGATCAGCGAGGCCCGCAAGCGCAGCTAAGCCCATTTTATAAGGCTTTAGCCTCATTCGTCATTCTCGGGGTTGAGAAGCCGTGGGGGGAGGGCCATATCCTCACAGCATGACGCACCCAAAGGTGCACCCCAGACCATGCGAGAGATAAAATGGCGACCACCGCCGACTCATTGACGAAAGATTTTGCCACCCAACTGACATCATTGCTGATCGAGGATGCTCTGCCCGGCGAGTTAGATGGTTTTGGTGCGCCTGAATGCGCCGATGCCGCTGAGTTTCTGGGCCGTGTCCTTGCTGTGCGTCAGCCGGGCCAGCCCTGTATTTTGATTGAAACCATTCCAACCGCGCGGGCACGCCGCCGGATGCGGTTGGGCATTGCCAATGATGATATGCCCTTTCTGGTTGACTCCGTGGCTGCAGAAATTGCGGCACAGGGGCTGGCAATTGACCGTGTTTTGCACCCCGTTATCAGCGTCCACCGCAGCGCCAGCGGCGTGCTGGCGGCACTTGGCCCGCGTGGACAAGGCCCCCATGAGTCGCTGATTTACATGGAAGTAGAGCGAGCAGACGCCCGGGTCCGCCGCAAATTGGAGGACGGTATAACTGCGCTGCTGGGGCACGTGCGCCATGCTGTGGACGATTGGCCGCACTTGCGCGCCCGGCTGAAGGCAGATGCCGATGCCCTTGGCGACAGCGAGGGCGGGGCGCTGCTCCATTGGTTTGCCGACAATAAGCTAACATTGCTGGGCCATGGCCATTTCCTTGCAGAAGGCGGCCCAAGCGAGGCGTTGGGCATTGTCCGCGAGGTGGGAATGTCGCTTCTTTCGCCCGCCGCGCGCAAACGTGCTCTGGCCTATTTTAAGGCGGGCGGAGAAGCGCCCTTGCTCTTGAAATCGAACATGATTTCAGTCGTCCATCGGCGTGTGCCAGTAGAGCTTGTGGTGGTGCCCAAGGGCGACGGCTTGTCGATCCATGCTGCCTTGTGGACCAGTGCCGCGATGAATGCCCGGCCATCTGATATTCCCGTATTGCGCCAGCGCTTGATGCGTTTGCAGGATAGGCTGGGCTTTGACCCCGCAGGCCATGCCGGCAAGGCGCTGACTCATGCCGTTACCGCCCTGCAGCGCGATTTGCTGATTGCGATGGATGATCAGGCGCTTGAAGATGTGGCCCTCGCCGCCATGTCCTTGGCAGACCGACCACGGCCTAGCCTTGCGATTACGCGCAGCCCCTTGGCGCGGCATCTTCATGCCTTTGTCTGGCTGCCGCGTGATGAGCTGTCGACGGCACGCCGATTGGCGATCATTGATATGGTCTCGAAGGCGGCGAACGCGCCCCTGCTCAGCTGGGCGATGGATTTGGACGATAGTGGCATCGTGCTGATCCGATTGACGATCGACATTCGCGATGGCGGGGGTCTGCCCGATGTTGCGGCGCTGAATGTCGCTTTGGAATCCATGGTCCGCGGCTGGCGGCCAGCTGTTGAGGAGGCGCTGGCAGAGATGGAGGGTGCCCGCGCAACGCGGCTTGCGCTGCGCTATGCTGATGCCTTTCCGCCGGCCTATCGGGATGGGGCAGGGCCTGATGAGGCGGCACGCGATATCTGCCGCCTCATCAGGCC
>RFZB01000057.1 GCA_009920915.1 Sphingomonadaceae bacterium | reverse complement strand
ACCATCTCGGCACGTCCACTGACCGTGAATTTGATGGCATTAATGTGCATATGAGCCTTGTGCCCAACCCATCGCACTTGGAAGCGGTGGACCCGGTGGTGCTGGGCAAAGTGCGCGCTAATCAGACATTCCGGGATGATATTGGCAAGGGCAAGCACACGCAGGTTCTGCCCGTGTTGCTGCATGGCGATGCGGCCTTTGCAGGGCAGGGCATTGTTTGGGAATGCCTCGGTTTTTCGGGTATTCGCGGCTATAATACGGGTGGGTGCATTCACTTCATCGTGAACAACCAAGTCGGCTTTACGACCAGCCCGCAATTTGCGCGCTCTTCGCCCTATCCGTCTGACGTTGCAAAGGGGGTTCAGGCACCCATCCTTCACGTCAACGGTGATGATCCTGAGGCTGTGACCTTTGCGTGCAAGATGGCCGTCGAGTTCCGCCAGACTTTCCACCGCGATATCGTCATCGACATGTGGTGCTATCGTCGCTTCGGCCATAACGAAGGCGACGAGCCGGGCTTTACCCAGCCTTTGATGTACCAAACGATCAAGAAGCACCCCGGTGTTTCGGAAATCTATGCCAAGCGCTTGATTGAACAGGGCGTGATTGATGCCAACTGGGCGTCAGAACACGCGATGCGCTTTACCCAAGTTCTGGAACAGGAGTTTCAGGCGGCCCCCGATTATAAGCCCAATGATGCCGATTGGTTTGGCGGGCGCTGGGCAGGCCTCAATAAGCCGGCGGATCCCGAAACGGCCCGTCGCAATGTTGAAACAGGTATTTCCATAAAGCTGCTGGATAGCCTTGGCCGGACACTGACGACGGTTCCGGATGATGTAAAAGTCCATCCCACGCTGAACCGCGTGCTGGATGCTAAAAAGGCCATGTTCGCCAGTGGTGAGGGCTTTGACTGGGCAACTGCCGAAGCCTTGGCGTTCGGTTCGCTCTTGTCCGAAGGCTATGGCGTGCGTCTGTCAGGCCAGGATTCGGGCCGTGGCACCTTTAGTCAGCGTCACGCTGTATGGGTCGATCAGGCAAGCGAGCAGAAATATATTCCGCTCTCCACCGTCCCGCATGGTCGCTTTGAAGTGTTGGACAGCCCCTTGTCAGAATTTGGCGTTCTGGGCTTTGAATATGGTTTTGCCAGCGCAGACCCGAAGAGCCTTGTGCTCTGGGAAGGCCAGTTCGGCGATTTCGCCAATGGCGCGCAGGTGATGATCGATCAGTTCATTGCCGCTGGGGAATCCAAATGGCTGCGGGCCAATGGTCTCGTGATGCTGTTGCCGCATGGCTATGAAGGGCAGGGGCCAGAGCATAGCTCGGCGCGTCTTGAACGCTATCTTCAGCTGTGCGCGGAAGACAATATCCAAGTCGCCAATTGCACAACGCCGGCCAATTATTTCCACATTTTGCGCCGCCAGATGCACCGGCAGTTCCGTAAGCCGCTGATCATCATGACGCCCAAGTCTTTGCTGCGTCACAAGATGGCAGTGTCAAAGGTGGAGGATTTGCTGGATCAGAGCCACTTTATGCGCATCCTGTCAGATCCTTGGGCGCCTGCCGACAAGGATGTGAAGCGGCTGGTGCTATGTTCAGGCAAAGTCGCGTATGACCTGATGGAAGCGCGCAACACTGCGGGGGATAAGAACACCGCAATTGTGCGGATTGAACAGCTTTATCCTTTCCCATCTGAACCGCTGGTCACGCGGTTGAAGCGGATGGTGAATTTGGAAGAAGTTGTTTGGGCGCAGGAAGAGCCAAAGAACAACGGCTCTTGGTTCTTTGTTGAGCCCTATATCGAAGAATGCCTGGCAGACGCTGGTGTAGGCCCAGATCGTGCACGTTATGCAGGTCGCAAGGCCAGCGCGGCAACGGCCACGGGCCTGATGAAGCGCCACCAAGCCGAACAGGCAGCCCTTATCTCTCACGCGCTCGGTCACAGCGTGCGCGATGAAATTAGACGCCAGCGGAAAGGCTGATCATGTCGACAGAAGTTATCGTCCCCACTCTTGGTGAATCCATCGCCGAAGCCACGCTTGGCCAATGGCTGAAGCAGCCCGGTGAAGCCGTGGCCGCAGATGAGCCGATTGCGAGCCTTGAAACGGATAAGGTGGCCGTGGAAGTGACGGCGCCTGTTGCGGGCGTCATGGGCGCGCACGTCGTTTCAGAAGGCGCAACGGTGAACGTTGGCGCCGTGATTGGCTCGATTGAAGGCGGTGCGGGCGCACCTGCTGCGCCAGCGGCGGCGTCGGTATCGGCAGCACCCGCCGCAGCTGCTCCGTCCGTCGCGTCGGATGAAGCGGGGGATTTGACGCTGTCGCCCTCTGTCCGCCGCCTTGTTCTGGAGCACGGGCTGGACCCGACCAAGATTAAGGGCACGGGCAAAGACGGCCGTCTGACCAAGGATGATGTGCTGGCTGCCGTGTCGGCGGGCACCGCATCAGCGAAGGTCGAGGCGGCCCCTGCTGCTGCCCCGACGAGCGCGCCTGTCGCCGCTTCATCGGCCCGCGCGGAAGAGCGGGTGCGGATGACGCGCCTGCGCCAGACTGTCGCCAAGCGTCTGAAAGAAGCGCAGAATACAGCTGCGATGCTGACGACATTTAACGATGTCGACATGACTGCCGTCATGGAAGCGCGCAGCAAGTATAAGGACTTGTTTGAGAAGAAGCACGGTGTCCGGCTGGGCTTTATGGGCTTTTTCACCAAGGCCGTGTGCATGGCACTGAAGGATATTCCGGCCGTCAATGCCTCGATTGAGGGCGATGACATTGTCTATCGCAACTATGCTGACATTTCAGTTGCGGTTTCGGCGCCAAATGGCCTTGTTGTTCCCGTTATTCGCGACGCGCAGGATATGTCCGTTGCGGACATTGAGCGCACCATTGGCGATTTCGGCAAGCGCGCCAAGGATGGCACGTTGACGATGGATGACATGAAGGGCGGAACCTTCACCATTTCCAACGGGGGTGTTTTCGGGTCGCTGATGTCGACGCCGATTATCAACCCGCCGCAGTCGGCCGTACTGGGTCTGCACCGCATCGAGGATCGCCCGGTTGTCCGTGACGGTCAGGTTGTTGTCCGCCCGATGATGTACCTGGCGCTCAGCTATGACCACCGCCTGATTGACGGGCGCGAAGCTGTGACGTTCCTCGTAGCCGTCAAGAACGCCATTGAAGACCCAACCCGATTGCTCATTGACCTATGATGTTCACCTCACCTCAGGTGCTCCGGCGCAGGCCGGAGCCCAGGGGTGAAACGTGACACGATCTGGATATGTTTACCTGATGGCCAGCCAGCCAAATGGAACAATCTATCTGGGAGTCACGAGCGATATTGCCAGAAGGGCTTATCAGCATCGTTTTGGTCTTGTGGAAGGTTTTACGAAAAAGCACGGCTGCACACGTCTTGTCTGGTTTGAGCAGTTTGATGATATTCAGGACGCACGCACGCGCGAACGTCAGATGAAGAGTTGGAAACGGGCTTGGAAGCTGAGACTGATTGAGGAGGCCAACCCAGCATGGCGGGACCTCTTCGACGATCTGAGTGGCTAACGGCCCTGGGCTCCGGCCTGCGCCGGAGCACAGAAGGAGGAAACGATGAGCGAGACCAATTACGACCTGATCGTCATCGGCGCAGGGCCGGGCGGCTATGTGGCTGCCATTCGCGCGGCGCAACTGGGCTTGAAGACTGCGTGCGTGGAAAGCCGGGCAACATTGGGTGGAACCTGCCTTAATGTTGGCTGCATTCCGTCCAAGGCGTTGCTCCATGCTTCGGAATTGTACGAAGAAGCCCATGGCGGATCACTCGCGAAATTTGGCATCAGTTTTAAAGACGTCAAAGTTGATGTGGCGGCGATGCACGCCGAAAAGGCGAAGGCCGTTGGTGAGCTGACAGGCGGGATTGAATTCCTGTTCAAGAAGAACAAGGTCGATTGGCTGAAGGGCCATGCCCGCTTCACATCAGCGAATAGCATTGATGTGAATGGCACCAGCTATTCTGCCAAGATGATCATGATCGCAACGGGATCATCCGTCACGCCGCTGCCGGGTGTTGAGATTGACCAGAAGGTTGTTGTCGATTCCACAGGCGCACTCGCTTTGCCTAAGGTGCCCAAGCATCTTGTTGTTATTGGCGGGGGCGTGATCGGCCTTGAGCTGGGCAGCGTCTGGGGGCGCTTAGGCGCTCAGGTCACGGTCGTAGAATATCTCGATCAGCTTTTGCCGGGTATGGACATGGATGTCCGCAAGGAAGCTGCGAAGATTTTCAAAAAGCAGGGCTTTGCGCTGAAGCTTTCGACAAAGGTCACAGGCGTCTCGGTAAAGGGTGGGAAGGCGAGCGTGACCGTGGAACCTGCCGCCGGGGGCGCTGCCGAAGTGCTGGAGGCGGATTGCGTGCTGGTGGCCATTGGTCGTCGGCCGAATACCGAGGGGCTGGATTTGGCCAAGGCTGGCCTTGAAACCAATGCGCGCGGCCAGATTGAAGTTGGCCATGATTTCCAGACCAAGGTTCCAGGCATTTATGCCATTGGCGACGTGACGCCCGGCCCGATGCTGGCGCATAAGGCGGAAGACGAAGGCATTGCTGCCGCAGAGTTTTGCGCGGGCCAAATTGGCCTTGTGAACCATGACGTTATCCCGGGTGTTGTTTACACCATGCCGGAATTTGCAAGCGTCGGCCTGACCGAAGAGCAGGCCAAGGCGCGCGGCGAAGTGAAGGTCGGCAAGTTCCCAATGATGGCGAACAGCCGGGCTAAGACCAACCGTGATACGGACGGCTTTGTAAAAGTCATTGCTGATGCCAAGACGGACAAAGTTTTGGGCGTGCACATCGTCGCATCATTGGCCGGCACGATGATTGCGCAGGCGGCTCAAGCCATGGAGTTTGGCGCCACCAGCGAAGATATTGCCTATACTTGCCACGCCCACCCAACGCATGCTGAGGCGCTGAAGGAAGCGGCAATGGCCGTCACGGGCAAGCCAATCCATATGTAAGTAAAGGGCAATCATGCCACGAGGCCAACCCCCTGATCTTCTGTCGGGGGTTGGCCTAAGGTTGGTTTTCGCGCAGATTGCCCCAATGCGCCCATCTATTGATCATATTGCCGCCCGTGTTCGCTCTCAAAAAGAGCGTCTTCCTGCCGTTTATGGGCAGCTGAATTTCGACGCGCCGCCCGAACGCTTTACGACTGATCTGGGCGTTGACACCGAGATGCGCTTTGGTGCCTCGATGAGCCGCGACGCTTTGCTCGCGGATGTTGACTTGGTCGCGCGCTTTCGTGAATATACGATGTTGGGCGATGTCACGGGCGATGCTTATGCCGCCCTGATGCCAAGCCAAGGCTTTCGCCGCTTAGTTGATATGTTGGTGACGGCCTGTGACAAAGGAGTGGAGGCTGTACCGGACGCCCCGCCTGAACTTGTCGCGTTGATTGAAGACATGGAGCGTGTGCCTGAATGGCTCGATATGGCGCTGGTAGAGGAGGGCGCCCGCGAAGACCGGAACAGTGCCGCCAACCTTGCGCCCTTTGCCATACGCGGGGCATTTATTGCGACATTTCTGAACAAATATTCGGCCTTGCCAATGGCGCTGACGGGCACGTTGAGCCACGCGACTGCGGCCCGGCGCGTGAAAGAGACGGCCACATTTTTTACCACCACGATTTTGCCGGGTGCGTTGGAGCGGTTCGGGCCAGGCTTTCGCGCCGCGGCCATGGTGCGGTTGATGCATTCTATGGTGCGCGTCAATGTGCTGACACGCCCCGGTTTATGGGATGCCGAAACCTATGGCATGCCCATCCCGCAGCTTGACCAAATGCCGGCAGGGCTGATTCCCATCTATTTCTTGTCCAACGATGTGCTGAAAGCAGGCCGGACACATTTTACACGCGCTGAGCGCGCGCGCGTCGAACTGGCCCGTTATCGCTGTTACTTGCTTGGTTTACCCGAAGATTTGCTGGCTGACACGCCGGAAGACATTGTGCGCATCTGGTGCACGCGCAGTGCCACGCTGCGTTATGACTATGACGACAAGATTTGTGGTGGCCTGTTGCGTGCGACTATGGAGGCAGAGCTTTCGGCCGACCAAAGCGTCTCCGCCCGTGTTTTTCGGCGGTTGGAAAGATCTTTCTCCCGCGTGTTTTTTGCAAAGGCATTTCTACAGGGGAATTTTGGGCGCGCGCGCGAACTGGGCGTGCCAATCTCTCTGGCAGATCGCGTGCTTTATGCCGCGACCATTTTTGTCATCTTAGTCCGCATGATGGCCTATCGCGTGGCCGGTCGTGTGCCGGGGTTGGCGGGCCTTGCCGACGCGCGCCTTGTGAAGCGGCTGCGCCGGCAATTGGCGGGCTATGGCCATGCTGAGTTTACAACAGATGCCGCCAGCTATCGCCCTGCTGTTGCAGGCGGATGAAAAGCTTTAGCGCAGCTTGGCAATAAGCCTCTCCATCAACCCTTGGTCCGCGCGTATCTTGGGCGTTGCGGGGCAGGATAGGCAGCGGACCTGAACCGCAGGGCCTTTGGCAATGCTGCTCGCTTCGATCATTGCAGAGGCAAGGTTAATCTGCTGACGCTGCACCAACTGGCTATAGGCGTCGCGCGGAAGGCGGCTTTCCTCATTGCTGCCCTTCAGCCGCTCAGCATAAAGCTCAAACCAATTGGGCATTCGGTCTAAATAGACCGGGCGAACAGATTTGGGGTCCAGCTTGGCGCGTTTCGCGGCTTCAGCAATGGCATCATCCAGCGAGCCAAAGCTATCGACAAGGCCAATTTGACGCGCGGATCCGCCATCCCAAACGCGGCCCTGTGCAATCTCTTCAACGCGCGCCAAGGGAATACGCCGCTGCTGGGATACCAGCCCTGTAAAGCGCCGATAAATCTCATTCACGCCCGATTGGATCAGCTGATCGGCAACTGCATTGGTGCCACGCAGCACATCAGGCTGGCCCGACAATGGGGTCGTGGCCACGCCATCTGCCGTTACGCCCCATTTGGCGAGTGTCTTTTCAAAAGTTGGCACAATGCCAAAAACGCCGATAGAGCCAGTGATCGTGGCGGGCTCAGCAAAAATCCGATCCCCAGCGCTGGCAATCCAATATCCGCCAGAGGCAGCGACATTGGCCATTGAGACAATGACGGGCAAATCGGTTTTTTTGGCAACCAGCAAGGATTGGCGGATTTTTTCGGAGGCGATGGCCGAACCACCTGGCGAATCTACGCGAACCACCAAAGCCTTTAAATTCTTTTGGGCAACGGCATCCAAGATGATGCGCGAAATGGTGTCACCGCCAGAGGTGCCTGCTGGGGCCTCCCCATCTACAATCTCTCCAGCGACGGTCACAACGCCAATGTCGCTGCCGGCTGGCACAGGATGGGCTGCAAGATAATCGGCATAATCCGTGCCTTTGAACGCATCGACGGGGTCAGAGCTGTCGCGCCCAGCAATGGCCGCTATCCGGTTGGCCCACGCGATCCGATCACCCAGTTTATCGACCATGCCGCTGCGCAGGGCCACTTGTGCGCTGGATTGATTGGCAATGGTGCCGAGGGGGTTCTGCACATAAGTGGCCAATTGCGCCTTGGGGCGCGCGGCTTTGACATTCGCCATCCATGCGGAAAACAGAGAATCGACAAGCGCCTGATCAGCCTGTTTTGCCTCTGGGGATTGGTCTGCACGAGTATAAGGCTCGACAAAGCTTTTGAATTTGCCAACGCGATAGACGCGAACGGTAACACCCAGCTTATCAATCAACCCTTTGAAATAAGGGCGACTTCCGCCGGGGCCAGCAATGAAGGTAAGGCCCATTGGATCAAGCCAGATTTCGCTGGCATGGGCTGCAAGAAGATAACTGTCATCTGAATAGCCCGTGGCATAGGCAATGACGGGCTTGCCGGATTTGCGCACCTTGTCCAGTGCGGCCCCAACACGCTGAAGGCTCACTTGGCCACCGCCGACAAATCCATCCAAATCTAAGGCGACGGCTTTGATCCGTGTATCGGTCGCAGCAGTTTCAATGACATGAACCACATCACGCAGACGATGTTCGCGCAGGGGGGATGTCGAATTAAACAAGATGTCTTGTGGGCTTGCCCGCTCCGGCTGTTCGGCAATTGTGCCGTCCAGCTCAACATATAATGCACCATCTTCGATCGCTGCGGCGTTCGGCGTGGACGAAAGAAGGCTATAGAGAAGCGCGAAAAAGAGCAGCATTGTCGCCAGAACAAGCGCATCCTTGATGCCGACGAGCAAGCGCCAGACTTTTGCCAAAAACGACATGCGACCTCCCTAAAATCCAAGTGCAATGGCTAGCCGGTGGCGGGGCTGCTGTAAATGCGGCTTTGGAAAAGCTTAACATCTCTTTGTTACCGATGCCTTATGTCCTTGCTATCCGAAAGATCTGCCTGCGCGGGACAGTGTCGCCCAACGTCTAGTGTGTCGCATGGTGCCAGTGCGGTAGGCCTGGCAGGGTTGGTTTTGTGGCTTGGTCTGGCTCGGCATCAGGGCTGGTCGGCCCCCGTCTATTCGCTTGCGGCCGCAATGGCGTGTGCTGTGCCAACCATTTTATGGTCAGTCGTGATGGATAAAGTCCATCAACGGCCGTCGACCGGATTGTCGTGGCACAGTCCAAATTCTGGGCAAGGTCTATGGGCAATTTCTGCCGTAAAGCTCATTGGTTTTTGGGCGATTTGGGCTGCAATCGCCTTAGTTTACTGTGTTTTTCGGTGGTATTGGCGCGGGCCCTATATCTTTGCCATGGATGTCTTGGCGCAAGCGGTGCCCGGGCTCCTTCTGCTATCTATTGCCTATGTCAGCTGGATCGATCGCTATCTTGTCGCACCAAAAGATGGTGCCTGGCATTTTGGGGCGTATATCTGCGGTGTGCCGGGTTGGTCAGGGGCCGCCATTGCTGATTTTGCGCGCGCCTGGGCGGTAAAGGCATTCTTCCTCGCTTTCATGCTGTCTATTTTGCCGGGCAGCTATGCCATGGTTGTGGCGCGGCCATGGGACGAAATTCTGGCCTCGCCTTTTGCGCTTGCCACATGGTTCATTGCGTTGATGTTTGTGTTTGACATCATGTTTGGGACAATGGGCTATGTGCTGACGCTGCGCCCCTTGGACGCGCATATCCGATCCGCTGAGCCGCGTTTGGCCGGATGGGTGGCCGCGCTGATATGCTATCCGCCCTTTGTTCTGATGGGCGAGGGCAGAGTTTTTGACGCCCGGTTTGCAACCTTTGGCGAGGAAAATTGGGTCCATTGGCTGCCCAATTCGTTAATTGTCCAGGCAATCTGGGGGGCGATGTTGGTGCTGTTGACGGGAATTTATGCTTGGTCGACTGTCGCCTTCGGGCCCCGCTTTTCCAACCTTACGCACCGCGGCATCATTACGCACGGGCCCTATGCGTTCAGCAAGCACCCAGCCTATGTGTCCAAAGTGACATTTTGGTGGCTGTCGGCCGTGCCTTTTTGGGTGACGAGCGGCAAGCTGACAGACATGATCCGCAATTGCGTTGCCATGGCCTGTATCAGCGCAGTCTATTATTGGCGCGCCAAGACCGAAGAGAGGCACCTATCCTGTGACCCCATCTATCGGGATTATGCCGAGTGGATTGCGCAAAATGGCCTGTTCGCCCGGTTGGCGCGCTGGGGGAGGGGATGGCGCAAGGCCATCCCGATCCCCTTTAAGGCTTAGTCAAGTGAGAGCTTGCCATGGTCCAATTGTGGGAGGACGTAGCGGGCGAACATGTCGCACTCTGCCATATGGGGATAGCCTGACAGGATGAACGCATCGATACCAAGGGCTTGATAGGCCCGGATTTTGGCGACAACTTGATCCGGATCACCAACAATCGCAGCTCCGCAGCCAGACCGTGCCCGTCCAATTCCTGTCCACAGATTATCTTCAATATAGCCGTCTTCACCTGCAGCCGCCCGAAGTTCAGCTTGGCGAGCAACGCCATATGTTTGGGCGTCCAGCGATTTGCCGCGGATTTCTGCGCCTTTATCAGCATCTAATTTAGAGAGCAGCCGGCTGGCATAGTCGCGCGCTTCAGCCTCGGTCTCGCGGACGATGACGTGCGCGCGGAACCCATATTTCAAGGTGCGGCCGCGTTTGGCCGCACGCTCTGTCATGTCGGCAATTAGGGCTTTGGCGCCGTCGAGCGTTTCGGGCCACATCAGATAGACGTCACAGCCTTCGGCCGCGGCCTCGCGCGCAGCAGGTGAAAGGCCGCCAAAATAGAGCGGCGGGCATTTGCCAGACAGGGTTTTGACGCGTGGCGGCGCGAGATCAAAATCATAAAACTCGCCTTTGTGCGACAGATGATCGCCATTGAGCAGCGTCTTAAGGATCTTCATTGCCTCTACCGTGCGGGCATAGCGCGGTTCGCTATCCATTTTTTCGCCCGGCATGTCGGAGGAAATAATGTTCACAGCAAGACGCGCCGCACCACAGGGCGCTGCACCCAAAATACGGTCTAATGTGGCAATTTGGCGCGCCAATTGCGGCGGCCAAGTTTCACCAATTCGCACCGCCATCAACAAGCGGATCTGGCGCGTCAGGGCTGCAATTGCGCCCGCAAACATCTGCGTATCAATGCCAAGTTGATAGCCCGACGGCAGCAAGATGTTGTCAAACCCGCCTTCTTCCGCGCGCATCACAATATTGCGGCAATGTTCCCAACTCGAGGCGAGCGACGCATCGGGCACGCCCAGAAATTCATAATCATCATCACAAAGAGCGGAAAACCAAGAGATTTCCAGCGGCTTGCTCATGGCAATTTCTCCCCACGGCTGGCAACCAGCACATCATACCAATCTTGACGGGTCCAACGGATCTTCAACGCGTCAGCGGCTTCATGGATGCGCGCAACTTGCTGTGATCCAATAATTGGGATGGCACCTGCGGGATGCGCCATAATCCAGCTATAGGCGGCAATTGTGCGGCCAACACCATGTGCGGCCGCCACCTTATCCAAAGCCGCGGCGACGGCTTTCTCGCGATCTGTGGACGGCGTGGCAATGCGGCCGCCGCCGAGGGGAGACCACGCCAGCACTGTCATGCGCGAGGCCATGGCCTGATCGAGCAAACCGGTTTCAATTGGGTCTAAATGCAGGGGTGAAAACTCGGGCTGGGTCGACACTAATGGGATCGACAAAAAGCTTTGCAACGCAGCGATATGGCCATGCGTGAAGTTGGAGACGCCAATGGCACCGACTTTGCCACTTTTGACCATGTCTTCCAATGTGCGGGCAAGGTCTTCAGGGTGGGTTAGAATATCGGGGCGGTGCACTTGCCACAGTTCTACATGGTCCACACCCATGCGGCTCAACGAGGCATCCAGCGCGCGCATCAAATAATCCCGGCTCTGGTCATAGGGAATGGGGGGCATGATGCCGCCCTTGGTGGCGAGCACCATCTTGCTGCGGAGCTGGGGCGCAGCTTTGAAGACGCGGCCCAAAAGCACTTCCGCATCGCCAAAGCCGGAAGTGCCGTTAAATCCGTAAATATCGGCAGTATCAAACAGCGTTACGCCCGCATCAAAGGCCGCTTCAACCAGCTTTTGCGCCGCCGCTA
>RFZB01000056.1 GCA_009920915.1 Sphingomonadaceae bacterium | reverse complement strand
CCTGAAATTCACCGAGTTCCTGGCACTTTTGAATTACCAATTGCTGCCAAAGCCGCAGCGCTATCTGGTGCTGATGTCGTTGTAGCTCTAGGTGTAGTTATCCGCGGTGGCACTCCACATTTTGATTATGTATGCTCAGCGGCTACTGATGGTTTAACCCGAGCCGCCCTTGATACTGGAGTTCCAATGGGCTTTGGAGTCTTAACCTGCGATGACGAGGCGCAAGCCTTGGATCGGGCGCCATCGCTCCCCGAATGGATTGAACCCAGCCTGCTGGCAGAGCGGGGCTGGCCCAATTGGCAAGACGCGCTGCAGGCCATCCACGCGGACCCGACAGATGCTCAAGCGCGGACTCGGCTTGCCTATGATGAAGTGTTTGCCAATCAATTGGCGCTAATGCTGGTGCGCGCCTCGTCGCGCCGTCGTCGGGGTGTGCCGCTGGCAGGCGACGGGCATCTGAGGGAAATGCTCAATCTGCCCTACAGCCTCACAGGCGCGCAACAGCGCACCATAAGTGAAATTGAGGGGGATTTGGTTCAGCCCACGCCCATGGTCCGGCTGTTGCAGGGTGATGTCGGGGCGGGCAAGACCATGGTTGCGCTCCATGCGATGCTGATGGCCATTGAGGCGGGCAGTCAGGCGGCTTTGCTTGCGCCAACCGAAATCCTCGCGCGCCAGCATTTTGAGACATTGCAGCGCCAATTGGCGGGCCTGCCCGTCAACATCGCAATCCTGACCGGGCGGGACAAAGGCCGTGCGCGCGAAGCAACGTTGATGGGCTTGGCAGATGGCAGCATCCATTTGCTGGTCGGCACGCACGCTATTTTTCAAGAGGGCGTCTCGTACAAGAAACTGGGACTTGCCGTAATTGATGAGCAGCACCGCTTTGGCGTGGCGCAGCGGTTGATGCTGACGCAAAAGGCAGAAGCGCCGCCGCATTTGCTGGTGATGACGGCCACCCCCATTCCGCGCACGCTGACCTTGTCCAACTATGGCGAAATGGATGTCAGTCGGCTGGATGAAATGCCGCCGGGCCGCCAGCCCATTGATACGCGCGTGATGTCCACCGAACGGATTGATGAAGTGGTCGCCGGCCTGTCCCGCCATGTCGGGCGTGGCGGGCAGGCCTATTGGGTGTGTCCGCTGGTCGAAGAAAGCGAAGCGAATGACAGGGCGGCAGCAGAAGCCCGTTTTGAGGCGTTGCGGCAGGTATTCCCCGGCAAAGTTGGGCTAGTCCATGGTCGTATGAAGGGGCCAGAGAAAGACGCTGTGATGGCGGCCTTTGCCAGTGGCGCTCTTTCGGTTTTGGTTGCGACGACGGTGATTGAAGTGGGTGTTGATGTGCCCAACGCCACGCTGATGATTATCGAGGAGGCGGAACGTTTTGGCTTGGCGCAACTCCATCAATTGCGCGGCCGGGTCGGGCGGGGCGATCAAAAGTCCGTTTGCCTGTTGCTGCGGGGTCAGAGCCTGAGCGAAACCGCGCGTGCGCGCCTTGCGCTGATGCGCGAAACCAATGATGGCTTTCGCATTGCGGAAGAGGATTTGCGGCTGCGCGGGGCGGGGGAAATCCTAGGAACCCGTCAATCTGGCGATGCCGCTTTCCGCCTTGCGTCACCCGAACAAGTGAACGCGCTGATTATGGCGGCCAATGATGATGCACGGCTGCTGGTGGATCGTGATGGCGGGCTGGATAGCCCACGCGGCCAAGCCGCGCGGATTGCGCTATATCTGTTTGAACGCGATGCTGCGGTGGCGTTGATTAAGGCGGGTTAAGCCACCACCAAAAGTCCGTGCCGCTTCTTGCCCAGGCTGATTTTGGTCTCGCCCGTTACCGCCAGCGATAAATCAGCAGCCGCAATCGCCGCGTCGTCGACCTTCACGGCACCTTCCGCGATTTTCCGTTTGCCTTCGCCGCGTGACCCCACAAAGCCAAGGCCCACCAGTGCATCCAGAATATCAATGCTGCCGGAGACGGTGAGGCGCGGCAAATCAGCGCCCGCCACACCTTCTTCAAAGGTTTTGCGCGCGGTTTCTGCGGCTGCCACTGCGGCCTCCTTGCCCCGGCACAATTCGGTTGCGGCATTGGCCAAAGCAATCTTCGCGGCGTTAATCTCGCTGCCTTCCAACGCTTCGTACCGCGCAATTTCATCGAGCGGCAAATCGGTGAACAAACGCATGAAGCGGCCAACATCGCGATCATCAGTGTTCCGCCAGAACTGCCAATAATCATAATGAGAGAGCTGGTCTTCATGCAGCCAGATGGCGCCCGAGACGGATTTGCCCATTTTCTGCCCATCGGCCCGCGTGATAAGCGGGGTTGTGACGCCGTACAGCTCGGTCGCGTCGACGCGGCGGCTCAGTTCAATCCCGTTGACGATATTGCCCCATTGGTCTGATCCGCCCATTTGCAGGCGGCAGCCCGCACGGCGTGACAGCTCCATAAAGTCATAGGCCTGCAGGATCATGTAATTGAATTCGAGGAAGGTGAGTGGCTGTTCCCGATCCAGACGCAGCTTCACGGAATCGAACGTCAGCATCCGGTTGATTGTGAAATGCCGGCCAACATCGCGCAGCAAATCAATATAGCCCAGCTTATCCAGCCAATCGGCATTGTTGACCATGATGGCATCTGTCGGGCCATCACCAAAGGTCAGAAAGCGTTCAAAAATGCGTCGGATTGAGGCGATGTTGGCGTTGATGCCATCATTATCGAGCAGCTTACGGACTTCATCCTTGCCCGAAGGATCGCCCACTTTGGTCGTCCCGCCGCCCAGCAGCACAATGGGCTTATGCCCGGCCTGTTGCAGACGACGCAGCAGCATGACGGAGACAAGATTGCCCACATGAAGCGAGGCTGCCGTTGCATCAAAGCCGACATAGCCGGGCACGACCTGGCTTTTCGCCAGCGTGTCGAGCGCCTCGGCGTCGGTGATCTGGTGGATATAGCCCCGGTCAGACAGGGTGCGCAGCAGCTCTGATTGATAGTCGGTCATCATTGTCTCTTTTGTCTTGCGCGGCGCTTAGCAGGGCCTTGGCCGATTGAAAATGGCTGGGTTTGAAAAGAACGGGGGCAGGGCAGTGCTTGCCAAGTGATGCAGGACGCGCCAATCCAGCTTTATGGGGACTATTTGGCAGCATCGCAGCAGTTTGTGTCTGCACCCAGCGGGGGGAGATGGCATTGCGCGCGCCATTGATGTGGATGTGCGGGTGTCAGGCGCCATTTTGGCGCTGACGTACACAATTTTGGCGACGAAAGGGGCGTTGCGCATTCCCGCCGCCGCTGAGGCTGTGCGCACCGATGGCCTATGGCAGACGAGCTGCTGTGAGCTATTCCTAAAGGCAGGCGGACCGGACTATTTTGAATTCAATCTCTCCCCGTCCAGCCAATGGGCCGCCTATCATTTTGCAGACTATCGGGAGGACATGGCAGAGGCGTATTTGAACGCTCCCCCGGCTATTTCATGCCCACAAGGGCCAGAGGCGGCGGTGCTTTCCGCGCAAATTGATCTCACTTTTTTGCCGTCTGACTTTGCAGCGGCGGATTGGCGCCTTGGTTTATCCTGTGTGATTGAGGGCGCAGACGGGGCGAAAGCCTATTGGGCACTTAACCATCCACCGGAAAAACCTGATTTTCATCATGAAGATTGCTTTGCCCTGACAGTCAGGGCAGCGGAGAGATTATGAAATTTGGTATTGATCGCTTGCTTGCGGACCAAAGCCTCCGCGCAGAATTGCAGGGCCGTCGTGTCGCCCTGTTGGCGCATCCGGCCTCTGTCACAGAAGATCTGACGCATAGTTTGGATGCCTTGGCGCAATGCCCCGAAATAAGTCTGTCGTCCGCTTTTGGTCCGCAACATGGCCTGCGCGGCGATAAGCAGGATAATATGGTGGAATCGCCTGATTTCATCGACCCGCAGCATGGCATTCCGATCTTCAGCCTGTACGGAGACGTCCGCGCCCCGACTGATGAGATGATGGATAGTTTCGACGTAATTCTTGTTGATTTACAAGATCTTGGATGTCGAATTTACACTTTCATCACAACGTTGCGCTACATTTTGGAGGCGGCCGCCGCCAAAGGAAAATCGGTTTGGGTGCTCGATCGGCCAAATCCTGCGGGTCGCCCGGTCGAAGGCCTGACGCTGCGCGCCGGGTGGGAAAGCTTTGTGGGTGCTGGCCCCATGCCGATGCGCCATGGCCTGACCATGGGGGAATTGGGCCTGTGGTTCATCCACCATTTGAAGCTAGATGTGGACTATCGCTTGGTTGAAATGGGCGATTATGATCCGCACACCGCGCCGGGCTTTGGCTGGCCGCTGGGGGAGCGGATCTGGATCAACCCCAGCCCCAATGCACCCAATGTCAACATGGCCCGCGCGTATGCCGGCACTGTGATGGTCGAAGGCGCGACACTGTCCGAAGGGCGCGGGACGACCCGTCCGCTCGAAATTTTTGGCGCGCCTGATATTGATGCGCGTGCCGTGATTGCCGAAATGCGCGCACTTGCGCCCGAATGGCTCAAGGGCTGTCATTTGCGGGACATTTGGTTTGAGCCGACCTTCCATAAACACGTCGGTAAGCTGTGCAGCGGCGTCCATATTCATGCCGAAGGGCCGGGCTATGACCATGCGGCCTTTCGGCCTTGGCGGGTGCAGGCGCTGGGCTTTAAGGCCATTCGCCGGCTTTATCCTGATTACCAAATCTGGCGCGGCACCGATTTTAAATATGAATATACCAATGACGTGCTGGCAATTGACGTCATTAATGGTGGGCCTTTGTTGCGCGAATGGGTGGATGATGCAGCGGCCATGCCGGGTGATCTCGACGCGCTGACCATCCCCGATGAAAAGGCCTGGATTGAAGAACGCCGCGCCTTTTTGCGCTATTGAATGAGGGAGGGGAGCATGTTCTCACGGCGTTTGGTTTTGGGGTCAGCAGCTGGTGTGGCCCTTGCGCCCGTTTTGGCGAAGGCAGCACCTGCCAGCGCCGCGATCACCCGTGCGGCCCAAGCCTTGCCGATTAGCGGGGAAGAGCGTGCAGCCCGCATCGCCAAGGTGCAGCGCTTGATGCAGCAGGCCAATATTGGCGCGCTGCTCGTCGAACCCGGCTCCAGCCTTGTCTATTTCACGGGCGTGGAATGGTGGCGCAGTGAGCGGCTGACAGCGGCGTTGATCCCGGCTGAGGGCGATGTTGTTGTCGTCACGCCCTTTTTTGAAGCACCGTCCATTCGGGAATCGCTCGCCATTCCGGCGACCATTCGCACTTGGAATGAGCATGAAAATCCGCTGAAGCTGGTCGCCGATTGGGTGCGCGAGAAGAAGTTGACTGCAAAGCCTGTCGCTATTGAGGAGACGGTCCGGCACTTCATTGTCGACGGCCTGCAAAAGGCGCTGCCGGGCGTGCAGGTGGTGAATGGCGCGGGCGTGGTGCGTGGCTGTCGGATGCACAAAAGCGCAGCTGAAATTGCGCTGATGAAGGCAGCGGCGGACATTACAACAAGTGCCTTCCGCGCGGTTGGCGGCCAGATTGCGGCTGGGATGACGCCGGGGGATATTGAAGCGCTGATCATAGCGGAAACTGCGAAGCGCGGCGGCAAAGGCGGCGACGCACTGGTGCTGATCGGTGAGGCGACAGCCTATCCGCATGGATCGCATAAGCCGCAGATTGTGCGCGAGGGGGAAAGCATTTTGTTAGACGGGGGCTGCTCCGTCCACGGCTATGTCTCTGACATCTCACGCAGCTTTGTCTTTGGAGAGCCAAGCAAGCGGCAGCGCGACGTGTGGGCTCAGGTGCGTCAAGGCCAGCAAATTGCTTTTGAAGCGGCGCAAATTCGTCGTTCCTGTGGGTCCGTCGATGATGCGGTGCGAGGATGGTATGAAAAAATTGGCTATGGCCCGGGCTATGCCTTGCCCGGCCTGTCGCACCGCACCGGCCATGGCATTGGCATGGATGGGCATGAGCCTGTCAATTTGGTGCATGGCGAGACGACCCCGCTTGCGGCGGGCATGTGTTTTTCCAATGAGCCGGGCCTCTACATCCCCGGCAATTTTGGCATCCGGCTGGAAGATTGCTTTTACATGACGGAGCAGGGGCCAGAATGGTTCAGCGTGCCACCGCCCTCCATTGATCGGCCATTTAGCTGATCGCTGGATTTTCCAATCAGCATCTGACGTTAACGGGGCATTGATGGTTAAAGCCTAGGACTGGGTTCGTGATGACGAACCCTAATATAAAGCCCTGCCCATTTTGTCAGTCGCAGGCGCAACGGCTGCTATTTGTCCAAAATGGGTATCAACTGGTTCGCTGCTCAGATTGCGAGCTCGCCTTTATTGCGAACCCGCCGGATCCGGAGGCGGTTCGCATCCTATATACGGGTGAGGGGCATGGTGCCTATCATCAGGACGTGCGTAGCCCGGATAGCCCGGCAGCACGCCGGATGATGCGGACGGCGCGTCGGCACCTGCAATTTTTGACCCACGTGGTTCGACAAGGCCGTTTGCTGGACGTCGGCTGCTCAACCGGGGATTTTCTGTCCTTGGCAGTGGCCGCAGGGTTTGAGGCGCAAGGTGTTGAATTGTCAGACGCCTCAGTCCGCATCGCTGTTGAGCGGCGCGGCTTAGCTGTGCGGCAAGGCACAGTTGATGATCTTGACCCCCAAGCGGATTTGGATGTGATTACGGCCTTTGATGTGCTGGAACATATCCCAAACCCAATGCGCGAACTGCGTGCCTATGTCGCGCGGTTGAAGCCGGGCGGGTGGCTGGTGATGTCTACGCCCAATATTGATGGGCTTTTTCCGCGCTTGTCCTATAGGGTTGCCAAGCATCTTGGCTATTGGCCACATCCAGAACCGCCACATCATCTCTATCAGTTTGGCGAGACAGTCTTGCGGCGGATATTGGCCGATCAGGGCCTTATCCCGGGGCCGGCACGGCATTGTCGGATTGACTTATCCTATAGCTTTGGGACGTGGCAAAACCTTATAAAAATGCCCAAACGTCTGCTCTATGCCTTCGTCTTTGGGCCAGTTTCAATTGCCGGGCCATGGCTTGCACAAGGGGATTGGATTTATATGGCGGCGCGCAAGCCGGGCTGAGCCCGTTTCAATGCTTCCGCGTTAACTCCCGCATTGCCTCGTCCAGCCCATCCAGCGTCAATGGGTACATCCGGTCATTCATTAACTCGCGGATGATCTTGGTGGATTGGGAATAGGTCCAATGCTGTTCCGGCGTGGGGTTCAGCCAGACGGCGGCAGGATAGGTGTTTGCCACCCGCTGCATCCACGCAGCCCCCGATTCCTCGTTGAAATGCTCAACCGAACCGCCCGGATGCGTGATTTCATACGGGCTCATCGCGGCATCGCCCACAAACACGACTTTGTAATCATGCGGGAATTTATGGAGCAATTCCCAAGTCGGCGTACGTTCTGAAAAGCGGCGCTTGTTATCCTTCCACACGCCTTCGTAGAGGCAATTGTGGAAATAAAAGAATTCAAGGTTTTTGAACTCCGCGGTGGCCGCGCTGAACAATTCTTCCACCAGCTTGACGAACGGGTCCATGGAACCACCCACGTCCAGAAACAGCAGAACCTTAATCGCATTGCGCCGTTCGGGGCGCATATGAATGTCGAGCCAGCCTTGACGCGCGGTGCCATCAATGGTGGCCCGGATATCCAGTTCTTCCGCAGCCCCTTCACGCGCGAATTTGCGCAAACGGCGCAGCGCGATCTTGATGTTACGCGTGCCCAGTTCGCGCGTGTTGTCGAGATTCTGAAACTCGCGCTTTTCCCAAACTTTCAGCGCGCTCTTATGCTTAGATTCGCCGCCAATGCGCACGCCTTCGGGGTTATAGCCATTATTGCCAAAGGGCGATGTGCCGCCAGTGCCAATCCACTTATTGCCGCCTTCATGCCGCTCTTGCTGCTCTTCGAGCCGCTTTTTGAGCGTATCCATGATTTCTTCCCAAGAACCGAGCGATTCAATCGCTGCCATCTCTTCAGGCGTCAGAAATTTTTCAGCGACGGCGCGGAGCCAGTCTGAGGGGATTTCCACGGGCTGGGTGCCATATTCGGTCAGGATGCCCTTAAAAACTTTGTTGAACACCTGATCAAAGCGGTCAAGCAGGCCCTCATCCTTCACATACACCGCGCGGGAGAGGTAATAAAACTCCTCAGGCGATTTCCCGATGACATCGCGGTCGAGCGCCTCCAAGAGCATCAAATGCTCTTTCAGGCTTGCGGGAATGCCCGCCGCACGCATTTCATCAAGGAAATTGAGGAACATTGCCCCGTGCCTTTCGCGAAGGTCAGCCCTGACGCCGCGCCATGAAGGCAAGGCGTTCAAACAGCATCACATCCTGCTCATTCTTCAGGAGCGCGCCGTGCAGCGGCGGAATCGCCTTAGTCGGGTCTTTATTCTGGAGCACGTCGAGCGGCATGTCCTCGGCCAGCAGCAGCTTCAGCCAATCGAGCAGTTCCGATGTCGACGGCTTTTTCTTGAGGCCCGGCACATCGCGGACTTCGTAGAAAATATCGAGTGCCTTGCCGACCAAGATCTTTTGAATGCCGGGGAAGTGAACGTCGATAATCGACTGCATCGTCTCCCGATCGGGGAATTTGATATAGTGGAAGAAACAGCGGCGCAGGAACGCGTCGGGCAGTTCTTTTTCGTTGTTGGACGTAATGACAACAATTGGGCGCTCTTTGGCGGCGACGGTTTCCTGCGTTTCGTAAACGTCAAAGCTCATCCGATCGAGTTCTTGGAGAAGATCGTTCGGGAACTCGATGTCGGCTTTATCAATTTCGTCGATCAAAAGGACGGGAAGCTGGGGGCTTTCAAAGGCTTCCCAAAGCTTGCCCTTCTTAATGTAGTTGCGAATGTCATGCACCCGCTCATCACCCAACTGGCCATCGCGCAGGCGGGCCACGGCATCATATTCATACAGGCCTTGATGCGCCTTGGTGGTCGATTTGATGTTCCATTGAATGAGCGGCGCGTTGAGCGCTTTGGCAACTTCTTCTGCCAGCACGGTTTTACCGGTGCCCGGCTCCCCCTTTACCAACAGCGGGCGGCGCAGCGTCACCGCGGCGTTGACGGCCACTTTCAGGTCATCTGTGGCGACATAGGATTTTGTGCCTTCAAAGCGCATCGACATTTCCTTTGACGTAAACGGCAAGTTCGCAAACTCGATAAGCAGCGCCGCCGCGCCATGCAAGCGTCGAATTGGCTGATGTGCGCCAAAGGTTAAAAGGTGGCATCGCTAAATTTCTGCGACCAAATGAAAAGCGCCCAGGCCTGTTTTCAGGCCCGGGCGCTCTTTTGCGTGACGAAAAAAATCTCGTCCGCCCCCATTTTTGATCCCGCGTTTCATTCAGGCTAGGCCTGTGTCGCTAGGCTCCCCGAACCGTTGGCCTTTTCGCCCCCATGTTCTGGAGCATTGGCTAACCCAGGATCATGCCGCTGTCATGGCAGCATTAAGGGGCGAATGTCGATTTGGGAAAAGCTGTTGTGATTCCGCAACAGGTGCGGCGGCCATTGCCAGCGTCGCGTGGCGGGCTTAGATCGCTGGCAATGCTACTCACCCGTTATGAGCGCTTTATCGCAAAACGCTATCTCCTGCCCGGCAAGGGTGAGGGGTTTATCTTTCTTGTTGCGACGATCAGCTTGGTCGCCGTCATGCTGGGGGTTGCTGCGCTGATCATTGTGATGAGCGTGATGAACGGGTTTCGTGCCGAACTGTTTGACAAGATTGTCGGGTTGAATGGCCATGCTGTGGTGCAGGGCTATGGTGGTAAATTGCCGGATTGGCAGGATGTTGTGGCCAAAGCCCGACAAACGCCGGGCGTTACGTCGGCGACGCCCTTGATCGAGCAACCGTTGATGGCAAGCTATACGGGGCGCGTTGAGGGCATTTTGGTGCGCGGGATGCGCGTTGCGGACATACGCGCCAACCCCGTCTTCACCACTAAGCTGGTGGCAGGCAATATTCGCGCCATTCAACCGGGCAGTGGGAATGTTGCCATTGGCGCGCGGCTCGCCGAGGCGCTGGGCGTTCAAACGGGCAGTTCGATCAGCCTGATCTCGCCAGATGGCCAAACAACACCCTTTGGCACTGTGCCGCGGATTGTGTCTTACCGCGTGGCAGCGATCTTTGAGGTCGGCATTTATGATTATGACAAAGCCTTTGTTGTTATGCCCATTGAGGATGCACAAACCCTGCTGCTGATGGGCGATGCCGTGGGCATGGTGGAGTTGGAAACGCGCAATGCGGATAGGGTGGGGGAAATTCTAGATCCGCTTGCACCGAGGCTGGCAGATAAGGCCGTTATTTCTGATTGGCGGACAATGAATGCCTCGCTGTTTGAAGCTTTGGCGGTTGATCGGGTGGTGTCGTTTGTCGTTCTGTCCATCATCATTTTGGTGGCTGCCTTTAACATTTTGTCGTCGCTGATCATGCTGGTGCGTGCCAAGACGCGCGACATTGCGATTTTGCGGACCATGGGCGCGTCCCGCGCGGGCGTGCTGCGCATTTTTATGACCGTGGGAACAGTGATTGGTGCCCTTGGCACATTGGCAGGTGTGGGCCTGGGCCTCGTGTTTTTGCTATTCCGGCAAAATGTTGTGAATTTTGTGCAGTTTGCGACGGGCCAGACATTATGGGACCCGCAAATTCGCTATCTGACAGAGCTGCCCGCCAAAGTAGACCCAGTTGAAGTGCTGGGGATTACGTTGATGGCCTTGCTCTTTAGCTTTTTGGCGACGCTTTATCCTGCCTTTAAGGCTGCCAGCACTGATCCTGTGCAGGTGCTGCGCTATGAGTGATATTGTTGAAATCACTGGCCTGCGCCGCACCTTCACCCAAGGTGGACAGAGCATAGAGGTGCTACGCGGTGTGGAACTGCGGATTGCGCCAGGGGAAATTGTGGCGCTGCTTGGGCCGTCTGGGTCTGGAAAATCGACAATGCTGCAAGCCGTGGGTCTGTTAGAAGGCGGCTTTGAAGGTGTGATCCGCATTGCTGGGGAAGATGTGGCGCAGCTGGATAACGAAGGGCGTACCCGCGTGCGCCGAGAATCGATGGGTTTTGTCTATCAATTCCATCATTTGCTGCCTGATTTCAGCGCGATTGAAAATGTCATGCTGCCGCAATTGGTGCGTGACACAGCGGCTCCCGCAGCGCAGGCGCGGGCAGAGCATCTCTTATCGGCCTTGGGGCTGCAGCACAGGATGACGCACAGGCCCAGCCAGCTATCGGGCGGAGAGCAGCAGCGCGTGGCCGTGGCGCGTGCGCTGGCCAATCAGCCACAGCTGGTTTTGGCAGATGAACCCACAGGCAATCTGGATGAAGCGACAGCAGATATTGTGCTGGCTGAATTTCTAGGCTTGGTTCGCGGTGAGGGTGCCGCTGCGCTTGTCGCCACGCATAATGAACGCTTGGCAGGCAAGATGGATCGGATTGTCCGTCTGCATGATGGTCGGCTGTCAGCCTAACCCCTGACAAAAGGGGCCATTGATAAGCGACGGTGGTGTCACCATATTCCTGTCAAAGGGCTGAGTAGGTGCCCGGATGGAGTAGATATGACTTTGAAGCTTCCGCTGTTGCCGCTGCGTGACATTGTTGTTTTTCCGCACATGATTGTGCCGCTGTTTGTCGGCCGCGAAAAATCGGTCGCGGCGCTGGAACAGGCCATGGCGG
>RFZB01000055.1 GCA_009920915.1 Sphingomonadaceae bacterium | reverse complement strand
GCAAATGGCCAAAGCTATCAACGTCCGCCAGACGCGGCAGGTTGCGCAGCGTCAACGGCTCATCGGTCAGCAGCGCACAAGGCAGCAGAGTCAGCGCGGAGTTTTTCGCGCCAGAGATCGGAATGCGGCCCTTGAGGCGATTGCCGCCGCGGATAAGAATTCTGTCCATCTATCGGCTTCTAACGTCAACGCACGCAAGGGCAAGTCTGGCGCAATGCTATGCAGCCGAACCACCTGCTGGACGTTGATAAACATGGACCGGGCCAATCGCGCCCTCGGCAGTGGCAAAGCGCACAAAGCCCAGTTTTTGCGCCACGTGGTCTGACGCAACATTGCCGGGATCAATGATACAGCGAATTTCTGATTTCAGCGTTGTATCGGCCCAGTCAAAAATGGCGCCCATGGCTTCGGTGGCATAGCCCTTGCCCCACGCGGCAGGCACAAAGGCCCATCCTGCCTCGGGCAAGCCACCCAATTCTGGAATGCCCCGTTCAAACTGCGCCAAGCCGCCATTGCCAAGGAAAGTGCCCGTCTCCCGGTCGAGAAATGCCCAATAGCCATAGCCAAAAAGCGGCCATAGTCCGATGCCTTGCGTGAATTTGGTCCAGCTTTCGATCCGGCTGCGCGGTTTGCCGCCAATAAAGGCCGTTAGCTCTGGGTCAGCCCATGCCGCGGCATAGGCCTCCCACTGATCAAGCGAGAGCGCCGTCAGCGTCAACCGTGGCGTGTGAAGCGTGGGCGCAATCAAGGTCATTCAGCAAACCTAGCCCGTTGATCGGGCAAGGGGAAGTGCAGGGTTAAGCCGCGACGGGGGCTGGCATCCGTGCATCTTCATAAGCGCTATCCACGGTTGCAATCAGGCTGCGATCATCATGGTTCCAAGGATGGAAGCCGGGAAGAAAATAGGCCGACCACGCAAAGAACAACCGTCGCAAGGCGCCCGGCGTGCCAAAAAGGAACCACAGCACGCGTGCCTTAGCAGACACGCCGGTAATACCATCCTGCGCCAACAGAGTGAGGATGCCCTTATACCGGTTGGTCCAAAAATTCTTGGTGACCAACAACATCATCAGGCTCTTGACCTTCCAGCGTTTAAACCGGGTCCAATCGCGCGTGGCGTGCATCCATGTGTCATAGGCGACACCCTTATGCTCAATTTCTTCAATCGCGTGCCATTTCCACAGATCAACTTGCTCTTGATCTGCGCCCTTAAAGGCGTTGGCATCTTTCAAAAATTGTGCGGCGAGAATGGCCGTATAATGTTCCAGCGCCATCGTGACGCACAAATTGAGAATTTCCGGGCGGCCTTTGGTCAGATCCAGCGACTCAGCGACTTGCTGCTCCAGCGCTGTCAGGTCGTAGCCGGCATCTGCAATGCGGCGGTTGAACGACACATGTTCCCGCGAGTGCATAACTTCTTGCTGGATAAAGGCCTTAATCTCGCGCTCCAGCTTTTCTGGGGCACCTGCCCGAAACGCCTTTACGCTTTCGATGAAAAAGGCTTCGCCTTTGGGGAAGGTGATCGACAAGGCATTGTAAAAAGCCGTTGCAATCGGGTCGCCACCCATCCACCACCGTGCCTGAGGACTGTTGCGACCAAAGCGGCGGTCCCGGGGGGTGATGGTCAAATCAACGGGGGTCTTGAGCACGGCTGTGGTCATGGGACGAATCTCCTTGGATCATCGAGCTAAGGGTTATTAACACGAATGTCAATAGAGAGAAAGCGCCTATCCCCGGAAGAAAGCCGTGCCGCTGCCCTCGAAGCAGCGAGTGCGATTTTGATGGAAGCCGGGCCGCAGGCCGTCACTTTGAAGGCCGTGGCCGCGCGCATGGGGCGCACGCATGCCAATTTGCTTCACCATTTTGGGTCAGCCGCAGGGCTGCAAATGGCACTGGCCGCACATTTGGCGGGCACAGTCTGCGATTCTATTGCCGATATTCTCCTCGAAAATGGTGGGGCGGAACATGATCCTGCACGCGTGGTGAACATGGTCTTTGACGCGTTTGACAAACAGGGCGCGGGCCAACTGGCGACGTGGATGATCCTCTCTGGCAATGAAAATGCCATGAACCCAGTGGTCGATGCCATTCACGAGCTGATTGATGAAATTGGCAATGGCCATGAAAACACATCCATGCATGAAGACACACTGACCTTGGTGTTGATGGCCATGGGGGATGCGCTTTTGGGGGAACCGCTTGCCCGATCATTGGGGCTGCCGCGCGATGCGGCTCGTGATATTGCGACGCGGCTGCTGGCTGACTCGCCCCGCCTTGCTGAGGATTCACCTGCAAAATAAGCTCATTTTATCATGGGCTGGGGTGGTGGGACTGCTGCAACGCTTCCCATTTGCGCCATTTCGCCTAAAGGGGGCGGATGCATTTCCTTGATCAAGCCAAGATTTTCATTCGCTCGGGCGCTGGCGGCCCGGGTGCTGTGTCTTTCCGGCGCGAAAAATTTATCGAATATGGCGGCCCCGATGGCGGCAATGGCGGCAAAGGCGGCGACATCGTTTTTGAAGCGGTTGAAGGCCTGAATACGCTCATTGATTTTCGCTATACCCAGCATTTCAAGGCCCCACGCGGTTCAAATGGTGCGGGCAGCAACCGTACCGGCGCTGGCGGGGATGATTTGATTATTCGGGTGCCCATTGGCACGCAGATTATCTCTGAAGATAAAGAACATGTGCTGGCCGACTTTACAGAGCCGGGCAAACGCGTTGTCTTTTTGCGCGGGGGCGATGGCGGGCGGGGTAATGCCAGCTATAAAAGCTCTACCAACCGGGCCCCGCGCCAACATGGCATGGGCTGGCCGGGCGAAGAAATGTGGGTCTGGCTGCGGCTGAAATTGCTGGCAGATGCCGGTCTTGTTGGCCTGCCCAATGCAGGCAAATCGACCTTCATCAATGCAGTCACCAACGCGAAAGCCAAAGTTGGTGCCTATCCCTTCACCACCATTCGCCCGCAATTGGGTGTGGTGAGCCATAAGGGCCTTGAATTTGTTTTGGCGGATATCCCCGGGCTGATTGAAGGCGCAGCCGAAGGTGCGGGCGTTGGCGACCGTTTCTTGGGCCATATTGAACGCTGCCGCGTCATCTTGCACCTTGTCGATGCCTCGGGCGATGATCCTGTGGGCGCCTATAAAATCGTTCGTAAAGAACTTGAAAAATATGGCGCAGACTTGACCGATAAGGTTGAGATTATTGGCCTCAACAAGATGGATGCTGTTGAGCCAGCTGATCTTAAAAAGATCGCAACCAAGCTAAAGCGCGCCAGCAAGAGCGAGATTTTGATGCTCTCGGGCGCATCTGGTGAGGGCATTCCCGCTGTGCTGGATCGGCTGACCGAGGCCGTTGGCCCTGCCGCGCGTGCGGCGGGAGGCGCGGGTGAGGAGGATAAGGGGTGGTCACCCATTTAGGCCCCGGCTCTTGCCCCCGGCTTGTCGTTAAGATCGGGTCTTCGCTGCTGGTCGATGCTGACGGGCAGGTCCGGCGTGCATGGCTGGAAACTGTCGTGGCCGATATTGCGGCCCGCCGCGCCGATGGCCAACAAATCATCATCGTGTCCTCAGGCGCAATTGCGCTGGGCGCGCGGCGGCTGGGCCTCGCCAAAGGCGGACGTGCCAGCCTAGAAGATGCGCAAGCTGCTGCTGCCACGGGTCAAATTGCCCTGTCGCAATGTTGGGCCGATCTGCTTGCCGCGCGGGACATGACTGCGGCACAAATCCTTGTAACGCTGGATGATCTGGAGGACCGCAGGCGTTACCTGAATGCCGCTGCCACGCTGGACCGGCTGATGGGATTAGGCGTCGTGCCTGTCATCAATGAAAATGACTCTGTGGCCACTGCCGAAATCCGCTTTGGCGATAATGATCGGCTGGCCGCGCGTATTGCCCAAGCGGCAGGCGCACAGGCCGTGGTGCTGTTGTCCGACGTCGATGGCCTGTACACGGCAGATCCGTCGCGTGATCCCAAGGCTGAACGCATTGCCGAAGTCGCCCGCATTGATGCCCGCATTCGCGCGATGGCCGCAAGCGAAAGCTCATCCGGCATGGGCTCAGGCGGGATGGCCTCCAAGATTGAGGCAGCGCGGATTGCCAATGCTGCAGGCGCAGCTCTCGCCATTGTGTCGGGCCTGCATGATCATCCGCTCGCGCGGCTGGCGGGGGGCAATTGCGGCACCATCTTCCGCGCCAATGCCTCTAAAACTGCCCGCAAAGCTTGGCTGGCAGGCCGACTGACAGCCAAAGGGCGCATCTATATTGATACAGGCGCCACCAAGGCGCTGCTGGGCGGCGCAAGCCTGTTGCCCGCAGGGGCAACCCATATTGAGGGCCGCTTTGCGCGCGGGGACGTTGTGGATATTTGCGGGCCAGATGGCAGCCCCCTTGCCCGCGGCCTCGCTGAATATGACGCGGCAGAGGCGCTGCGCATTTGCGGCCAGCGCAGTGCCGCCTTGCCTGCCTTATTGGGCTATGCCCCGCGTGCCGCACTTGTCCATCGTGACCATATGGTTGTGTTATGAGCCGCAAGACGTTGGCCATGACCGGCGCAACAGGTTTTGTTGGCGCCACAGTGCTGGAGGCTGCTTTGGCAGCAGGCCACCAGGTCCGCGCGCTCACGCGCCGCCTTCAGGCACCTCGCACCGGGGTGACATGGGTGGCAGGTGCGCTCGACGCGCCCGAGACGCTCATCGAGCTGGTCCGCGGGGCGGATGCCGTGATCCATGTCGCAGGGGTGGTCAATGCGCCCGACAAAGCGGGCTTTGTGGCCGGGAATATTGCGGGGACTAAAGCCATGGTCTCGGCAGCTCAAGCGGCAGGCATTGCTCGCTTTGTTCATGTGTCATCGCTGGCGGCACGCGCGCCTGACCTATCCGTTTATGGCTGGTCCAAAGCTGGGGCGGAGGCGGCAGTTGCGGCCAGCGGCTTAGATTGGGTCATGGTCCGCCCGCCTTGGGTCTATGGCCCGGGCGATATGGATACGCTGGATATGTTTCGCATGGCGCGCACGGGGCTGATGCTGGTGCCGCCTGAAGGGAAAGTCTCCATCATTCATGCTGGCGACCTTGCCCGCCTGCTACTTGCCTTGACAGAACCGGGCGTGGCGACAGGGCAGAGAGTGGAAGCGGATGATGGCGTGGCTGGTGGGTGGACGAACCGCTCAGTCGCTGCGGCCATCGCAGCCGCGATGGACAAAAGGGCGCTCGTATTTTCCACCCCACGCCCCATATTGCGGCTTGGCGCGCAATTAGACCGCCTGTTCCGCGGCGCAAAAGCAAAGTTGACGCAAGATCGGGTCCGTTATTTCTGCCACCCCGATTGGCGGATTGACCCCAATTTGCGTCCCGATGCCGCAATCTGGACGCCCGAAATTGAAACCATGGCCGGGCTAAAATCAACAGCTCAAAGCTATCGGGCAGCAGGCTTGTTGTAACGCCCTGTTTTAGGCGGGTTCTACCAAATCACCCTTCAGCATGACGGGGAGCGCCCCACTTTCACCGCGTGCTTCTGACATGAAAAGATCTTTCAAAGGTTTGGCACGTTGCACCATGCCAAGGCCCATGCGCCGCACCGCGCGTGCGGCCTTGCCCGGCACCCCAAAAAGGCGGACCAAGCTGTCACAGGCAAATGTCACGGCCATCACATCAGCGGCCCGCCAGCGTTGATAGCGGGCCAGCACCTGCGCATCGCCCAAATCCAGCCCCAGCCGCGCGGCTTCCACCAGCACCTCAGCCATGGCCGCCACATCGCGCAGGCCCAGATTAAACCCTTGGCCCGCAATGGGGTGAATGCCATGGCCTGCATCGCCCACCAAGGCGAGGCGAGTTTCAGTCATCTTGGCCGTGTGGCGGAAATGCAGTGGGTAAAGCGCACGGGGCGCAACCAGCTTCATGTCGCCCAATAGCCCTGCTGTCACGCGAGAAACTTCGGCCAGAAACGCACGTTCGCCCAGCTTTACCATGCCCCGCGCCTCCGCCTCTGGCAGCGACCAGACAAGGGCAGAACGCGTGCCGGGGTTCATCGGCAGCAAAGCGACAGGCCCACCGGGATAGAAAATCTGATGCGCCGTACCCTGATGATCAACCTCATGGTCCATCGCGGTCACAATGCTCATTGAGGCATAATCCCACGCAGCGACGGCAATGCCAGCCTCAGCGCGGGTTGTGGAATGGCGCCCTTCGCACACCAGCACGAGCGGCGCTGTCAACACGCTGCCATCCTCCAGCACCGCCGTCACGCGATGTGGCCCACGATCCAGTGTCACAGCGCGCTGGCCAAATTTGCGCGTCACGTGCGGAGCCTGTTGCAGCAGCGCCCAAAGCTCTCGCCGCAGTATGCGATTTTCGAGCATCAGCCCCAGCGCATCATCATCCTGATCTGATTGAAAATCAAGCGGCGCACCATCCGCCCCATCGCGCACCTCAATGCGCTGAATGGGGCACGCCTCTGCCCGCATTCTTGGGCCAAGGCCCAAGGCGTCAAACAATTTCCAACTGCTTGAGGAAATGGCCGTCACGCGCCCATCAAAGTCAGTCGTCAGCGTGGTTGTGGGATCAACAGGATCAATCACCACCGAGCTGAGGCCATGTTTGTCGAGCGCAAGCGCCATGGTCTGCCCAATTAGGCCGCCACCAAGGATGATAATATCATGCGAGTTCATGCAGCTGCCTTACGTCCGAATGCCCCTGCCAGACAAGCAGCAACAGCCGGGACTCTTGACGGCGAGTCAGCCGCTGGCGCATTAGATGCGCTGAATTTTGGCGCACGCAACTAAAGGAAGCGCAACATGGCATCCCGGGCGCCCGATTGGCGGGACTCAATCAAGCGCGGCATTCATCGCACGGGCACGCTTGCCGGTGCGCTGGGCCTGATTGCGCTGGCGCTGGCGCTGACGCTGGCACTGGCGTCTTATCATCCCAATGATCCGTCGATGAACACCGCCGCTGGCGGCCCGGCCGATAATCTGTTGGGCGGTGTGGGGGCATGGATTGCCGATTTTCTACTCTGGACGCTGGGGCCGGCTGTCGCGCTGTTCATTCCGCAAATTCTAATCCACGCCCGCAGGCTATGGGTGCACAGCCCCATAGACGGCTGGCAACGCCGTGCGCTCAAGACATTGGGGGCTGTGGCCGTGGCTGATGTGGCGTTGAGCCAAATCTATCCGGGCACGTTGCAAAGCCTGCCCGGCACTGCAGGCGGCGCCATTGGCATGATCACGGGCAATTTGACCCAATGGGCACTGGGCTTTGCCCCGCCTGTGCCATGGCTTAATTGGGCACAAATGGGGTTTGGTGCTGTGCTGGCCCTGGTTGCGCTTTTCCTTTGCTATCGCAGCCTTGCCCTTAGCGCAGAAGAACGTGACTGGATTTTGCGGCGCTCTAAGGGCCAGGAGACGCAAGTGCGTCGCCCGATGTCCAATCTGCCTTTTGATTTGGATGAGGATGAAAATGACGAGGCGGCCGAAGCCCGCCGCTTGCTGGAAAAAGACCCAGAGCCGCGCGCTGCGCCCATTATTACGGAATCACGCCCCAAGGTGCATATCGCAGACAAGCCCAGCCGCACGCGGGCCAAGTCTGAGGCTGATAGCGGGCAAGCGGCTTTGCCCTTGGGGGATAGCTATGCCTTGCCCCCGCTTGACCTTTTAAAGCCAGCCCCGCCCTCATCTGGCGACACGCTGGATAAGGCTGCGTTGGAACGCAATGCCCGCTTGCTTGAAACTGTCCTTGATGATTTTCATGTGAAGGGCCAGATTGTTGAGGTCCGCCCCGGCCCCGTTGTGACGATGTATGAGCTAGAGCCAGCCTCGGGCATCAAAGCCAGCCGCGTGATCCAATTGGCGGACGATATTGCGCGCAATATGTCGGCCCTTTCAGCGCGTGTGGCGACCATTCCGGGACGCACCGTTATTGGCATTGAATTGCCCAACCAAAAGCGCGAAAGCGTGGTGCTGCATGAACTGATCGCCAGCGAAAGCTTTAACGATCAATCCGGCCAATTGCCCATTGTGCTCGGCAAGAACATCGCAGGCGACCCCGTTATTGCTGATTTGGCCCCCATGCCCCATTTGCTGGTCGCCGGAACCACCGGCTCGGGCAAGTCGGTCGGCCTGAACGCCATGATCGTCTCGCTGCTCTATCGGCTAACGCCTGACCAATGCCGGATGATCATGATTGATCCCAAGATGCTTGAACTGAGCATTTATGATGACATCCCCCATCTGCTGTCCCCGGTGGTGACAGAGCCTGCCAAGGCAATCCGCGCCCTCAAATGGGCCGTTGAGCAGATGGAAGATCGCTATCGCATGATGGCCTCTATTGGCGTGCGCAGCCTTGCCAGCTTTAATGAAAAAGTCCGTTCAGCCCAAGCCAAGGGGACGTTTCTCGGCCGCCGGGTGCAGACAGGCTATGATGCCGATACGGGCCAGCCCATTTATGAAGAAGAAAAGCTGGAATATCAGGCCCTGCCCCAAATTGTCGTCATCGTCGACGAATTGGCCGATTTGATGATGACTGCTGGCAAGGAGGTGGAATTTCTGATCCAGCGGCTCGCGCAAAAGGCGCGGGCAGCGGGCATCCACCTCATCATGGCCACGCAGCGCCCCTCTGTGGACGTCATCACAGGCGTGATTAAAGCAAATCTGCCAACACGCATCAGCTTTGCTGTGACGTCTAAAATCGATTCCCGCACCATTTTGGGCGAACAGGGCGCCGAACAACTGCTGGGCAAGGGC
This sequence comes from Sphingomonadaceae bacterium, assembly GCA_009920915.1. GTDB lineage: Bacteria > Pseudomonadota > Alphaproteobacteria > Sphingomonadales > Sphingomonadaceae > Aquisediminimonas. The sequence goes on along the minus strand of RFZB01000055.1, from coordinate 2,998 downwards.
GATATGCTCTATATGCCGGGCGGCAAGCAAATTGCCCGCGTCCACGGCCCATTTGTGTCGGATGAAGAAGTGCGCGCCGTGGCGGACCATTGGCGCGGCCAAGGCAAGCCCGATTATATTCAGGCCGTGACCGAAGAGCCCGAAGACGGCAGCTGGGATTTAGATGGCGCGCCCTCTGGCGAAGATTCCGCCGAAGACCAGATTTACCGGCGTGCCTTGCAAGTGGTGGCGGAAAGCCAAAAGGCGTCCACCAGCTATATCCAGCGGCAATTGCGCATTGGCTATAACTCTGCCGCCCGCTTGATTGAGCGCATGGAAGCCGAAGGCAAAGTCAGCCGGCCAGACCATGTGGGCCGCCGCGAAGTTTTGATTGATACCGACGGGCACGCCATCTGAGGCCCTATTCAGCGCAGGTTCAATGCCGCGCGGGCAGAGCCGGGCCAGATTGCGAAAAGGATGAAGATGATACGCTTTTCTTACGCTGCACCAGCACTTACGCTTGTTGCAGCGCTGGCTTCAACGCCAGCAGGGGCCGCAACCTTGGAAGATGTGCAAGGCCATTTGCGCGCTGTCACATCCATGACGGCCAGCTTTACGCAAACCGACAGGGCGGGGAAATCTGTATCCGGGACGTTGAGCCTGAAACGACCGGGCAAAATCCGCTTTCAGTATGAGAAAAATGTCCCGCTGCTGATTGTGGGGGATGGCAAGGCGCTTACCTTTATCGATTATTCCGTGCGTCAGGTGCAGCGCTGGCCCATTGGCAACACACCCTTGGGCGTTTTGCTGAACCCCAATCGTGATTTGTCTCGCTTTGCCAAGCTTGTGCCAAGCAGCAGCCCCCGGCTTGTATTGGTCGAAGCGCGTGACCCACGCCACCCCGAATATGGCGTGATCACCCTAGCCTTTACGCAAAAGGCCGACGCGCCCTCTGGGCTGATGCTGGAAGGGTGGACGGCGCTTGACTCGCAGAACAACCGAACAACCATCCGCCTATCCAACCAGCGTTTTAACGTCAGCATCGACGATAAAGCATTCTCATGGCGCGACCCACGGCAAAAAGGTCCGCGCGGCTGAGTCTTTATTCATTCTAGCGACAGGAAGAGGGCGCTAATCAGAGCAGGCTGACGCAAAGGGCTTGGCGGATTTCCCCCCTGTTGCCCGCCCTGCTCGCGAAAGCCAGCGTGACGAACGCATGTTTGACCTCCGCCCCAGCGCCCCCGGGGCGGAGGTCTTTTCATTTACATCAAAGGCTTTGGGCCAGCACCGCAAGGCAATCCCGCGCCAATTGGCGGCACCGCTCGGGCGACCAAGCACGCAGCGGATCAGCATTGCTGTCATGATCCTTAAACGGCATTTCCAGCGTCATTGACACACAGCCCAAATGCGCAAAGCGGTTTGCCAGTTGATTGGTCGACATGGTGAGATTGGCTTTGCCCGGTGCGGATTTGGGATAGCCCAAAGCAGTTTGGAAATCGGGTGTGCGGGCGGCCAAAGCATCACGATAGGCATAAAAACGCTGGCCTTGATCCTCCGTCCAATTGGGGATGCCTTCAAAACCTGCAATGAAATTGGCGGGAATCGCCTCATCCCCATGCACATCCATGGCCCAATGCACGCCGGTGCGGTCCATTTCCGCGCGCACGCACAACACCTCAGGAGACTTCTCGGCGCTGGGGTTCGCCCATTCGCGGTTCAGGTTCACCCCCGCCGCATTGGTGCGCAAATGCCCCCGCGCCGAGCCATCGGGGTTCATATTGGGCACGATGGAAAGCGTGCAATGGTCGCGCAGCTTTTGCGCCACAGGATCGGCAGCATTAATCAGCATATCCAGCGCACCTTCCATCCACCATTCGGCCATGGTTTCGCCCGGATGCTGGCGGGCATAGAGCCAAACGTGCGTGGGGCCAGTGCCCATACGCAGCAAATCCATTGGCCGGCCATCCAGCGTTTCACCCAGTTGGATCAAGGAAACGCCCGGTTGCGCGGCCATGCGCTGCACCAGATCAAAATGCCGCTCCATCGAATAGGGGGCGAAATAGGCGAACCAAATCGCATCTGCCTGCGGGGTGTGGGTGATCGTCAACACGCCATCGGCATAGCCGGTGTCAGCACAGCGCCAATCCTCGCGATCTTCCGACCAGCGTGCGCGATAATTGGGCCATCCGCCGGGATAGGCCGAGCCAGCACAATTGGTGATCTTCAGCGTAATCTGGCGGCCTTTGGCGCCTTTGACGCGAAAGTGGAACCATTGGTAAAACTCAGACTCGGCATCTTTGCGAATCTCAAGAAAGGCCGTGTCCCCATCAATGCGGGAGACGTGGATGTTGCCGCTGTCAAAGCCGGCGCTGATCGAAATGGTCATGCCAAGGTGATACTGCGTCCTGATTCGCACGCAAAGCCCTGAAAGCACTGGCAGCGCAGATCAACCGATCTAACCTAGGAATTGACGCTTTTGGCAGTTTCCTTGGATTTTACCGCCGCTTTTTAGGCCAGATCGCCTTGACTTTGCCCAAGGCCATCTTTAGGCGGCAGCCTTCAATTTCATTCTTAGCTTAGAACAGGCAAGCGATCATGAAGATCCGCAATTCGCTCAAGTCGCTCAAGGACCGTCACCGGGATAACCGCGTGATCCGCCGTCGCGGCCGCACTTACGTCATCAACAAGACGCAAAAGCGCTTTAAAGCTCGCCAGGGCTAAGCCAGTCTCTCCGGCACTTTCGGGTGCCGCGCAGAGCTTGCGTGCGTACAGAACCCAATGAGGTTCTATCAGGCGCCTGATCGTCAGATCGGGCGCTTGTTGCGTTTGGGTCTGACGGGCCTGCGGGCCCAGATGGTCCGAATCGCTTATCGCGCCGCGCGACGGAACAAATAAGCCGCCATCAGCCAAAGCAGGGCAAAGGCCGGGCCTGCAAAGAGCGCGTCTCGGCTGGTCTGTTCTGCGGCTGGAACCATGTCCCCGCCAATAACCACGCCAACCACTGCCAATTGCGTCACAG
>RFZB01000054.1 GCA_009920915.1 Sphingomonadaceae bacterium | reverse complement strand
CATCCTGATAGGCATTGAGCGACACTTTGGCGTCAATCACCAATGACTTCCCACCGGGCACCTTCACAATCACGTCAGGCCGCAGCCGTCCACCTTCCCCATCTGACACACTGACTTCGGTCATGAAATCAGCATGTTCAGCCAAGCCACAGCTTTCCAGCACGTTGCGCAGCTGCTGCTCCCCCCATCGCCCGCGCGCCTTGGGCGCGTTGCGCAACGCATTGACGAGCTTAGCAGCCTCGCTGGATACTCGTTCAGTACCTTCGCGCATCGCGGCAATTTGGCCATGGAGCAAGCCAAAGGCATCCCGGCGTTCGGCCTCTACCTTGGTAACTTGCTCTTCATAGCGTTGAAGCCGCTCATGCACCGGCTGGAGCAGCGCCTTAATCCCCTGCCCGGCCAATTCTTCAGATTGCTTAAAGCGCGCCTCAGCCCGCTCTAGAAACTGCTTTTGCGCGCTATCAAGCAACTTGCCGCCGACTTCGCTGAATTGCGCGCTAAGCGCGTCCTTCGCCTCTTGAAGCGCCTGTATCTGGGCGGCATGGGCCTGATCCCGCACCTTTTGCTCAGCTATCAGTGCGGCCAGATCAAGTCGTGCCTGATCCCGCTCGGCCACGGCTGCTTCCAGATCGACAATTGCAGCACGAAAATCGCCTTGCGCCTTATCCCGCTCAGATCGGGCGACATCCCGCTCAGAGCGAATGGTCCCTCCTGATCGGCCCGCCAAGAGCCAGCCAACCGCCAGACCGGCACCCAAGCCGACCAACAGAAATACCAAGAGTGTGAGTGAAGAAGTGCCCGCCATCATGCGCGGAACATAGAATGAACGTTCCGCTTTGGGAAGCCGTAATTACGCCGCCATTTTCCGGGCTTTGGCCAATTTCTTCAAAACCATGTCGCGCTTCAATTTCGACAAATGGTCAATGAAGAGGATGCCCTCAAGATGATCCATCTCATGCTGAAGGCAAATGGCGAGCAGACCGTCCAACACCTCTTCATGCGATCTGCCCTGCTCATCCTGCCATCGCGCTTTGATCACCGCAGGACGCTGCACATCGGCATATTGCTCCGGCACCGAAAGGCAGCCTTCATTGTAAACCGAAAGCTCTTCAGATTCTTCGAGAATTTCAGGATTTATGAAGACGCGTGGGTCGCGGATGACCTTGCCAGTTTCTTCATCCTTGTCCTGCAGATCAATCACCAAAACGCGTTTCGGCACACCCACTTGGATCGCGGCCAGGCCAATGCCCGGCGCATCATACATGGTGTCGAACATGTCTTTGATAAACGCACGCAAATCATCATCAATCGTCTCGACCGGAGTCGAAATCGTCTTAAGGCGCGGATCGGGCGTTTCGATAATCGGGAGAATAGCCATAAGCGTCAGTTAGGGTTGCTGGGGTGAAGGGTCAAGCCACAGGCCGCCGCGCGCGCAGCGCTTGGGCCAAGGTGCCGTCATCAAGATAATCCAATTCCCCGCCGACTGGAAGGCCATGGGCCAGTTGCGTAATCCGCACCGGTGCCTGCTCGAGCCGTTCGGCGATGTAATGCGCCGTGGTTTGCCCCTCGAGCGTGGCGTTCATGGCCAACACCACTTCATCCACATCGCCTGCGGTCACACGCGCCAACAGGCCATCAATATTCAAATCTTCGGGCCGCACGCCTTCCAACGCCGACAAACGCCCACCCAGCACATGAAACTTGCCCGGAAAGAGCCGAGAGCGCTCTAGCGCCCATAGGTCCGCCACATCTTCCACCACGCACAGCATGCGCGCATCGCGGCGCGGGTCTGCGCAAATGCCGCACGGATCGCTGGTATCAACATTGCCGCAGATATGGCAGGTCGCGAGCTTTTCATGCACCAGTTCCAGCGCACGCAGCAGCGGCAACAGCGCGCCATCGCGCCGTTTCAGCAAGTGCAACACCGCCCGTCGGGCCGATCTGGGGCCATAGCCGGGCAGCCGCGACAGGGCTTGTGCCAATTGTTCGATCTCAATCGATGCCATGTTTATGCTGATAAGGGGTTGCAATGCAGCTTGCCAAGGGCTTGGAAGAAAAGATGCGGATCATCTTTATGGGAACCCCGGATTTTGCAGTGCCAAGCCTCAACGCATTAGTTGAGGCCGGGCATGACGTTGTGGCTGTCTATTCGCAGCCACCTCGCCCGGCTGGGCGGGGCAAAACAGTCATGCCCACGCCCGTTCACCAAAGGGCAACGGCGCTGGGGATTGAGGTTCACACGCCGCTAAGCCTGAAAGATAGCGCAGCTCAAGCTGCCTTTGCCGCCCTTACTGCCGATATCGCCATTGTGGCGGCCTATGGGCTGATATTGCCACGCGCCATTTTAGACGCGCCGCGGCTTGGTTGCCTGAATGTGCACGCCTCGCTTCTCCCACGGTGGCGGGGCGCGGCCCCCATTCACCGGGCCATTTTGGCTGGCGATGATGAAACGGGTGTGACCATTATGCAAATGGAAGCCGGGCTTGATACGGGCCCCATGCGTGCCAAGCAGTCAACGCCCATTGGCCGCAAAACATCTGGCGCATTGACGGCTGAGCTGGCTGATATGGGCGCATCGCTGCTCATCGATGTGCTGGCAGCCCTGAATTCTCACCCGCCCGTTGACCAGCCCGAAGACGGGGTGACCTATGCCGCCAAGATTGAAAAAGCGGAAAGCCGGATTGAGTTTACGCAATCCGCCGCACAGGTAGATCGCCAGATCCGGGCTTTTGCGCCTACCCCGGGTGCTTTTTTTGAGCATCAGGGTGAGCGTATTCGCATTTTAGCAGCCGAGATTGCCGAAGGCAGTGGTCGCCCCGGCACCATCATCGACGATCTTATGACAATTGCCTGTGGTTCAGGGGCCATTCGCCCGGTTAGGGTGCAGCGCGCTGGCAAATCGGCGATGAGTACGGCAGAGCTTTTGCGCGGCTACGCGCTTCCCAGCGGCACCCAATTGTCATGACACGCTTTCGCCTGACCGTGGAATATGATGGCCGTCCCTTTATGGGGTGGCAGCGCCAAGGCCATGGGCCTAGCGTGCAACAAGCCATTGAGGAGGCCATTCTTGCCATTACGCAGGAAGAGGCTGTTGTGCATGCCGCAGGCCGCACAGATGCAGGCGTTCATGCCGAGGCCATGGCTGCGCATGTGGATATTGCACGACCTTTTGACGCTTTCCGCTTGATGGAGGCCATCAACGCAAAGCTCCGCCCCCAGCCCATTGCAATTCTGGACTGCACTATCGTGCCCGATGATTGGCACGCTCGCTTTTCCTGCATTGGACGGCGCTATGTCTATCGCCTTATCAACCGCCGGGCGCCCCTCGCGCTTGATCAAGGACGGGCGTGGCGCGTTGTCCAGCCTTTAGATGCAGCGGCCATGCATGATGCCGGGCAAATCCTTGTTGGTACTCATGATTTTACGACCTTTCGTTCGGTCCATTGTCAATCAGCAAGCCCAGTAAAATCGATCGACAAAATGAGCGTCGATCGCTTTGGCGACGAGATTGAAGTGAATGTTGCGGCTCGGTCCTTCCTGCACCATCAGGTGCGATCCATGGTGGGGTGCCTGGTGCTTGTGGGGCAAGGCAAATGGACCAAGGCAGATCTGAAGGCTGCTTTAGATGCCAAGGACCGGGCAGCCTTGGGGTTTAATGCGCCACCTGATGGCCTGTATTTTGTCGATGCGCGCTATCCAGCCCCAGATGCTGGTCAAACCACTGACTAAATATCCAAAGCTGCCATAAAGCGCGGCTCCAATCCGCCTTTCCCGTGATATGGGCGTGGGCAATTTCTTCAATCCACGCCGCATGAAACCACCCCGTTTCCGTAACGAACGGCGCGTGACGAAGGCTCAAGGCAATCTCTGCCAGCGGCCCGCGAAACCAGGCAAGCAATGGCGGCACAAAGCCCAGTTTTGGACGCTGGCGCACGGCCTTAGGCAGCAGCCCCTGCATCGCCATTTTAGAATCCATTTCCCCTGCCCAGCGTGCAGCCGAAGCGCGTCCGGCAACTGAGTTGCAAGGTCAACCAATTCGGTATCGAGAAAAGGGCTACGCACTTCAAGGCCATAGGCCATGGTCGTGCGATCCACCTTGGTCAAAATGCCGCCGGGCAGGGAAATCTTCAAATCGGCATATTGAATGCGATCGAGCATGGTTTGGGCCGGTATGGAATGGCCGCTGGTCGCGTGGCGGACCCTACAATCCGGACCTGCTGACCAAAAGTGCCCGCAAACCCCTCAACTGTCACCGAAACCAGCGGGTCGCGAATACATTCGAACAATGCAAGTTTCATATCCTGCGCCAACATAGTCGGCGTTTTGCCTACGGCTGGCAAATCCGTAATGAGCGGCGTGGTAATGCGGCCACCAGGCCGGACTTGGGTGCGAACTGATAAATCAGGGTTGCGCCAGACAAAGATCAACAATGTGTCTAATGGCCCAATAACATAATCTTCACCCGGCCCTTCTTGCAGCGCCGTGAAGGTCGCAGGTGCAAGCTGGGTAGAGGCAGACCTATGGGCACAGCCGCTCAACAGACACACCACGCCCAGCGTTGCCGCCATGAAGGCCACACCGCGCCGTGACTGCTTGATCTGCACCATTTTTGCCTCACCCAGTTGAACACGAGGCCGAACACGCGGTTCAGCCTTGCGTCCGGCTGTGGCGCAAAGAGGTGAAGATCAGGTTAGGAGAAGATGAATTTTGTGCGCCGCTAAACGCAATAGGCTGCCAATAACAGCCTATTGCGCAGCAGCTCGGGCCGCCTGCGCGGCTGTAAACTCAGCTTCTGCAAGATAGCGTTCAGCATCTAAAGCAGCCATACAGCCCATGCCCGCTGCCGTAACAGCTTGGCGATAGACTTTATCTGTGACGTCGCCCGCTGCAAAAACGCCCGGAATAGAGGTGCGGGTGCTGCCCTGTTCAACAAGCAGATATCCCTCAGAGTCCATTGGCAAATGGCCTGCAAAAACTTCGGTCGCAGGCTTATGGCCAATCGCAACAAAGGCCCCATCCGTTGGGATGTGTGAGATGTCTCCGGTGACTGTATCTCGCAAATCCAAGCCCGTTAGAACCTCGGGCTCACCACCCCCGACAAAGCGATCCACGGTCTTGTTCCAAAGCACCTTAATATGGGGATGCTCGAAAAGCCGTTCCTGCAGGATCCGCTCAGCCCGCAGACTATCCCGACGATGGATCAAAGTAACGTCTTGGCTATGGTTCGTCAGGTACAAGGCTTCTTCAACCGCCGTATTGCCACCGCCAATAACAACCACTTTCTTGCCGCGATAGAAAAAGCCATCACATGTTGCGCAGGCTGAGACGCCCTTACCCTGCAAAGCGGATTCGCTCTCAAGGCCAAGCCAACGCGCTTGCGCGCCTGTCGCGATCACCAATGTTTCGGCAAAAAACTCATCCCCGCTATCCGCCGTTAAACGGAATGGTCGCTGTGATAAGTCCATGCCAGAAATAATATCCCAGATCATGCGGGTGCCAACATGCTCAGCCTGCGCTTGCATTTCCTCCATGAGCCATGGCCCCTGAATAACATCCCGAAAGCCCGGGTAATTCTCTACATCTGTGGTGATGGTCAGCTGGCCACCCGGTTGCAGGCCCTGGACGACAATTGGCTGCATTCCGGCGCGCGCACCATAAATCGCTGCCGAAAGGCCAGCAGGGCCGGAGCCGATGATCAGCATGCGGGTATGATGTGTCGTCGCCATTGCCAAAGTTACCTTCTGGGAATCACTTAAGGAAGGATCCGGCCATAAGACGCTGGGAGCGCATATTGCAATGCCGACTGGCAGCTTGGCCGCTTCCGCCCTGCCGCGTAGGTAATTTTGCGTAATTGCTCAAAAACAGAGTTAATTTTACCCCTTGCTGCGCGGAGGCGTTGGTGGACGTGCCACTTAACCAGGACAGGTGCATGGGGTCGAGTGCCAAGAAACAATTGGTCCACATTGTCGATGACGATCCGAACGTCCTCGACTCACTGGCGCTGCTCCTGAAAGTCTTGGGCTATGCTCCGCATGTCTATCAAAGCGGCGCGGACTTTATTGAACAAGCGCGCCTTACAGGCAAAGACCTTCTTCTTTTTGACCTCAATATGCCGGGCATGACTGGCTTTACGCTGTGGCAGCAAGTTCGCTTGCAATATCCTAATCATAAAGCGTTTTTAATGACAGGCCATGGCTGCAAAGACGTAGAGCGAGAAGCGATCCGGTTAGGATTTGCCGCCGTTTTGCATAAGCCATTTAGCGAAATTGACCTCGGCAGAGCGCTTGACGGCACCTTGCCCTAGCGTCGATACTCCCCCCTCGCCGTCCCGCAATGTTCACCAGCGGGGCATGGCCAGTATTTGCGTAGGGGACGACAATGAACAATCCAACCAATCCGTGCATTTTGGTCACTGGCGGGGCGGGCTATATTGGCAGCCACGCTGTGTTTGCGTTGCGAGACAGAGGCTGGCCGGTGGTGGTGGTTGACAATCTCTCAACCGGATTTCGCTGGGCTGTTCCAGAAAATCTTCCCTTTGTTGAAGCGGATATTGGCGATGCCTCGGCAATGGATGCGCTAATTCGCGCGCATAGCATTGGAGCAATTGTGCATTTTGCCGGCTCAATTATCGTGCCAGAATCGGTCCAACAGCCCCTAAAATATTGTAAGAACAACACTGCAAACACGCGCACTTTGCTGGAGTCAGCCGTGAAAGGGGGCGTTTCACATTTCCTCTTTTCGTCCACGGCGGCCACCTATGGCATCCCGCAATCGGTGCCCATTGCCGAAGATGCGCCCAAAGCGCCTATTAATCCCTATGGGATGTCAAAGCTGATGACAGAGTTCATGCTTGCCGATGTGGCGCAGGCACACGCACTCAATTTCTGTGCGTTACGCTATTTTAACGTTGCAGGGGCCGATCCAGCGGGAAGGTCAAGTCAATCTACGGCAGGCGCAACGCATCTTATAAAAGTTGCCGTAGAGGCAGCTCTTGGCAAACGTGATCATGTAAGTGTTTACGGCACTGATTATGCAACGCCGGATGGCACCGGCGTGCGCGACTATATTCATGTGGCTGATTTGGCCGAGGCGCATGTGCTGGCGCTGGAAGCTCTGATTGCCACTCCGCAGCAAAGCCTTGTGCTCAATTGCGGCTATGGCCGAGGCTTTTCCGTCAATGAAGTGCTTGATGCCGTTGATCGTGTATCGGGCGTAAGGTTGAAACGACAGGTAGAAGCCCGCAGACCCGGTGATCCCGACGCGCTGGTGGCAGATAATCGCCAGATATTAGAGCTTTTGCCTTGGCAGCCCAAATATCAAGATCTTGAAACAATTGTTGCGCACGCTCTGGCATGGGAACGCCAACTGCACCAGCGCAGAAACTAGCTGGTTTGCTGTCTGAGTGCAGCGGCCGCTTGGGCATTCGCCCGTATTTCAGCCGCATTCGGGCGGCCTTTACCCACAAGCCAACTGCCCCCAACACATAAGACAGGATCAAAGCCCAGCCAGTCAGGGGCAGTCTGCGGCGTAATGCCGCCAGTTGGGCAGAAATACACCTGACCAAAGGGGCCAGCCAAAGCCTTAAGCGCAGGCAATCCGCCAGAAGCCATTGCGGGAAAGAATTTAAAGTGCCGCAAGCCAAGATCTAGCCCACGCATGATATCACCCGAATTGGCAATGCCCGGCAAGAAAGGAATACCAGAGTCAACCGCCGCTTTACCAAAGGGTTCTGTGAGCCCCGGCGAAACAATAAATTCTGCTCCCGCATCAATTGCGGCGCGCAAATCAGCGGCGTTCAAAACGGTCCCTGCCCCGACAATTGCCCCTTCCACCTGCTTCATTTCCTGAAGAGCTTCGAGCGCACAGGGCGTCCGCAAGGTAATTTCCAAGACGCGCAGGCCGCCCGCGACCAGTGCCTCGGCCATCGGCTTTGCGTGGGACACCTCCTCAACCACCAACACAGGAATGACGGGAGATGTTTGCATAATTGCTTCAATCGAGCGCACTAACCATGGTCCTTTGCAAAGGCCGCCGCTGCGCCAAACAGGCCCGGCTGCGGATGCGTGATTAATTTAACAGGGATCGACGCCATCAGAGCTTCAAAACGGCCTTTGGCGCGGAACCGTTCTGCAAAGCCAGATCGCAACAGCGTGTCACGAATTCGCAGGCCTAGGCCACCAGCAATCACCACCCCTTTGCCGCCCTGCGCCAAGGCAATATCGCCAGCCACGCTGCCAAGCGACAGACAAAAGCGATCAACAGCAGCTGCTGCTAGGCTGTCCTTGCCAGATGCTCCAAGCGCCCAGAGCGCCTTATCCTCCATGGGCACAACTGGACGACCCTCAATACCGGCCAAGGTTTCATAGATATCAACCAAGCCGGGGCCAGACACCACGCGTTCTGCCGACACGCGGCGATAGCGGCTCCGCAGCCGGGTTAGAACGGCGTCTTCAATTCCATCAAGCGGCGCGAAATCAATGTGCCCGCCCTCAGTCGCCACAACATGATAATCGGCCGGACCCCGCCAGATATGGGCAACACCTAAACCGGTGCCGGGGCCAATGATGCTGATTGTCCCTTTAGCTGGCAATGGCGCATCAGGACCGCATAAATGAATGAAATGATCGGCCTCTGCCTGCGCGACTGCATGACCAACGGCTTCAAAATCATTGACCAGCACCCAGCGATCGACGCCCAGTTTTACCGGGATCAAGCCGGGCCGAATAATCCAAGGGTTATTGGTAAATTTAATGATGTCGCCCGCCACGGGGGCTGCAATGGCAATGGCAACGGCCTTGGGCATAGGCTGCGCAATTTGGGCACCAAAGGCTTCCCACGCAGTTTGAAAAGAGGCGTGTTCCGCCGTGGGCAGTGTGACAGCCTCGCCAAGGGCAACGACACGGCCGCCGTCAATGTCAGCAAGCGCGAAGCGAGCGTGCGTGCCCCCAATATCGACACTAACAATTTGCATCACAGCCCCGCAGCGGCGAGCATCGCAGAGCCACCTTGTTCTGCCCCATCCGCCCCCAAACGCATCATGGCAAATATCTCTCGGCCCGTTCCGTCTGGAATAATCGCGGATTCAGCGGGCGTCCGGGTGCCAAGATCGGCCAAAACCTCCAAGCGTCCCGTGCGCGCGCACAGGCGGATAACATCACCATCCTGCACACGAGAAAGAGGTCCGCCGCCAAGCGCTTCTGGCGTTAAATGGATGGCGGCAGGCACTTTCCCGCTTGCTCCAGACATACGCCCATCGGTGACAAGCGCAACGCGGAACCCACGATCTTGCAAGACGCCCAAAGCCGGGGTCAATTTATGCAGTTCTGGCATGCCATTGGCGCGCGGCCCTTGAAAGCGAACGACCACAACAACATCGCGCTCCAGCTCCCCCGCTTTAAACGCCGCCAAAACCGCCTCTTGGCTTTCAAAAACCCGCGCCGGGGCTTCAATGGTCCAACGATCCATCTCAACGGCGCTGGTTTTGAAAGTTGCACGGCCCAGATTACCCTGCACAAGACGCATTCCACCATCCGGCTGGAACGCATTGGTGGGGGTACGGAGCATTGTCTCATCACCGCTGGTCGCAGGCGCATCCTGCCACGCCAATTGGTCGTCCTGCAAAACAGGCTCTTGGCCATAGGCCGTTAAGTCATTGCCCGCGACTGTCATAATGTCGCGATGGAGCAGACCTGCATTAAGCAACTCGCGGATCACAAAGCCCATGCCACCTGCGGCGTGGAAATGATTCACATCACCCGACCCATTGGGATACACCCGAGCGATTAACGGAACCGCAGCCGACAGCTCATCTAAATCTTGCCAATCAATTGAAATCCCCGCGGCACGGGCAATTGCAGGCAAGTGAATTGCATGGTTGGTCGATCCGCCAGTTGCCAGCAGGCCGACACACGCATTGATAATTGCCTTTTCATCAACGCACTGACCCAGTGGGCGATAATCATCACTATGGCGACCAATGGCCGCCACGCGATGCGTTGCCGCACGAGTCAATTCAGTCCGCAATTTCGTGCCGGGGTTTACAAATGCCGCGCCCGGCATGTGGAGGCCCATAACTTCCATCATCATCTGATTGGAATTGGCCGTGCCGTAAAAGGTGCATGTCCCGGGGCTGTGGTAAGACGCGGATTCAGCCTCCAGCAATTCTGCCCGGCTGGCTTTACCCTCTGCATATAGCTGGCGAATGCGCTGCTTTTCCTTATTAGGCAGGCCCGACGGCATTGGCCCTGCGGGTACCAAAATGGCCGGCAAATGGCCAAAGCGCAGCGCGCCGATCAACAGGCCGGGGACAATCTTGTCGCAAATGCCCAAAAGCAACATGCCTTCAAACATCGCATGGCTCAGCGCGACGGCAGTACCCATGGCGATTGTGTCGCGACTAAAGAGCGACAATTCCATGCCCAGCTGGCCCTGAGTCACGCCATCGCACATCGCAGGGACACCACCCGCCACTTGTGCCGTTGCGCCAACTTCGCGCGCAAACAGCTTAATGGCTTCAGGATAACGACCATAGGGCTGATGCGCGGACAACATGTCATTATAGGCCGTTACAATGGCAAGATTGGGCGCGTGACCGTTTTTGATCACCGCCTTATCCTCCTCCGCCGCGGCAAAGCCATGTGCCAAATTGCCACAAGACAAACGCGGGCGGCCAAGCCCCGTGTCAGCCTCACGCGCAATCAGATCAAGGTAGCGCTGTCGCCCAGCCCGACTTTTCTCAATGATCCGCGCTGTCACCCGTTCAATCGCGGGGTTCAGTTTAGTCATGCCACGTCACTCCATCGCGCTCTACCAGCGCAATTGCAGAAGATGGGCCCCAGCTTCCTGCCGTATAAGTCTTTGGATCAAGACCATTTTCTGCCCATCCGGCACGGATCGAGTCTATCCATTGCCATTGAGCTTCCACCTCATCTCGGCGGACAAACAAGGTTTGATCGCCCTCAATCAGGTCAAGCAACAAGCGCTCATAGGCTATACGGCGCTTAGCCCCGGCAAAGGCATTGGGCATCGAGATATCAAGCGGCACTTCTCTCAGGCGCACGCCGCCTCGATCCAAACCCGGGCTTTTTGCCATGACGGACAAGCGGATATTTTCTTGTGGCTGAATACCAATGATAAGCCGGTTTGGCTCTGCCTTGGCGCCTTGTTTGGCAAAAATGCTGTGCGGGACAGCTTTGAACTGAATGACAATTTCTGTCTTTCGTTCGGGCAAGCGTTTTCCCGTGCGCAGATAAAAAGGCACGCCCTTCCAGCGCCAATTGTCAACATGCGCCCGCAGGGCGACAAAGGTTTCTGTATCCGAGGCGCGGCCCAGTTCGTCATCATAGCCGGGGACGGCCACTCCATGGATCGCACCAGCCCGATATTGCCCCGTCACGCTGTCGCCCGCCTGCAAGTCACGCAAAGAGCGGAGAACCTTTACCTTCTCATCCCGGATGGACGTTGCATCAAAGCTGGCAGGCGGCTCCATGGCCACCAAAGCAAGCAATTGCAGCATATGGTTTTGGACCATGTCCCGCAGGGCACCCGCGCCATCGTAAAAGCCAACGCGCCCTTCCAGCCCCACAGTTTCGGCCACTGTTATCTGAACATGGTCAATATGGCTGGCATTCCACAGCGGCTCAAACAACATATTGGCAAAGCGCAGGGCCAACAGGTTCTGCACCGTTTCTTTGCCCAGATAATGGTCGATCCGGAAAATCCGGTCTTCACTGAACACCCGGGCAACGGCATCATTAATGAGCGCGCTGGACTCAAGGCTGGTCCCTAACGGCTTTTCCAAGCCAATTCGGCTTGTCCCAGATGCAAGACCACAAGCAGACAGCCCGGCAATAGTCTGTTCAAACAAAGACGGCGCGGTGGACAAAAACATGGCAACGCCATGGCGCGGCGTGCCAACTTTTTCGGCAAGTGCCGGAAAATCCTCAGCACGCGTGGCATCTAGGGTTTGATAGCTCAGCCGCTCAAGAAAGCCCGCGCACAGACTCGAAAAGGTGTGTGAGCGGGTCATGACGATAGGGCTCTGCAGCAAAAGTGTTGGCAGATTCTCAGCATGAGTCGTTCACCGGCTGGAGCCGTCTTCCCGATTCCGAGGGTCTCGAGGCGACGAGCGGGCCGGCGCGGGGGGGCCG
>RFZB01000053.1 GCA_009920915.1 Sphingomonadaceae bacterium | reverse complement strand
TTTCAAGTGGTGGGAGTGGATTTGAATGCTCATGCCGTGGAGACCATTAACCAGGGACGCATCCATATTATCGAGCAGCAAATGCGTGGCGCCCGCCGCCAAGCCGGGTTCAATCTGATCGAGCCGATCCACCTCTAGGATGATCCGCTCTACCCCGGCATCGCGCGCGCGGCGCACCGCCTCTGCCACGCCGCCTGCCACGGCCACATGATTATCCTTAATCATCGCCGCATCCCATAACCCCATGCGATGATTGGTCGCGCCGCCCATGCGCGTGGCATATTTTTCCAGCACGCGCAGGCCGGGGATGGTTTTGCGCGTATCAAGCAATGTGCAGCCCGTGCCCGCAATCGCCTCCACATACGCGCGCGTCAGTGTGGCAATGCCAGAAAGATGCTGGACAATATTGAGCGCAGACCGCTCTGCCGTCAGCATCGCGCGCGCCCTGCCCGACAGCGCCATCAAATGCGCCCCACGCGGCTGCGCACTGCCTTCTGCCGCCAAAATCTCAACGTGCATTTCGGCATCCAAATGTCGAAAAAAGGCCGCCGCAATTGGCAGACCCGCCACCACAATTGCATCGCGGCTGTCCATCACGCCCGCAAAGCGCGCCGCCGCCGGGATCACGCTGTCCGACGTGACATCGCGGCCAGACGGCCCCAAATCCTCCGCCAAAGTCGCACGGACAAAGGCATCAAGATCAAAATGGGGGAGGTCAAAAGACATTCAAATGGCTTTCGCAAGGCTGGAAGTGGAGGAAGTTGAGGCCCTGTACGCCCGAAAAACCCTCATTTTCCAAAAACCGGCGGTTTGGAGTGAGATCAGACACGAGGCGCGGCATCAGCATAATGCCCAGCTAGGCGAAATTGGGGGGCGTAGGAAAGGGGTTTGTAGAGGCTGGCTCTCTATTTAAGCTACGCGCAGGTATCAGAATTGTTTGATAGGCCACACTTTAGATCACGCTGCGTGCAGCAATGCCTCACTTGCCTCCCACCCTCGGCAGGCCAGCAAAATGGCCTTGGGCACTGGCCGATCGCCATTGGAATAATATGCGACAGTCCGCCGCGCCAGGCCAAGGGCCTCTGCCGCTTTGGACAGCGACAGGCCGTTGCGAAGCCGCCATTCCAGAAACTGCCGGGAATCCTCACGCCCCTTGGCAGACAGCGTTTCGAGCCAAAGCCGGTCAGCCCCCAATTCGGCCCCATCGGGCCAGACAAGGCTATGCCCCCACTCCCCCACCGACGCAGTGCCAATGTTGAGCGTATGTGATACAAGGTCGGACACGTCCAGCGTCACCTCCTCGCCATCCGACCACCGCAGCCAGAGACAGCCAGCCTCGCGCGCGTCGACGGCGGTGATGGTCCGCATCTTATCCATGCTCATCCATTCAACTCCTGCCAGATGGCGGTTAAGGTTGCCCTATTGGCCGCAGCCCATGCGCGCGCCTGCCGCAAAACGCCAGCAGGCGCACTGCCGATCATCACCTCACCCGTCGCTATTGAAACCGAACAGCGAAAGCCGGGCCCTTCAATATGGTAATGCGGCACGCCATGGTCCCGCCCATAGACCGAGATTTTCCAGTTCGGGCCTCGAGTGAGCGTGACCATAGGGCATAGAATAGTGCATATGATGCACTAGTGCAAGTGAGTGCCAGCGTTTACCGCGCCCCCAAATCCCCCTGCCCCACGGTGCTGGCGGCCATCTCCAGCATCCGGTCAAGGCTTTGCTTGGCCTTAAGGCGCAGGCTTTCCTCAATATGCACCTGTGGCGTCAGATCGCGCAGAGCAATGTACAGCTTTTCCAGCGTATTGAGCGCCATATAGGGGCAGATATTGCAGTTGCAGTTGCCGTCCGCCCCCGGCGCGCCAATGAAACTCTTGTGCGGCATCGCCAATTGCATCTGGTGGATGATGTGCGGCTCAGTCGCCACAATCAGCGTGTCGCCGGGCATCTGCTTGGCATAGTCCAAAATGCCGCTGGTCGAGCCAACATAATCAGCATGATCGACAATATGCGCCGGGCATTCGGGGTGCGCCGCCACAGGGGCGCCGGGGTGCTGCGCCTTCAGCTTTACCAGCTCCGTTTCGGAAAACGCCTCGTGCACAATGCAGACGCCGGGCCAGAGCAGCATATCGCGATTGAGCTTGCGCTTCAGATAGCCGCCCAGATGCTTATCGGGGCCAAAGATAATTTTTTGATCTGCCGAAATTTGCGATAAAATCTTTTCAGCAGAAGAACTTGTAACGATAATATCAGACAGCGCCTTAACTTCGGTTGAGCAGTTGATATAGGTCAGCGCGATGTGATCCGGGTGGGCGGCGCGGAACGCGGCAAACTGATCAGGCGGGCAGCTATCCTCAAGGCTGCACCCAGCATCCATATCCGGCAGGATCACGGTTTTTTCGGGCGAGAGGATTTTTGCCGTTTCGGCCATGAAGCGGACGCCACAAAAGGCAATGACATCAGCATTGGTCGCCTGCGCCTTGCGGCTCAATTCCAGACTATCGCCCACATAATCGGCCAGATCCTGAATTTCAGGCCGCTGATAATAATGGGCGAGGATGATGGCATTGCGCTCTTTACGGAGGCGATCAATCTCAGCGCGAATATCGACGCCAGCCAAAATGCCCGATTGGGCTGTCATAATGCGGTTTCCTCTTTGCTGTGCGGGGCATCCATGCGGACCCAATCCGCCTCGGCCCCTGTCACCAAGCCACGGTCTCGTAAATCAATCAGGTGCGCCAGGACAGATCGGCCTGCGGCTGGATGCAGCCTTTTATCAACGCCTTTATACATTTGGGCGACCATATCGGGGATATGGCCCACGCCCTCACCCAAGAGGCGTAAGATTTGACCCTCACGTTGTTTGCGGTGGCCCATCATGCCGCGCACAAGCCGCTGCGGCGTTTCAATCGGCGCGCCATGGGCCGGGTAATAAATCTGGTCCTCGCGTGTCATCAGCAGGCCTAGGCTGCGCATATAGGCGGCCATATCGCCATCGGGCGGCGAGACAACGGAGGTGGACCAGCCCATCACATGATCGCCCGTGAAGAGCGCCGCCTCTTCCTCCAGCGCGAAGCAAAGATGGTTGGAGGTGTGGCCGGGCGTGGCAATCGCTGTGATCGTCCAGCCGGGGCCGGTCACCTGATCGCCATCGCCCAGCACGCGGTCCGGCGCGTAGGTGGCATCAAAGCTGGCATCGGCGCGCGGGCCATAATCTTCCAGCACCAAAGGCGCACAGCCAATAATGGGTGCCCCCGTGGCCGCGGCCAAAGGTGCGGCAGCCGGGGAATGATCGCGGTGCGTGTGCGTGCATAGAATGGCAACCACCCGCTCCCCCGCCAGAATGCGGATCAGCGCCTCCACATGGGCGGGATCATCGCCCAAAGGGCCGGGATCAATCACGACAACCTCACCCTGCCCGACAATATAGGTTTGCGTGCCCGTGTAGCTGAAGGGCGAGGGATTATGCGCCAGCACCCGCCGGACAAGCGGGCTAATCTGCACCGCTTGGGCATAAGGCTCATTCGAAAGATCTGGCACGTTCATGCAGCCCATGTGGCGCAGGCGCAGGCGATATTCAATGCCAGCCTAGGCCCAGGGGTCGGTAGATGCAGGAAATTTAGGATAGGGGAGCCGGGGAGGCGCCAGAGCGGGATGGAACCCGGCGCCTCCCCCGGCTGCATCAGCCTTTGGGGTTAGGCTGATGCGGGAACATATCTGCCGGGAGCGATGGCAGAAGCTGTAAAGTCACTATTGCGCTGGGCGGGTGAACCCAATCTGAACAGCGCGCTTAGCTGGCCGAGGCGACGCCCTGTTCGGCCATTAATTCGCCCAGTTCACCGGCTTCATACATTTCCATCATGATGTCCGAGCCGCCAATAAATTCGCCCTTTACATAAAGCTGGGGGATGGTTGGCCAATCGGAAAATTCCTTAATGCCGACGCGAATTTCAGCATCTTGCAGCACATCAACGCTGGCATATTCCACGCCCAGACGATCCAAAATGGCAACGGCACGGCTGGAAAAGCCACATTGCGGAAAAAGCGGCGAGCCTTTCATGAACAGCACAACATCATTGCCATTCACAATTTCGCTTATCCGGGTGTTCGTATCGGTCATGTTTACCAAACTCCTTAGTCGGGGGTGGCCGTCGTCAATTGCAGGGCGTGCAATTCGCCCCCCATGCGTCCGCCAAGTGCTGCATAAACGGCCTGATGCTGGCGCACGCGCGGCAGGCCTTTAAAGGCAGAACTGACCACGCGCGCGGCATAATGATCGCCATCACCGGCAAGATCGGTAATCTCAACCTGCGCATCGGGGAACGCCGCCAAAATCATGGCCTCAATATCGGCTGCCGCCATTGGCATGAGCTATTTTGCTTCCATTAACTGGCGGCGGGCCTCTACCTCTTGATCGGCAAGCGCCTGACGCACCTCCTCATCGCTGGTATCGACGCCTGCGGCAATCAAATCCCCCAGCAATTTGCGGATCACATCTTCATCGCCCGCTTCTTCAAAGTCAGCCTGAACAACAGATTTGGCATAGGCATCCGTCTCAGCCTCGGTCAGCCCCATACGTGCCGCAGCCCAGTGACCCAGCAGCTTGTTGCGCCGCGCCGTGATCCTAAACGCCATGTCCTGATCATGCGCGAATTTGTTTTCAAAAGCCGCTTCGCGGTTGTCAAACGTCGTCATCGATCAATCCTTTATTGGACAGCATATGCGCAGCCAAAGCCTGCCTTATCAACATAAGGTCGGGCTGGGCCAGCTTCAACCAGCCCAGCGACAACAGGCCTTAGTCAATCGTTACAACCAACTTCCCAATGGCTTCACGCCGCGCCATTTTTGCAATGGCATCGCCGCCCTTTTCCAGCGGGAAGGTATCAGTCACACGCGGGCTGATCTTGCCTTCTTTCCACAGGCGGAACAGCTCAGCGATATGAGCGCGATTTGCCTCAGGATCACGCATGGTAAACGCGCCCCAGAACACACCGCAGACATCACAGCTTTTGAGCAGCGTTAGATTGAGCGGCAGGCGCGGAATGCCGGCTGGGAAGCCAACGACAAGATAGCGCCCCTCCCACGCCATGCAGCGAATGGCAGGATCCGCATAATCGCCGCCCACGGCATCATAAATGATATTGGCGCCATTGGGGCCAACGGCTTGCTTAAAGGCATCGGCCAGCGCTTTGGACTGATCCTTATCAAAGGGCGCGCGGCCATAAATTACCACCTCATGCGCGCCAGAAGCGAGGGCAGCTGCCGCTTTTTCTTCGGATGAGACCGCCGCCACCACGCGCGCACCATAGGCCACACCCAGTTCCACAGCGGCCAAGCCGACACCGCCAGCAGCCCCCAGCACCAGCAAAGTATCACCGGCCTTGATATGCCCACGATCCACCAAGGCGTGGATCGACGTGCCGTACGTCAGGATCAGCGCGGCCCCTTCGGCAAAGCTGCGCTCAACGGGCAGGGAATAGGCGGTAGCGGCATTCAGCACCGTCTTTTCGGCCATGCCACCATTATTGCCCGTGGCGCCGAGCACGCGATCCCCCACTTTAAACTGGGTGACACCCTCTCCCACAGCCTCGACAACGCCAGCCACTTCGCTGCCCGGCGCGAATGGACGGGGCGGCTTAAACTGATATTTATCCTCAATCACCAGCACATCAGGGTAATTGACCGAGCAGGCCTTCACCGAGACGAGAATCTGGCCCGGCCCCGCAACGGGATCCGCCACCTCTTCCAAAACCAGAGTTTCGGGGCCGCCAACGGCCTTGGACAATAATGCCTTCATGCTCCTGCTCCTGCTTGCCACGGCCAGGCGGCCTTTGCTTGGCTTTCATAGGCTGAAATTTTTGCATCCATTGCCAAGGTGAGACCCACTTCATCTAGGCCATTGGTCAGGCAATGTTTGCGGAACGCATCAATCTCAAACGGAAAGCGATCCTGAAACGGCGTGGTGACCATTTGATTTTCAAGATCAATATGGATCGTGTTCGTTTTGGCCACCTCTAACAACCGGTCCACCGCCTCTTGCGGCAGGACGACAGTTAAAATGCCATTCTTAAAGGCGTTGCCAGAGAAAATGTCTGAAAAGCTGGGCGCAATAACGCATTTAATGCCCAGATCAGCCAAGGCCCAAGCAGCGTGTTCTCGGCTAGAGCCGCAGCCAAAATTATCGCCTGCAATTAAGATTGGCGACCCTGCATAGTCTGCGCTGTCAAACATATTGTCCGGGTCTTTGCGCAGCGCCTCAAACGCGCCTTTGCCAAGACCAGTGCGGCTGACAGTTTTCAGCCATTCGGCTGGAATGATGACATCAGTATCAATGTTTTTAAGGCCAAAGGGATAGGCTTTGCCTTCGATCGTGCTGACCGGTTCCACGCTGTTGGTTCCTTTCGATTACCTTGCCCGATTGGCGGTGCGTTAAGCTGGCGTCAAGCCTACAACTTGGTCAGAGCGCCAATCGCCGCCACGCAGAGCAACGCAATAACAAGGCCGCGCCACACGCGTTCAGGCACGACGCCAAAAAAGCGCCCGCCAATATGATTGCCTGCCAGCATCAACGGAAACGCGAGCGCCGCCAGCCACAGCAGATTGGACGACAAGAGGCCCCGCAAAGCCGCCGTAACGGTGCCCGCAATGGCGGCTGCAAAAAAGACAAGGATCATGGATCCGCGCGCCGCCATGGGGGACACCCCAGAACGCACAAAATAGAGGATAACGGGCGGCCCCGGCATCGCTGCAAAGCCGTTGAGCAGGCCAGAGGACAGGCCCGTTGCGGCAATATGCACGGGCGCGGTGCTGGGCGTGGGCGCACGCTTAATCAGGAATGTGCCAAAACACCCAACAGCAATGCCCGCAATCATCAGGCGGGCCACATCATGCGGGGTGTGCGCCAGCGCCCATAGGCCAAGCGGCGTGCCAATCATCGCGCCAAGGGCAACGCCGCCCACAAGTGTGCGATCAATATGGCCCAAGGCCTTGCCCACGCCAAAAGGGCCAATCAGCATTTGAAGGACTATGGCAAGCAACACGGCCTGTGTGGGCGCAATCACCAACCCCATCAGTGGCACGGCCAAAATCGCAAAGCCAAAGCCGGTTAGGCCGCGGACCACCGCCGCGCCGAAAATTATGGCCGCCAATATGGCCATCGCCGTCGAGCTGAGGCCCAGACCTGCCACCCATTCCCCCATTTTGCCGCCCCTTTTCCTGTATCTTATGGCGGTAGCCGGGGACGCAGGCGAGCGAAAGGCCGAAAATTTAGGCACGCCAGAGCATCAGTGAGCCGGGCCTAGTCCGCGGCTGAACCGTCACTGGCGGCTTGAGCAAGGCTGGGGGCCAGCCAAGCGGGGATCAGCGCATCGCCCGGATCGGTCACGGCGCGCCGCTCCACCCGGCCATCTGGCATGACAAAAAGCCGCCGATTGACCTTTTGCCGATAATTCATGCGGGCGGTGTTTTCCTGCCCAATATAACAGCCTTTGGTAAAACTGACGCCGTTCAACTCGGCGGCATTCGTCTCAAGCCACAATATTTTATCTTGCCCCAGCTCTGCCACGCCTTCGGCCACGCCCAGCGATAGGCGGTGTGCGTGATACCCTTTCGCCGGTGTGCCGGGGGCTGCAATCCAGCGGCGGCCCAGCTCTGGCAGGCGCGGATCGGGCACACCGTCCTCCCCCGCCGTCGCCCAATGGACGGCAAGCGCATCATCGCGCGCAATGATAATGGGCCGGCGCAGCCGATAGAGCGACAGCCGCTTGATAAGCGCCTCTGCCTGATCCGCTTCGCAATCTATCAGCACATCATCGCCATCGGCCCAAATGAAGAAATCAAACAGCGCCTTGCCCTGTGGGGTCAGCAGACCTGCCCAAACGGGCAGCGTGCCCAGCACATCATTGGTGACAAGGCCTTGAAGGAAGCCGCGCACATCTTCTCCCGACAAACGGATGACAGCGCGATCTGAAAGCATGGTATTGGACATAAGCTTCATTTAAGGGCGCATCAGGCGAATCCCAAGCCATTAGATTCGACGGAGTTTGCATGACTGACCGCATCACCATCCGCCGCCCCGATGATTGGCACGTCCATCTGCGCGATGGCGATATGCTGAACGCTGTGGTGGGCTATACCGCCCGGCAATTCCGCCGCGCCATTGTGATGCCCAATTTAAAGCCCCCCGTCACCACGGCGGAAATGGCCCGCGCCTATCACGCCCGCATTCTGGCGGCCTTGCCGCAAGGGAGCGATTTTGAACCGCTGATCACCTGTTATCTGACCGACACGACGGACGCGGACGATCTGGCCCAGGGATTTGAAAGTGGGGCTTTTGCCGCCGCCAAGCTGTATCCAGCCAATGCGACCACCAATTCCGCCTTTGGCGTGACGGACATCCTGAAACTTTACCCCGTCCTTGCCCGGATGGAAAAAATTGGCATGCCCTTCCTCGTCCATGGCGAAGTGACGGACCATGATGTCGACGTGTTTGACCGCGAGGCGGTGTTTATTGAGCGGATCTTCTCGCGCATTACCGCAGACTTCCCCGGCCTGCGCACCGTGTTTGAACATATCACCACAGCAGATGCTGTGGATTTTGTGCAATCATCGGGTCCAAATGTAGCGGCCACCATCACCCCGCAGCATTTGCACATCAGCCGCAATGATATGCTGGTGGGGGGCATCCGCCCGCACCTCTATTGTCTGCCCATTGTTAAGCGCGAGAAACACCGGCTGGCGCTGCGCAAGGCGGCAACATCTGGCGCGGCCAAATTCTTTCTGGGAACGGATACCGCCCCCCATGCCATTGAGACGAAAGAAACATCCTGCGGCTGTGCGGGCATTTTCAACGCGCCTTACGCCATTGAAAGCTATGCCGCGGTGTTTGACGAGGACGGCGCACTGGACAAGCTGGAGGCCTTTGCCTCTTTGAACGGTCCGGCCTTTTATCGCCTGCCCGTGAACGAGAGCACAATCACGCTGGTCCGCGGCGGCGAAACCGTGCCGATGGCCATTCCGGCCGCCGGATCCAGCCTAGTGCCGTTCCATGCCGGCGAAACTTTGGGCTGGCGGCTGCTGGCCGACTAAACCTGCAGCCAGAGACCCCTTAAAACGGCAACCACTTCGCCTTTTCGCTGAACTTCATATAGCCAATATTGGCGCCAAGGCGCATCCCTACGCCCATGCGAATGGGGATCACCACCACGTCACCGCGGCGCATATAAGTGGCGGACAGACCCCCAATAAAATAGGCGCGGCCCTCAACTTGGGCAAAGCGTTCATACAAATCTTGGCTGTCATAGAGATTATAAACGAGAACAAAGGTCTTGGTGGCATCGCCCCCGGCATCAATGCCCAGCGACGGACCCGTCCAATAAACAGGCCGCTGGCCTTCCACCTTATGCACCATGGTGCCCGAGCCATAGCGCACGCCAAAGAGCAACGCGCCAGAGACTTCGCGGCCCGCAACATAAGCATTGGGCTGACCCTGATCTTTCAGGATTTTCTCAATCATTTCGGCAAGGCCCTTGGACCCTTTGCCAAACACCCCTTCGGCCGCGCCAATCAGATCATCCTTATTGTGCGTGGCCGCCGCCGCCACCTCTGCTGCCCCTTGCGGAGCGGCGGCTGTTTGGGAAGCGGCAGCATTGTCGGTGCCCGGTGCCGCTTGTGGCGCGGGCGATGGCTGAGTGGTTGACGCCTGGGCGCTTGACGTCTCGGCGGGGGATGCAGGCGCTGCGGGTGCGGGTGCTGCTGTCGGCGCAGGCGCAGCGGCCTCTGGCGCGGCAGCAGGTGCAGATGGCGCGGGCGCAGGCTCAGGCGCGGGTGCCGCAACGGGCGCCGCAGGCGTGGCGGGGGCTGCGGGCACTTCATAGACTGACCCAGCGGTCTGTGCCTGCGCTTGAACGGCAAGAAGCCCAGCCAGCGCCATAGCCTTAGCCGTGTTTGAAACTGCGGGCCATGAAACGGAGATTCGGAGCATAAAGCCTTCCCTTTGCGTATTTTATGATCTGTCTTGAAAGGCCTTTTCACGCCTCTGCAAGCGCGCAGCGATGAGATGAGTCGCTTTTGCGCCCATCTGAATCACATTTCTCATGCAACAGGGCATTGTCTCCGCCCCCGGCCCTCGCTATAGCGCCCCCAGCCAGACGCGCCGGAGACGTGGGTGAGTGGCTGAAACCAACGCTTTGCTAAAGCGTCATACGGGTAACCGTATCGAGGGTTCGAATCCCTCCGTCTCCGCCAAACAGTCCAGCGAACTGGTCTCCACACAATCTAGCCGCCCGGAACCCTCAGGTTTCCGGGCATTATCTGGGTTATATCCGGAGTATTTTGGTGTGAAACCAAGGCGATTTCAGACATAGAGAATAAAGCATTCAAAAAAATCAAGACACCTAGGATAATGAAATCCATCTGTATTAAATCGTGTTTTCGCTACCGAAGATAGCAAATCGAGTCTGTTTATTGTATTGACTTGCAAACAATGCAGCCACTGCAGTTCCCACTACAGCGCCAGCTAAAACATCTGCAGGGTAATGAACACCAACGTATACCTGTGCATAGCCTACTACAAAAGCCCAAAAGAATAACAAGTATCCTGTTTTTCCTAGCCACTTACCTAGTGTAAGAAACATAAAGGTGGCAATGGCAAAATGATTGGCAGCGTGATTAGATATAAAACTATAACCTGTTCCACAAGCTGGAATTCGAAGGAATACTTCACCCGCCATCAACGGTTCATTACAGGGTCTAAGACGTTGAAAAGTTTGTTTCAAGAACTGATTGCCAATAAGGTCTACCAACCCTACGGTTGCAATCAGAAAAAAAATCCACCAAGCTGCTTTTTGTCTAAATCGGTAAATCAGCAGTGCAAGCAAAATTGCATAGGCGGGAATCCAGAAGGACGGGGTACGCCAGGGTGGTAGTAGCCAATCAAAAAGGGCATTTTCTCCTGCGGTGTTAATTTGCTTGAACAGCCAACGATCTAGTTGAGCGATTTTTTCCAATCCAATAGCTTTATTCCAGAAACAAAAGTAAGGAGCCTTACTGTTTAAGTTATGTTGTTTCTTTGCATTATGCTCAGGTCACTGTTTAGACTCCCCAAAACCTTGTTATGGGTAATCAACCTGTTTTTTTTGTTGTTACTACTTTTTACTTGTTATCGCGTTCTTACATTTTTAGCGTTTAGGCCTGCAGATATGGGTTGGGACCAGGCTATGTCATCCTTTGTGCTTGGGCTTCGGTATGATCTCCGTTGGATTGCTATTGTGCTGTTGCCCATTGTATTGTTGAGTATTCAACCCAGGTTCTCTCCATTCTACTCTGATTTAAACAAGCGATATTGGACATGGTATTTGGCAATACTCACCTTTATTATTTTCTTTTTTTTCGCCGCGGGCTTTGGAAGCTTCTCCTATAACCAAACTCCTCTTGATGCTGGGGCCATGAATTTTGCTGAGGATTTTACAATTTCAGTTAAAATGATTTGGCAGACCTATCCATTACTTTGGATGCTCTTGGGCTTACTTACGGCTGTGCTAAGTTTTCGGTGGATGTATCATAAAAGTCATTGGCAGGTAATAAGTCAAACGGATGGGTTGGGTATTCCTCATAAAAGAAGTCATTTTATCACAGGGGTATTTATCCTTGTGCTTTTTATTCATGGTTCACTCAACACACAGCCTTTAAAAAGGGAGGATAGTTTTAGATTTCAACAGAGTTTTTTGAGCTATCTATCTATTAACCCACTTCAAAATTTTGTGGGCACATTAAGCTTGCGTCAACCCAACTATAACCAGGACCGCGCTCGGGCGCTATATCCAGTTTTGCGAAGTTGGATGGGTTGGAAGCAAACTAATTGGCCTGTTTATCGCAGATCAGTTGGCCCTAGAAGTACAGCAACAGAAAGTAAGCCGAATATTGTCCTGATACAATGTGAATCTTTTAGTATGTACAAGAGTAGCATGAGTGGTAATCCATTAAATACTACTCCCTTTTTTGATTCGCTAGCTACAAGAGGTGTATTTTTTGAACGCTGTTTTGCACCCACCTTCTCTACAGCTAGGGCTTTGTTTGCTATTTTAACTGGTATTTCCGATGCGCAGTTGTTTAAGTTTTCCAGCCAAAATCCGCAGGCTTTGGATCAGT